>JAFUCP010000165.1 GCA_017459565.1 Clostridia bacterium | reverse complement strand
TCAATTTCAAAGAAGAAGATGAGCGAGATGGCAGAATTCTTTTGTGGAGTCATGATACTGGCTGGCATTGGCCTGATGCTGAGTGGAATTTGCATCCTTGGAATCAGCCGGACACATCTACCCAATGGGCGAAAGAGGGGGGAAAGACGACATGGCGGTATTTCGCGTGGAAAAGACGAGGGATTACACCGTGATGGCCATGGGCGCGGTCTTGCCCGAGACGGACCGGGCGAAGCTGGCGGAGGATTTGGACAACCTGATCGACAAGTACATGTCCATCACCAGCCTCCATAGCCCTGGGAATCTTTACGTTGCGGCGGATGTCGGAAAAATAATATGCGAGACAGAAGGAAAATGAAGCTGTCGCAGTGAATAAGTAAATTGGCACAGAATGTAAACGCGGGCGATGGAGGGAGACGGGCGACTGTCCGCTTTCATCTGATCAAAAGCGTTTGTTTCTTGCCGGAAAACAACGGTCCATTGAAGGATTGAGGGAGGTACAGAGATTATGAAAAAGACGCTTTCTATGCTGTTGCTGCTGCTGGCCGTGGCCTTGTATTGCGGCTTTGGCGTGACGGAGGGCGCCGGATTTACCTACGTCCATGATCCCAGAGAGAGCGCCAAGGCCATGGAGGATATCATAGAAAACCCGGAGGCCGTCTATGGCTTTTCTCCGGATCCGCAGTCCACGCGTTTGGGCCCTTACGCCGAATACGATTGGACGGATCCCCTGTTCGTCGAAGAAGCGAAGAAGGATCGAACAGCCTATCACGAATCGATGGATACCATGACAGATATCCTTTACCGGATGCGCGAGGAGGGCGCCTCCATGGAAGAGATGGCAAGGGCGGTTTCAGAAGAGCGGAATCGCCTGCGGCTTATGTCTTATGAGGACGATCCGGAAGGCCTGGCGGCTGTCAAGAAGAGCAATTTGGAAACCTATGGCCAGGAAGACGGCCCGACGCCGGATCAGCTGTATGAAAAGTACGGCGAATGGACCACGGTACTGCAGAAAGCGTTCAGTCCCAATATGGGCATGGACGCCTGCTGTGGCCTGTATGATGAGTACTACTGGCTCTATATCGAGCTTGGTTTGGTGGAATAGAAGGCAGATCGTGTCCGCGCTGGTGATGGAGGCCCGGCGCTTTGAGGCGACGGGTCTGATCGAGCGCATGCTGTGGCGCTGCTTCCACTCGGCGCTGATCCGTGACGGCGTGTGCCATGGGGCGCGGCTGTTCGGCGAGGCCCGCGACGGGCTGGAGGCGGTGACCGCCGACGCGGTGGAAATGACCGTTTTGAAAAGGCTGTCACGAGGCAGATGGGAGGACTGAAAGCGTGGGAAACGCGATCCATCCGACAGATCGGGCCTGTGATGAGATCCTTGAGGCGTTTGAACACAGGTATCGCCAAAAGAAGGCCGCCAACATTTGCGTTTCCAGTCTGATCGCAATCCTTGGAATCACTTCGTTTCTTTACGGTATCCGGCTGGAATCGATCTCTACGATTTTTCGTTGGATGACGGTGGATGGAACGGTATTCACCACTCTGGGCGCGATCACATTCGGTTTGTGTCCTTTTACGCGGTCATCGTTCTGTCGCTGATTGCCACAGGGGCGCTTCCAACGGATATGATTCCCTGCTTCTTTCTGGATTTCAGGCATTATGCCGGGGCGACGGCCATCGCGTTCGTCTTTATCTATGGCTGCGCCTGTCTGATGGGATGGTATCTGTCAGAAAAGAATCGGAAGCTGTCCTGGCTCTGGTTCAAGGGAATCACGCAATTAAGGCATGAAAAAGAGGAGACGTGATTGCTGTGTTTTCCTCAGGACATTTGGTTTGGATCGGCATTTCCGTTGCGCTGATCGCTTACACAGCGACAGGAGAGCTTTCGCCGTATCTTGAAATGGCACACCTGCCCTTTGAACTGTGTTCACCGATGATTGTCTTCATTGCAATCGCGCTGGTTGTGAAGAATGAAGAGCGGCGGTCAAGGCTATTAAGTTCAGGCATGAACAAGCCGGAATTCCTGCGGCATCCGGCAGCGCGAATTGGCATGAAGGAACCGCCTCCAGAATATTGCAAAACTCCTTTTACTGTGGTATAATCAAGTACCGCAAGCGGTTCGCGCAGGATTGCCTTGAGATGAAGACATCCCGGAAGAAGTCATCAAGGCGTTCATAGTCAGGATCGAAGTGCGTGAGGATGGATTCTACTGGTATCTAAGGTTTGACCCGGATAATCCACCTCGCCATCTGGCAGTGGAAGGAAAGCGTAAGAATTCCGCCAGGGTTTCCAAACTTTGCTATACACTGCACAGGCCGCGATCCAGAACGCCTGATCAAACGACCCGGCGATTTCGCGTCGCCTGAAAAAACAGCCGGCCTGCTCCACCCAAAGTCGAGCGGGTCGGTTTTCACAAGAACGGAGGCTGCCTTATGAAGATTGGATGCGTCAAGGAAATCAAGAACAACGAATACCGCGTGGGCCTGACGCCGGACAACGTGCGCGCCTACATCGCCGCGGGCCATCACGTGTATGTGGAAATGGGCGCGGGCGTGGGCTCCGGCTTTTCCGACGCCGAATACGTGGCCGCGGGGGCCTCTTTGATCGAGGACGCCGCGGACGTGTGGCGCCTGGTGGACATGATGGTGAAGGTCAAGGAGCCGCTGGAATCGGAATACCCGCTGTTCCACGACGGCCTGATCCTCTATACCTATCTGCACCTGGCCGCCGACAGGCAGCAGACCGACGCGCTGCTGGCCGGCAAGGTCCGCGCCGTGGCCTATGAGACCCTCCAGGAGGCAGACGGCTCCCTGCCGCTGCTGGCCCCCATGAGCCAGATCGCCGGGCGCCTGTCCATCCAGGAGGGCGCGAAGTACCTCGAAAAGCGCTTCGGCGGCGAGGGCATCCTGCTGGCGGGCGTGCCCGGCACCCCCAAGGCCAACGTGGTCATCCTCGGCGGCGGCACCGTGGGCATGAACGCCTGCAAGATCGCCGTGGGCATGGGCGCGAACGTGACCATACTGGACGTGAACCTCAAGCGCCTGGAGGAGCTGGACAACATGTTCGGCGCGCATATACAGACCCTCGTTTCCAACGACAGCAACGTGGAGCGCGTGCTGAAGGAGGCGGACCTGGTCATAGGCTCCGTGCTGATTCCCGGCGGCAGCACCCCCAAGCTGTTCAAGGCGAAGTACCTGCCGGAGATGAAGGACGGCGCGGTGTTCGTGGACGTGGCCATCGACCAGGGCGGCTGCGGCGAATCCTCCCATGTCACCACCCATGACGACCCCGTGTTCATCAAGGACGGCGTGGTCCACTACTGCGTGGGCAACATGCCCGGCGCGGTGCCCCGCACCAGCACCATCGCCCTCACCAACGCCACTCTGCGCTACGGCCTGCAAATCGCCGCAAACGGCCTGGCCGCGGCCTGCAAGGAAAGCGCCGCCATCCGCCTGGGCGTGAACACCTATGACGGCAGGCTCACCTGCAAAAACGTGGCCCTGGCCCACGGCATGGCCTATACGGACATCGCGGAGCTGATCTGAAAAGAAGGCCCTGCAAACCCGCGTTTCCCACTTCAACCAAAGGAGGCCGTTTTATGCTGAATACCGCGATGCGTTTTATGAGCGAGTGCGACCAGGTGGGCCTGAAATACCGGGACAGCCGCGATCTGGAGGACGGAGGCAGTCTCGTGGTCTGCGGTGTCAACGGCAAGAACAATGCCCGCTACGACGTGCTGTTCCTGTTTGACAAGGACGGCCACAGCGTGTCCGCCAGGATCTTTGGCCTGCTCACCTTCCCCGAGGATAAGTGGGCGCCGATGCTGGATGCCGTCAACGACCTGAACGCCACCTATCGCTGGCTGAAGTTCTACGTCAAGGACGACAAGGTGAACGCCCAGAGCGACGCCATCATCAACGACGATACCAGCGGCAAGATCTGCGTGGAGCTGCTTTTGCGCACCATGCGGCTGGTGGACGAGGTGTATCCCAGGTTCATGCACGTGCTGTGGGCCTGAGCGCGCCGCTGATACGGTTCGATGATAAACGCCCTGCCGGGCAGAACGCGCCGGCGGGGCCTTTGCGTGGGGTGGAGTTTTTTGAGAGTGGAGTGTGGAGATTTCTGAGAGCGTGAAGTGTGGAGCGTGGAGTTGAAGTTGGCCGGACAGACGGTGCGAAGGGATATTTAGCCTTCCCCTCCGGGGCATCGAGCGCCCGGAAAACAGCACAGTGGGCTGTTTTCAGCGAGATAGGGCCCGTTCGTGCGTGATGGGACCCAATGCGCCAGCGTTGGGCGCGCGCGTTCGGTAGCCCCGTGGACAGGTGGCCGAGCGCAGCGAGGTCGGATGAGGTCGATAACCCGCCAACATCCCAAACCGCCGGATGAGGCCGCCAGCCGCCGACATTACAAAGGAGGAAAGAGATCGACTGCCGTCTTTTTTCGCTGATGCGCTGCCCGTCCCTCATCCTTCCCGCCGCAGACCAGGGAGCTGCCTCATGTGAGACAGCTCCCAATTCATTCACCAGGAGATGTTTTCGCCCTCCTCCCATTCAGCGGGGTCGCGCTTTCCTCCGATGCAGTCGGGGCAGGGTCGCTTGCCCCGGGCGACGGCGTCGGCGATGTCCCAGGGGCGGGCGTTCATCATGCCGGAGCAGTGGATATCGACGTGGTACCAGGTTCCGCCGTCGGTGGCGTACACGGTGACGGTATCGTCCCCGCTCTGCCAATTGGCGGCGGCGGTGCGGCGCTCCAGCAGCGTCATGACCTCGCCCTTCATGGCCCTGTCAAAGGCGGCCTGCGCGTCGGGGGAGAGGGTGGCGGCGGGCCGGGCGCTTTGCGCGGGGGCCTTCAGCGGCGTCAGCATAATGGCCCAATCCAGCAGGTATTCGTCGTGGAAGCTGTCGCTTATCTCATCGTAGACCGGCTGGCGGGGCACCAGCATCAGCCTTTCCAGGCCCTCCAGGGGGATGATGCCGTCGATCTGGACGCTGAAGTGATAGCTGGCCGTGCCGTCGGGCAGGGGCTGGTAGCCCGCGCCGCCGGTGGAGCCCTGGTCCACCGCCGGCAACGGCCGGCCGTCCTCCCTAAGCAGCATCCAGCTGTAGTGATAGCTCGTGACGCCGTCCGGCGCGGGGTCGATCACCTCGGAGGTCATGCGCATCCCCTCCTCCTCGGTCAGTCCCGCAGGGGCCGTGGCCCGCAGGTCGATGCGCGCGCCCAGGTGGGTCATGCGGAAGCTTTCCACCGTCACCTTGCAGCCGTTCAGCTCAAATTCCGTCTCCCTTACGCCGTCGTAGATCACCTGCTCCTGCCTGGAGGCGTCCAGCGCCATGCGCACCTCCCTTCGGGTGATAAACTCAGCGCAGCCGGTGCCGGTCAGCTCCTCCACGGTGAGGATCCCGTCCTCGCCGGCGGCTGCCTCGATCTGCTTCCGAAGCCCTCTCTCCTCCGGGGTCGTCCGGTTCCCGAGATCCTCCTGTTCGATGTTTTCCCAGATCAGGGGCATCGCGCCGGGGCGGGGGAGGCCGAATTCGCTGTCCCAGTCGTGGAACGCGGCGAAGGGATAGTCGGCCTTCATGAAGTCTGCCCGCAGGTACAGCGCGTTGGCGGCCCTGTCCCTGAGCGCCGGGTTCACCTTGAAGGTGAGCAGGTCGCCGCAGTTCGCGCTCTCGCCGCCGCCCAGCACCAGCGCGGATTGGGCGTGGTCATCGAAGAAGTTGGGGGAGACCCAGCCCTTGGCGTCGTAGACCATGCTCTCGCCGTTCAAAAGCGGGCTGTACAACGCGACGAGGTACTCGCTGCCGTCCTCGGGCACATGGATGCTGTAGGTGAAATAAAGGCTGTCGTCCTCCCAGATGATTTCGTCGATGTTCAGCGCAAAGCCGTCCTCCGCGCTCTCGTCCGCGCCCTCGCCGGGGCGGTGGACCTCCTGCACCAGCGCGGCCACCTCGTCCGCGCCGCCCTCGGTCAATGCCTGCCGGAAGCGGGCGCTTCCGGCTACCACGGCCACCGCGGTGGCGGCCATCAGCGCGATCAGCGCTGCCACGGCGGCGATGGCCAGCTTCCTGTATCTCAAATGCTTCATATGATTGTCCTCCAGGCCGCCCAGCGTCCGCTCCACACGGCGGTGGAAGCCTTGCGGTGTCTGGGGGAACGGGTCCTTCCAGCGCTTCATGGGCGTGCCTCCTCTCTGTCGATCGCGTCCTTCAGCAGCGCGCGACCCCGGTTCAGCCGCCACTTCACCGTGCCCTCCGGCACGCCGAGTATGCGGGCGGTTTCCTTTACGCTGTAGCCCTCTATGTAGCGCAGCTCCAGCGTCACGCGCGGCTTCTGCGGCAGCGCCAGCAGCGCGTCCAATAGAGGCGTCTCTTCGGCGGAGGGCTGGGGCAGCTTATCCGCCGGAACCGCGTATTCGGGCGGGCGGCGACGGTAAAAGGTCTTGCATTGGTTGATCAGAATCCGGATCAGCCACGTCTCAAAATACGCCTCCTCGCGGAGCGTATGCAGCCTGTCCCACGCCCGAAGCAGCGCCTCCTGGACCGCGTCCTCGCAATCCGCCTCCGTCGGAAGCATCGTGCGGGCCACGCGGTAGAGCCTGCGCTCGCAGGCCCGCACGCGCTCTGTGAATTCCGCTTGTCGCATTTGCGTCCCTCCATCGTACCGGTACACCCGTTAGACGCGCCCGGGCCGGGAAAGGTTGGCCCGCCCCGAAAAAACGCCGTCATGATTGGGCATCAAATTGTAGAAATATCGCGCACATTCGCGGCGGCATCCGCGTTGACACCGCAATATTGTAATGATATGATAAATTTTGAAAAATGGGCATCGTTTTGGCATCGACGAGCGTCCAATATACAGATATCATTCAAACGCGCCTGTTTTGCGCCATATGAAAGGAAAAACGCATGAAAAAGCTGATCTGTCTGCTGGCAATGTGCCTCTGCCTGAACGGCGTCGCCGTCTCGGAGGCAGGATTGCCCGTGGAGGGGGGAGCGCCCGTCCAGGCCGAACCGGCGCAGGCCCAGACGCCCGCAGTGGATGAGGCGCTCCAGCCGGCGGCGCCGCCCGCGGAGAACGTTCCCGCGCCGGAGCAAGCCCCTCAGGAGGGCCAAAGCGCGGAGAACGTCCCTGTGCCGGAGCAAGCCCCTCAGGAGAACCAAAGCGCGGAGAACCAGCCCGCGCCGGAGCAAGCCCCTCAGGAGGGCCAAAGCGCGGAGAACGTCCCTGTGCCGGAGCAAGCGCCCCAGGAGAGCCAAAGCGCGGAGAACCAGCCCGCGCCGGAGCAAGCCCCTCAGGAGAGCCAAAGCGCGGAGAACGTCCCTGTGCCGGAGCAAGCGCC
>JAFUCP010000164.1 GCA_017459565.1 Clostridia bacterium | reverse complement strand
TTTCTTCCTGGTCGCCATGGTCATGCCCCCTCCGTGAATCGCGCTCAAAGCCAGGCAAGCCGCCCGCGCGTGTTGTGACCGCAAAAGCACACCCGTATAATTCAAATTGGATAAAACCTGAATCCCCTATGAAACAACACCGCTCTCAAACACATGGTATCAGCGGTTTGCAACCAATAAGTTTGAGTCCCCTATGAAACAACACCACTCTCAAACATGCCATGAGCAAGGAACTCAGTGCGGAAGTTTGAGTCCCCTATGAAACAACACCACTCTCAAACGTAACATTGAGGTTAAGATTGGCGGTGGAGTTTGAGTCCCCTATGAAACAACACCACTCTCAAACAAAATCTTTGGTCACAAATCCACCTGTTGGGTTTGAGTCCCCTATGAAACAACACCACTCTCAAACGCAAAAGTGTTTCACTGTCAAGGGGTTTCGGTTTGAGTCCCCTATGAAACAACACCACTCTCAAACGCGAATGGTTGACAGAGTCAACTAAAGAAGGTTTGAGTCCCCTATGAAACAACACCACTCTCAAACAATGAAACGTGGCGCGACTATGGTTAGAAGTTTGAGTCCCCTATGAAACAACACCACTCTCAAACAGCATGTGAAGGACTTTCCCACGCATGCGGTTTGAGTCCCCTATGAAACAACACCACTCTCAAACCTTCGCCTTCTTTCTTTCTTTTCTTCGCTTGTTTGAGTCCCCTATGAAACAACACCACTCTCAAACAGACAGTCAAAGTCGACGAGGGCGGCACAGTTTGAGTCCCCTATGAAACAACACCACTCTCAAACTAGTAGGGATTCAATTTTGTCAAGCCCTTGGTTTGAGTCCCCTATGAAACAACACCACTCTCAAACAAGGCGTTCTGCAGCATGGCCGTGAACTGAGTTTGAGTCCCCTATGAAACAACACCACTCTCAAACAAGATCCAGCGGTTCTACACCGCCCGCGGGGTTTGAGTCCCCTATGAAACAACACCACTCTCAAACATCATGGCCCAAAGGGCTATGACGACGCAAGTTTGAGTCCCCTATGAAACAACACCACTCTCAAACCTCAAATTCCCGCCGGCGTCAAAACGCGGGCTCATGACACTACGCGTCACGGAATCAGAGGTTCGAACGTTTCACAGGGCTTTCAATGGCTCAAGTTCAGTTTACCATAAAACGGCGCGCAATTCAACCGATTTCGCACAAATCGGAATCGATGATCGTGCGCTTTTCGATGGAGAGCATGGCGTGGGCCGCACTTTCGATGCCGATGACGTGATAGCCGTGGGCAACGGCGGTGCGGGCGAACAGCTCCATTTCCTCATCGGCGACGAAGAAGCGCATATTCAGCGTAAAGAACAGCCTCTGCCGGTCGAAGGCCTCCACCAGCTCCATATAATCCAGCACCCTTTCCGCGATGGAGGCGGCTTCGTCCCGGATCTCCGGCCCGGCGGCCTTGATCAGCGTGGAGGCGGAGAGATTGGAGAACACGATATCGCAGGGATAATCAAAGGCCAGCTCATTCAGCCAAAGCTCGACGCCGCTCAGGGCCTCCGCCGTCCTGTCGAAGGCCTCCGCCGCCGCGGCCTTGCGGGCCAGCGCGGCGGATATCTGGTTCAGCAGGGTCCTGCGGTTCAGATCAAAGGGCACAAAGCCGTCCAGCAGCGCGGCGTTCTTTGCAAAGCTCACCGGCGCGTCCTTGACCGAGAGCGTAGAGACCCCCTCCAGCCCCTGCAGCTGCCGGTGCAAATCCTCCAGCAGCCGCACGAGAAAGCGCTGCTCCTCCACCACCAGTGTATTGTAAAAGCCGTTTTGGGTATCAAACACGTTTTCGATCTCGGGATGGACGAACTTCATAGCACAATCAGCCTTTCGTCGCTGTCGATGACATCGCTGGCGGATTCGCCGACGATGTATTCCATGTTCGCAAACTGCTTTTCCGTCACCGTCAGCACCTGCACAAGCCCGGAGGGCGGCTTGTGCTTCTTCAAGCTCTGGATCACCGTCTTTTCCGCGCTGGGCGTGATCAAAAGCCGGCAATAGACAGATTCCTGCATCATCAAAAACCCGTTTTCCAGCAGCGCCTTCCTGAAATGGCGGTAATGGGTCAGATCCTCGGGCGTCTGCGTGGGCAGATCAAAAAACACAATGACTCTCATAAAGCGATAGCTCATAATTCCCTGTAAAACAAAATGTCGTCCGGCGCTTCGCGGTTCAGGGCGTCGATGGCGCTGCGCGCGTAAATGCGCATGGCGTTCAGCACCGTTTGCCGCGTCCCGTTAATCTGCACCGTATCGTTCAGCACGCTCCACAGCGCGCGCTTCTCGTCCCGCTCCAGCTTCTCGGGCCTGCTCTGGACCACCCTCCCATCGATCAAAACGCGGAAGGGCTCCATCAAATCGCAGCCCAGGTTGAAGTGGTTGAAGCGGTTGTCGTGGAAAATGCCCAGCTGCGTCAGACAGCCCAGGGCGCAAATTTCCCGGTTCATGGCCGAAAGCAGCACGCTGTAGCCGTAGTTGAGGGCCGAATTGACCGGGCAGTCCGCGCTGCGGGTGAATTCCATGCCGAACAGCGCATTGAAATACACCTTCGCGGCGTGACCCTCCCGGTTCGTGGCGTCCAGCGGCTGCACCTGGTCCACATAGCCCTCCAGCAGCGCGCACTCCCGCGGCCTGTCCAATTTGCGCAGCAGCCGCGCCTGCTTGCCGATCTTGTCCCGCACAATGCGCTGCCAGACGGCGGCCTTGGCCCCGTCGCTCCATTGCATCTGGGCCTTGATGCGCGCCGAGCTGTCATGGCAGCCGTGGTGGGGCGTCAGCTCCGCCACCGGGTTGCGCCTGGCATCGCAGAACACGACGCGGATCTTGCGATTCGTCAGCTCCTCCAGCAGGCAGCCGGTGAGGGAGACCGCCGGATTCTCGATGACGAGTACGGCGATCTCCTCCAGGAACACGCGCTTCACCTCCGCCGAGCGCACCACCATGTAGCCCATGCGGTAATCCAGCTTGCAGCGGCCCTCGATGATCACAGTGCGCCAGCTCACAGCAGTTCAAGCAGGTTTTGGGAGCGCGTCTCCCAAAGCCCTGTGGCGGACTGATCGATGATGCGCACATCGCGGCAGCCCTTCAGCCAGTTGGACAGGGTGGAACTCTTGGTCGAAGCCGCCGCCTTCTTGACGCCGCCGATGGCGCTGAGGTCCGTGCCCCCCGCCACTCGCCCGAATACGGCGTGGATGTTCAGCAGCGCCTCCGCCTGCCTTGCCAGCTCCAGCCCCGCAAAGGTCTCCCGGCCCTTCTCCAGCGCCTCCAAAGGCGTGTTCGGGCGCCTGCTGTAGACGGTGTCCCGCAGCTTTTTCAAATAGATATCGTACAGCGCCATGTTCTCCTGGGGCGATATCTTCTCCTGCGCCGCGTCGATGGCGTAGTCCGGCTTTTGGGCCAGCTTGTCCGACAGCATCCGCAGCCGCTTGAGATAGCGCTCCACGGCGTAGTTGGCCACGAACGGCACGTTCCCGGACAGGATGACGACCTTGCCATAGCTGGAGTTCCCGGAGAGGCACGCCCGGAAGCCGTCCATGGAGATCACGGTGTTGATCTTCAAAATCCGATCGCCCAGCGGGAAGGAGACCCGCTCCACCTCGCAGTTCTTGATCCGGCCGATCGTGCGCCGGGCGTAGTCCTCCCGGAACGCGGGGTCGGACAGATAGCGGTCCGCCACCATCAGCTCCACGGGCATGAACAGCACGTCCGCCTTCTTGCCCGAGGCATACTTCGCCAGCACAAAGAAGCTGATGGCCGGCTTGTTATAGCCGCCGTATTTTTCGGCGGGCAGTTCCTTTTTCCTGGGGACCAGCCCATCACCCTTTTTCAGCGGCTGCAGGTCAAACAGCGCGCCCTGCCGCCTGAAGGCATACCGCGTCATATGGGCGTTGTTCTTCAAAAGCACCGCCTTCACCTTCTCCAGCATCGGCGTGCCGTCCCAGACCGTCGCGCCCTCGCAGAATACGGGCCGGGTGAAGATGGCGCTGGTATTCAGCGTATAGCCGTCCTCCACGTTGAACCAGCGGCGGGTGAATTTGGCGCGATAGACATTGCCCACCACGATGTTCAGATAGGCGTCCTTGGCGTGGTGCAGGTCGTTGTAGTCGCGGGACTTGAGCCGGTCAAACGCCTGCCGGAAGTCCGATGCCAGCTGGGCCTTTACATACACCACCTCGGTATCCGGGTAAAGCTGGCGCAGCAGCGCGGACACGGCCTTGGTCGCCTGGCTGGTTTCGGTGAGCTGGCGGTTGATAAAGCCCCATTTCTCGTCCGGGGAGAAGGGCGCGGTGCGCGTCAGCCGCCTGAGCTTTTCATCGTTCAGCAGCCCGCAGCGGTTCAAATGCTCCCAATAGCCGCGCATTTTCGCCTGCACCGCCGGGGAAACGACGCGGTTGCCCTTGTCCGCGTTGGCGTTGGTGTCCACCAGCACCTTGTTGTTGAGAAGGCTCTCGTCCTTGGTCAGGGAGCGGGGATAGATGTGGTCCACGTCGTAGAGCTTGTCGTTGAACAGGCTGTTCAGCTCGATGGGCCTACCCGTATACGCGCAGCGGCCCAGCTGCAAATAGTACAAAAACAGCTTTTCGGATTGCAGCCGCGCGTCCGCCTCGTCGCCCATGGCCTCCAGCTGGCGGCGCAGCGGGGCCACATCCTCGTCGCGGCACTTGTCGTACAGCGCCATGAGCTGGCTCTTGCGCGTCAGCGTCCGCTGGCCCTTTTGCTCCGGCTTGCCGCCCCGCGCCATCTCCACGAAGATGCGCTCCGGCGCGCCGCCGAAGGCCTTTGCCACCTCCCGGGCGATCTCCAGGGCCCGCAGCACCGGGCGGCGGACGGCCACGGGCACATACATCTCCTCCAGCCGCTGAGCCACCGTTCTGGGGCTTTCAAGGTAAAATTCCTCCCGGGCCCGGCGCACGGCATCGGAAAAGCTGTATCGCTCCGACAGCAGCTCCATGAGGTTGTCGTTGGTCTCCCACAGCGCCTGCATGACGGTGGTGATCTCCCCCGTCTGCCGGTTCTCGCCCTCAAATTCGGTCAAAAAGCGCCTGGAGAGGCGTCCAAAGTCCCTGTAATTGAGCCTGCAAATGTGTTTTACGTCCTCGTCGGCCAGGGACGGATAATTGCTCCTGAGCCAGCGGGAAAAGCGCTCCTTCTCCTCGGAATAGGTGCGGCGCTCGATGATGGCCTCCACGTCCCTTTCGCTGAGCGCGCCCGATTCCATGAGCCTTGCAAAGTCGTGCCACGGCTTCAGATTATTCTTGATTTCCGTATCCACGCCCGAAAGCTCATCCTGCCTGCCCATGAAGCCGTTGGCAACCATAAAATCCTTCACATGGCGCAGCTTCACCTTCGCCCGGCGCAAAAAGACCTCCCGGTAGAGCCGCTGCTTCTGCTCCACGGTGATGGGCTCGCCGCCGACCCTGAGGTTGTTGATCTCGTTCAGCACCATGAAGCGGTGGTACAGCAGCGAATCCTTCGGCAGCACGTCCTCCCCGGGCAGATAGGTGCAGGCGTTGGTCATGCGGTTGATGAACGCCGCCTCGCTGGCGTCCAGATCGATCTTTTCCTCAAAATTCCAGGGCGTGATCCTGCCCTCGGCCCGGCGCACAGCCCAGTGGTTCCTCTCCGCCCCCACGCGCCCCAGCGGGCCCACAAAATAGGGCACGCGGAACATGAACACGCTGCGCAGCTTGTCCGACACCGACAGGTTATCCGCGTCCCGCCGGGCCAAAAACGGCAGATAGCCCTCCGCGCGGCGCAGCAGCGCGTCCAGCTCGTGCCAGTAGAGCTGATAGGGAATGACCCGGTTGTCGCCGTTTTTCTGCTTGGGCATGAACCGTCCGCCGTCCAGCTTTTCAAGCATGGCTTCAAAATCGGCCCGGTCCGCCTCCTCCGGCGCGACGCCCTTGAGGACACCCTTGACGTATTTGCAGAATTCCTCCTGGGTGGCCTTGCGCTTGACCCCCTCGCCCGCCCCGTGATAGACATACGCGGCGTAGTTGTTTTCCCGCGAATCGTCCCGGAACACATCGTCATAGACCTCCGGGCGGTAGCGCCTGAGGATCCGCTTGAGCGTCTCAAGGTCTGCGCGGTGCTGCTCATACAGGGCGATTTTCGCCTTGGAAATGGTGGCGCAGGCATGGCCCTTGCCGTCGTCCAGCGCCTTGACCAGCAGCGGCCAGTCGTAGAGCGCCTTCATGCGCGAAACCAGCTCTCCGTCATCCCCCAACTGAGCGATCAGGCTCTCCAGCTCCTCGTCGCCCTTGTCCAGGGAAAAGCTCTCCAGCTCCGCATAGCCGCTGTCGTTGAACAGCTTCGCCGCGGAAACCTTGCCGCCCGCCAGCGCCTTCAAGAATTCGTCGCAGCTGTAGGGGAAGCCCTCCAACGGCTCCTTCGGAACCTTTCCCCCGGGAAAGCAGGCCGCGGCCAGCGCCCGCGCCTTTTTGTTCACGCCGGCGTTCATGCGCAGCGCCGCCGCCATCTGCTCCAGGCCGTCCTCCCGCCAGGGGATGGCGCACTGGTTGTCCGTCAGGTATTCCCGCAGCTGGTCGTACACCGTGGAAAAATCCGTCACGGCCTTCACGTTGTCCCGGTTGATCTGGCTGAGAAAATGGCCCCGGTGCGCCACCAGCCAGGCGCAGGCCAGGTAGACCAGTCGCACGTCGTGGGGCGCGTCGGATTCCATCAGCTCGTCGATCAGGTGATGGATCGTGGGGTAGTCGGCGTGGTACTGCGCGTCGGTGTAGCCCGCATCGTTGAACAGGGAAAACGGCTCCCGCTTGTCCTCGGGGTACAGGGCGCTTTCGGCCTGGCGGATGAAGAAGCGCCCGTCCACCCGGGCGATTTCGGGGGCGAACAGCTCCTGCACCAGCCGCACGCGCTGCTGGCGGCGGTCCGTGCGGCGGCGGTCCACCCTGTGGGCGCGCCTTTCGGCGGCCTGCCCCGCCGCGTCGAACAGCGTCGCGCCCCAGGCCGGTTCCCCCCGGAACTTCAAAAGGTTATACTGCCCGTCGGAAACGGCGTAGCCCACGGAATCCGTGCCAATGTCCAACCCCAGATAATATTTTTTCTCGCCTGCCATCTTGACAACGCTCCTTTCGTGACGTATAATCAAGCTGTTCCAATCCCTATGGAACAACACTGCGCGTTCAAATAAGAGTTATCTCAACACGCCGCGTCGCGCGGTCACACAGTGTGTGTGAAGAAGGGCCTCGAAAGAGGTCTTTTTCTTTGCCTGAATGTCCGCCGCTCCGCTCCACATCGGCTTAATCATAACATATTTTACCGTTTTTAACAATTCCTTGCGCGCATTTTCGCAAGCGGAGGCAAAGGATGGGAACAGCCAAATCCATTATAACATGTCACCTGTCCAAAAATCCTCTCTTGCACGCCAAGGCGCCCGGTTTTGCGCAATTTCGGGCACATTCTCTCCCCCCATCCGCTTTCCTTTCGCCCCCGCGCGTGCTATAATTGGGGCATGGAGGCCGGGCAGATTCCCGCCGGCCATCCCATCCACGGCAATGTCGTCAAGTAAAGGATAAGAAGCGCCCTATCCCCCGCTGCGGTGGAGATGCGAAGGAAGCATCTGCCGCGACGTAAAAGTCTCCCCATCGCAATGGGGAGGGAGACCGCTTGCGGTGGTGGGGCTCTCCTTCGGTCGTTTAATTGATGATATTGCCATCCACGGAGGTGCTGACCATGGCGAAGGGCAAGCTGAAGATGCTGTATCTGGCGCGGATATTCATGGAGGAGACGGATGAGGAGCATATGCTGTCGCTGCAACAGATCGCGGCGAAGCTGGCCCAGCTGGACATCAGCGCGGACCGCAAGACCCTGTACCAGGACTTTGAGGAACTCAGGCACTTCGGGCTGGATATCATCAGCGAGCAGGTGGGCCACACCACCTTCTATTACCTCGGCGCGCGGGATTTTGAGCTGCCGGAATTAAAGCTGCTGGTGGATTCGGTGCAGTCGGCCAAGTTCATCACCGACAAAAAATCCCGGGAGCTGATCCGCAAGCTGGAATCGCTGGTCAGCCGCCACCAGGCCCAGCAGCTGCACCGCCAGGTGCTGATCGCGGGCCGGGTCAAGACCATGAACGAATCCATTTACTACAACATCGACAAGCTCCACGGGGCCATCAACACCGATTCGCAGATCCGCTTCCAGTATTACCAGTGGAACGTGCGCAAGGAGACGGTGCTGCGGCGGGACGGCGCGTGGTACCAGGTCAGCCCCTGGGCGCTGCTGTGGGACGACGAGAATTACTACCTGGTGGCCTACGACGCCGCGGACGACAAAATCAAGCACTATCGCGTGGACAAGATGCTGCGCATCAAGCTCCTGGACGAAAGGCGCCTGGGCAAGGAGCGCTTCAAGGCCTTCGACACCGCCCGCTACGCCAAGACGCTCTTCGGCATGTTCGGCGGCGAGGAATCCGCCGTGACTCTGGAGGGCGACGCGAGCATGGTGGGCGTGATCATCGACCGCTTCGGCAAGGACGTGCCCATCGTGCCCGTGGGCGAGGGACGCTTTGAGGCCAGCGTAAACGTCGCCGTCAGCACGCAGTTCTTCGGCTGGATCATGGGCCTGGGCGACGGCATACGCATCACCGGGCCAACGAGCGTGGTGCGCAGGATGCGTAAGGAGGTTCTGAGGCTGAATACGCAATATCCGGAATCGTGACGGAAATCGCACGTTTTAAGGGGTGTTTTTTGTACAGTAAAATGTCATCCGAGCAATAATGGGAGTATTTTTGTACACCTCCTTTGGTATGCTGTATCCGCAACAAGGACAGCGGCGCCAAAGGAGGTTTTCATATGTTCACGCTCAAGGGCTTTTACACCGCAAATGGCTATGTCGGCTTCCTGCCGGACGGCAGGCGCATGGCCTTTCCCACGTTTGACGAGTACGCCGATTTCATCCGGGACTGGTTCGATGACGCGGCCTGAGAGGAGGTGCCAAGACGTGTACAAAATCTATTACACCGAGAAGATCAACAAGGTCGGCTGGTTCGGCATCCCCTATACCGTGCTGAAGCTGCGCTCGGCCAATGTGGACGCCAAGAACTACCGCCGGCTGCACGGCCGCCCCTTCTCCCTGGCGGAGCTGCTGCGGGGCGCCTGCGCGGAGGAATAAAAGGCGGGGGCTGTCCCATCGTGTGCGGACAGCCCCCGTTTCGGAATGGTACATGATCAGGAAAACGGCGCGTCTTCCGGGTCGGCGGCATCCGCGGGACGGCGCCGACAGTCATTCAATATCAAAGGATTTTCCGGGCCTCCACATAATAGCGCTTTTCCGTGGCCTCGCCCATGGAGAAGGTCTTGCGGGGCAGCACGCCGAAGCGGCGGATGTAGTCAAACAATTCGCCCTTATCGAAGGCGCGGGGCATGAAGCCCAGCGCGTCCGGGCGGCTGACCAGCTTCCGCAGGGCGGCCTCGCCGTGGATGTAGTCGATGGACGCCTCCGGATGGCGGGCAAGGTAGCCGTCCAGGAACGCCTGCAACAGCCGCAGCGGGTGCTGCGCAGAGCGGAAGCGCCATTTGCGGCCCGCGCCGTCGAAGGCGATCAGGTCGTCCCCCTCGCCCTCGTCCGCGCCGTTGTCGGCCAAATACGCCCGGTATTCCGCCATCAGCGCCCCGGCGTCCACGCCGAACAGCGCGCGGTGGATGGGCTCAAACGCCAGCGCGGGGCAGGCCAGGTTCACCAGCTCCACCAGCGCGTAGCGGGCGGGGTGGCTCTTGCGCTGCTCGGGCGTCAGCGCGCCTTGAATGTCCAGCCAGCACTGCTTCGCCGCGGCCAGGGAGTGGTTGCCGTCCCCCACGGCATAGAGCAGCCCGTCCGCCCTTGCCAGCAGCGCGTCCACGGCCTCAAACACGCCCCGGGCGTCCGCGCCCTCCACGGCCCAGCCCCGCAGATGGCCGCCGCCCAGCATCAGTTCAAAGTCATACAGAGCGCGCAGCGACGCCCGGCGGGCCATCAGCGGCTCGATCACGGTCTGGCCGGGGTCGTCGATCAGCATCATCACATGGGGCAGCTCCAGCGGCGCGCCCGCGCGGATGCGGGCCCGGGGCGGCACGCGCTCAAGCACGGTGCCCTCGGTGGCGCGGATCAGGCTTTCGGAGCCCTTGGAAAAATCATAGGCATCCAGATCCAGCGCCGCCACCAGCCCGGGCCGCACGCCCGCCGGGGTCGTGCGCTCCACCAGCACAAAGCCGTCCCGCACCGCCGGGATGAGCGTGCCGTCGTCCAGATACTGCGCCATGGCGCCGTGGATGGCGGGGATGCGCGCCTCGCTCTCATCCAGCCGCGCCTCCGGCAGTATCAGCCGCAGCGCGGAGGGCGCGTCCCCCGCCAGCGCCTCGGCCTCGTCCCAGTATTCCGGCTGGGCCGTGAACTGGTCGCAGGCCACCACGGCCCATTTTTCCATGTCGGCGCCCGGTCGGGGCAGCCATATTTCAGCGGTATGCAGCGCGTCGTTCATCATGTGGCCTCACTTTCCGTTTCCGTGGGATAGCGCATATAGCGCATGGCATAGATCCTGTCCCCGTAAACCTCCAGCGATGTCAGCGCGCCCGAGGGGTCCAGCGGCTCTATGACCATAAATTTTCCGTGGTTGCTGCCCACCAGCAGCACATCGTGCAGGCGCCCGTCCTCCGGGCCCTTCACGGTGACGATGGCGCACTGGCCGCTGTCGATCAGCGCGTCCAGCGTCGCGGCCATGCCGCCCCGGGCGCGCTCCTCCGTCAGCTCCACGCCCAGCAGCTGCCCCACCGCGCTCCATCTGATCTTCCCGTCGGCCTCATAGGCGTCCGACGCGCCCAGCCAGGCGTTCACCGCGCCGGGGTTGATCGCGCCGGTGAAGGGCACGTGGATCCGCTGCATCACCAGAAGCGACGTGAGGCAGACCACGCTGTCGCCCCCCTCGCCCAGCGTGCGGCCGGTAGCGCCCATCGCGTCGCCGCTCCAGGCCTCGTCCAGCTGGTAGAAGAACACCGGGTCGGAGGGCACCTCCCGCTTGGGCAGCACGACGACGCCGCCCGACGAGGCCAACAGCCGCATCCCCAGCGCCGCCAGCGCCACCGCCGCCGCCGCGGCCAGCGCCCGCCACAGCCGTCTGCGCCTTTGCAGCCGCCTGCGCCGGTATCCGGGGCGGAGCCAGGGGCTTTTCCCCATTCCGCCGCGCAGCCGCCGGGGCGCGTCGGCCAGCCGGTCCGTCAGCGCGCGAAAATACGCCGAGCGGCCCGGGGCGCGCCGCGCGCCCCGGACCACTTTGTCTTGTCGGTTTGCCATCTTCAGTTTGCCGCGGGCCTTACGGCATCAGCAGCCGGGCGCGGTACACCGTCTCCAGCGCGTGCAGCTTGTCCCGGGTGAGGGTGCTGGGCTTGGCGTCCACGTCCAGCACGGTATAGGCATAAGCGCCCCGGGACTGGTTGACCATGTTTTCAATGTTCAGCCCCTCACCGGAAATGATCTGCGTGATCGCGCCGATCACGTTGGGCACGTTCTTGTGCAGTATGGAAATGCGGGGCATGGTGGGCTTGCCCAGGCGGCAGTTGGGATAATTCACGCTGTTGACGATGGAGCCGTACTTGATGTAGTCGTTCACCTGCCGGGCCACCATGCGCACGCAATTGTCCTCGCTCTCCGGGGTGGAGGCGCCCAGATGGGGCGTGAGGATGACGTTCTTTGCGCCGATCAACGCCTCCTCCGGGAAGTCGGTGACATACACGCGCAGCTGGCCCGCCTCCAGCGCCTCCTTCACATCGGCGATATTCACCAGGCCGCCCCTTGCGAAGTTCAGCAGCGCGGCGGTGTTCTTCATGCGGGAGATGGCGCCGGCGTCGATCATGTTGCGGTTGCTGTCCATCAGCGGCACGTGCAGCGTGATGTAATCGCTCTTTTCGATCACCTCGTCCAGGCTCATGGCGTGGGTGACGGCGCGGGACAGCCGCCAGGCGTTGTCCACGGAGATATAGGGGTCGTAGCCCAGCACGTTCATGCCCAGCGCCACGCCGGCGTTGGCCACCTGCAGGCCGATGGCCCCCAGGCCGATGACGCCCAGGGTCTTTCCCTCAAGCTCCGGGCCGATGAACTGCTTCTTGCCGGCCTCCACCTGCTTTTCCACGGTCTGCTCTCCCGGCTTGAGGCCCTTGCACCATTCGATGCCGTCGGCGATCTTGCGGGAGGCCA
>JAFUCP010000163.1 GCA_017459565.1 Clostridia bacterium | reverse complement strand
CCAGAGCGCGCCCGCGGACGCCCCTGTCCCCGTGACGGACGCCCAGAGCGCGCCCGCGCCGGAAACTTATGTCCAGCCCGACGCTCCCGCTTCGGAAGCGGTTTCCGATACTGTGAACGAGCTGCCCGGCCAGGTCGCCGCGCCGGAGGCCATCCCTCAGCAACCCACCCCGGAGACCGCCGCGCCGGCGGAAGCACCCGCCGCAGGTACCGCTGTGGTGTGGTTCGGCACGACCGCGAACGTGGACGGCACCGAATACTGGCAAAACGTCAACCTTGTCCGCATCGCGGGCTACACCGGCCCCATGGCGCAGGTGAACGGCCAGCTCAACCTCGGCGGGGTACTGATCGAAGGCGCGCCCGCCCTCGGCGCCGATCTTCTGAGCTGCTTCAGTCTCGGCCCCACGGGCAGCATTGCCATACTGGATCCCGAGCCGCTGTCGCTGAGTCTGAGCGCCTTCAGCTTCAACAAGGGCTCCAAAAAGACGCTGTCGCTGTATGAAAACGGCGCGGCCATCGGCGCGAAGCAGGCGAAGTGGTCCAGCTCCAACGCGAAGGTCGCCAAGGTATCCAAGGGCGTCGTCAGCGCAAAGAAGGCCGGCAGCGCCGTGATCACAGCCACCCGCAACGGCGTGACGGCCAGCTGCGTGGTGGTGGTGACGGACTACAAGCAGGTCAAATCCGTCAAGCTGAGCGCCTCCAGGCTGAACCTGGCGCTGTACGGCGGCGCGCAGCTGAGCGCGACCATCAAGCCCGCCGACGCCTACAACCCGGTGCTGACCTGGGCCTCCTCCGCGCCGGAAATTGCCAGCGTGGATCAAAACGGCACAGTTGCCGGGCTGTCCGGCGGCAAGGCCACCATCACCGCCACCGCGCCCAACGGCAAATCCGCCAAATGCGTGGTCACGGTCAAGGAGATCAAGCCCACGGCGCTGGCGCTCAACCGCGCCTATGTCACGCTGAATCCCGGCGGACAGTTTTCCCTTCAGCCGCAGTTCACCCCATCTGAGGTCACCAACCCCGCCGTCAGCTATGCCAGCGACAACCCCGCCGTGGCCACCGTGGACGCCGGCGGACAGATCGCCGCCGTGGGGACCGGCATCGCCAACATCACCGTCGCCTCCGCCGCCGTGCCCGGGCTGACCGCCGCCTGCCGCGTCAGCGTGGTGGCGCCCGGAACGGCGCGCATGGCGGGCCTGACCATCGGCATCAACCCCGGCCACCAAAAGACCACCATCAAGAAAAAGTATCCCCTCGCCCCCGGCTCCAGCAAGACCGCCTACGGAGTCAAGACCGGCGCCTGCGGCAAGTGGACCCGGGTCAATGAATACGAAACCGTGCTGCAAATCGGCCTGAAGCTGGCCAAGCTGCTCACCGACGAGGGCGCGACGGTGGTCATCACCCGCACCAGCAACGATGTCATGCTCACCAACATCGACCGTGCCAAAATGCTCAACGATGCCGGGGTGGACGTGGCGTTGCAGCTGCACTGCAACAGCGTAAGCAACGCCAGCCACAACGGCTGCAGCGGCTATATCCGCACCACGGGCGACTGGCCAAACGAGAGCCGCGCCATCGCCCAGGCCCTCACCGCCGCCATCAGCGCGGCCACCGGCTGTGTGGATTTGGGAGTCAAGATCAACAATAACTACATGAGCCTGAACTGGACCACCACGCCCTCCGTGCTGCTGGAGCTGGGCTATCTGACCAACCGCCGGGAGGACGAGCTGCTGGCCACCGACGAATATCGTCAGAAGATGGCCGAGGGCATCCGCGACGGCCTGTGCGTATACTTCGGAAGGTAACCGCACCGCAAGGCAGCAAAGAGGCTGTCCCACGATATTTTGCGTGGAGACAGCCTCTTTTTTGCGTCAATCCTTTTGAAACAGCATGCAGCCCATGGCCTTGAAATGCGCGATTCGTTCCGTTATGCACGCCTCCGTCACCTCGAACCGCGCCGCAAGGCAGGGCACGCACAGAAATTCCCGCGCGCCTCGGTTGACCAGCTTTTTGGTGACGGCCACCTCGTCCGCCGTCAGCGGGCGACCGCAGGCGCAGCAGCGTTCCCGATCCATCATGCCTTCTCCAGACTCCCGATCAACACCCGGCAGCCGTGGCTCTCGATATCCAGGTTGCAGTAATCCCGGCGCAAGCCCATATCCTCTCCCGTAAAGGCGTCCCGCAGGCGCAGGCCGATGCCGCTGCCATAGGGCAGCCCCGCGTCGGCAAGGATGAAGGGCACCTCGCCGGATTTGGGCGCAAAGTTGAAATAGCCGATGGCGAACTGACCGCCTGACAGGTGCTTGAACAGCGTCAGCCCGCAATCCGGGTATTCGTGCCACCAGCCGCTTTCCGGCTCATATCCGATGTGGACGATCCGCCCCCGATAGACCACCTGCGGCGGGCGGCATTCCGCGTCCTGGTTGATGCGCAGCAGCGTTTCGTGCTTGAGCAGCGCCTCCGATGCCGCGTCCAGGCTCCGCACGTCGCCGCCAATCATCAGCGGCGCGCCCAGCATACACCACAGCGCGAATTGCGTTCTGTACTCCGCCTCGGTGCAGACCTGGCCCAGGGCCACGTTGCCCTTGCCATACATGCCGATGGTCAGCATGTCCATATCGTTGAAGCAGTTGGAACCGCTCATGCAGAAGTTGTCCAGCTGGGAGCGGGCGATGTCCGAAAAGGATTTGAAATTGTCCTGAATATCGCCTGTGGAGCGGTACATGTGCGCGCCGATGGACTTCATCCATTTCCACGGCTCATCCGTTCCCCAGTTGCAGGCCGCGAACAGTATGTCCCGCCCCGTGGCCTTCAGGGCCATGCTCATCGTGGCATATCGCTGCTGGCCGTTTGCGTGGGCCGGGAAATTGCAGAAATCGTATTTCAGGTAATCCACGCCCCAGTCCGCGAAGGTCTGCGCGTCGATGAACTCATGGTCAAAGCTGGAGGGATAGCCCCCGCAGGTCAAAACGCCGGCGCAGGAATACATTCCGAACAGAAAGCCCATATCATGCACGTCGTCCGCCAGTGCCTTCATGCCCCGGGGAAATTTAGCGGGATCGGGCACCAGCCGTCCCTCGGCATCCCGCTCGTGCAGGCTCCAGGTGTCATCAATGACGATGTAGCGATAGCCCTTCTCCAGATAGCCCTTTTGCTTCATGGCCCGGGCGGTTTCCACGATCAGCCGATCTGAGATATCCCCGCCGAAGGTGTTCCAGCTGTTCCAGCCCATGGGCGGCAGATTGTAATTCATGCCACGGCCTCCCCCTGTTTTTGTACTATTCTACCACAGCTTTTCGGTGTACACAAGCGCCTTTGACGCAAAAAAAGGCCGAAGCGATTCGCTTCAGCCTCTCCTTGCACGCCAAGGGCAATTGTTTACCAGCCCATGACCACGGCGGCGTCGTAGCCCATGGTCTCCTGAATCAAATCGAAGATCTCCCACAGCCGGGCCTGGTCCTCCTCCGTCAGCGTAAAGGTCTTGTCGGTGGTCATGTCCGTGATGTAGGGGCAGCCGTCGGTGGCCACGGCAATGTCGTATATTTCGCCGTTGTCAAGGGTACACAGCAGCGTGCAGTTCATGGTGCAGCCCTCCAGCTCCCCAGGGGTCTTGCGGGCACGCATGAGCATCTGCTCCAATTCCTCCAGCGTGGCCTCGTCCGCCACGGTCTGGTTGGCCTGGTTGCCGTCGTAATCCTCATACAGCATCTGAACCTCGCTCAGCCGGGTATCCGCCAGCGCGGACGCGCACAGCGCCAGTGCGCACACCAGCAGCGCCGCCATAAAACGCTTCATATGTATTTCCCTCCCCCGCGGCCTACCGGGGCCGCGCCTGTTTTCAGCAGCTTCATTATACACGCCCCGCCGGGCGGAATCAATCAAAGGCCCGGAAGTGTCACCAAAACACCGCTTTCACATCACAATTTGCCTCTTTCCCGCGATTTCTTGACACAAGCCGCGCCGGATGCTATCATAGAATCCGACATTCACCAAAGGCAGGTTTTCGATATGGAGCTTGAAACCATGTACGCGCGCCTGGGCGTCAGCCCGGCGGTCTATCGCTATGGCGAAACAATACTGGCGGATTTGAAGCAGCGCTTCGAGAAGGTGGACGCCGTGGCGGAATACAACCAGGCAAAGGTCATCGCCGCCATGCAAAAGCACCGGGTCAGCGCTCCCTGCTTCGCGGCCACCACCGGCTACGGCTATGACGACGTGGGCCGGGACACGCTTGAAAAGGTCTATGCGGACGTATTTCACACCGAGGCCGCGCTGGTGCGGCCCCAGATCACCTGCGGCACCCACGCGCTGGCCGTGGCGCTGTCGGCCAATTTGCTGCCCGGGGACGAGCTTTTGAGCCCCGTGGGGCGGCCCTACGACACCCTGGAGGAGGTCATCGGCATCCGGGAATCGAAATGTTCCCTGAAGGAATATGGCGTGTCCTACCGCGAGGTGGCGCTGCTGGACGACGGCGGCTTTGATTACGAGGGGATCCGCGCGGCCATCAACGAAAGCACAAAGCTGGTCACCATCCAGCGCAGCAAGGGCTACGCCACCCGACCCACCTTCTCCGTATCCCAAATCGGCGATCTGATCGCCTTTATCAAATCCGTCAAGCCGGATCTGAACGTGATGGTGGACAACTGCTACGGCGAATTTGTGGAGACCATCGAGCCCTCCGACGTGGGCGCGGACATGGTGGTGGGCTCCCTTATCAAGAATCCCGGCGGCGGGCTGGCCCCCATCGGCGGCTATATATGCGGCAGTCAGGCTTGCGTGTCCCGCTGTGCCTATCGCCTGAGCGCACCGGGGCTGGGCCAGGAGGTCGGCGCGAACCTGGGCATCATGCCCGCCTTCTACCAGGGACTCTTCATGGCCCCCACCGTGGTCGCCGGAGCGCTCAAGGGCGCGATCTTCGCCGCAAACCTCTATGAGCGGCTGGGCTTTCGCGTGGTGCCGGACGGCAGCCAGAGCCGCCACGACATCATCCAGGCGGTGGAGCTGGGCTCCCCCGAGGCCATGTCCGCCTTCTGTCTGGGCATACAGGCCGCCGCGCCGGTGGACAGCTATGTCGTGCCCGAGCCTTGGCCCATGCCCGGCTATGACAACGACGTCATCATGGCCGCGGGCGCGTTCGTACAGGGCAGCAGCATCGAGCTGAGCGCCGACGGCCCCATCCGCGAACCCTACGCCGTCTATTTCCAGGGCGGCCTGACCTGGTACCACGCCAAGCTGGGCATCCTCATGAGCCTGCAAAAGCTCATCGAGGCCGGCCTTGCGGCGTTGCCGGAGGCCAGAGCGTAATCGGAAACAGGCGGTCCGCCGGGACCGGTTGAAAAAAACCAAGGGCCTGTCTCAAATAACCCCTTTGGGTTGTTTGAGGCAGGCCCATTGATATCCGTCCGTCACTTGCCCGAGATCGTCGCGGAATCAAAGCAGATGGTGTACTGCACCTCGGTGGCGGGCAGTATGGCCGTGCTGTCCACAGTGATGGGCAGCTTGCGGTCAAAGCCGGTCACCGGGATGGTGAACGCGGCGTTGCCCTCCCCGCTGGTGGGCAGGTACTTTTCCCCATCCACGATCACATAGTCGATCTTCTTCGTGCCGAACACGATATCCGCCGTACAAGCGCCGTCCTTCACCGTCAGCGACGCGGATTCCAGCTTCGCCCTGCCGCCCTCGAGGGCCGCCTCCACGGTGTATTCGCCGTCGGCCAGGCCGAGGGTCTCCACGGTCACCAGCTCCGCCGCGCTCCAGGCCGCTTCGGACAGCGAATCGGCGCGGAACAGCAGCGTGCGGGGATACCACACCTGCTTGCGGGCGCTGAAGGCCGCGCAGTCCACACCGGCATCCAGCGCGGGCACCGGGAAGGTGAAGAAATATTCGTCGCCGGCCTGCTCCAGCGCAACCAGATCGGCTTCGTCCGCCTGGGCGGCCTCCTCGGCCGTGCCGGGATAGAGATACGGATAGGCGTCGCTCTTCATGACCAGCTTCGCCACCATTTTCCCGTCCGCCACAGTCAGCTCACAACCGACGATTTTGAACATGGAGGATGAGCTTTCCACCGCCACCTCATACACGCCCTCGTTCAGGCTCTCACAGGTCACAGGCACCATGCCCTCCTCCACCACGTCCACCACGTCCGTCATGATCGAAGCGTCGGCCACGCCGCTGAGATCGGCCTCCGCCAGCGCGCATGCGCTGACGGCCAGCGCCAGCGCCACGATCAGGGCCATTGCGGTTCTTTTCACGGTAATTCCTCCTCTTTGACAGATCAAACAACCGCTGCCGCGGTTCCCGTCACGCTTGGACGGAACGCACGGCAGCGGTCGTCGGGCTTATCCTGCTTATTCAGCCTGCGCCACGGCAGCCTGCGCGTGTTCCACGTAGATCTGCTGGATCTCGGGCACCTCGCCCAGGCCCTGCAGCACGCAGGTCACGTCATAACCGGCAGCCGTGAAGATGCTCTTCCAGGAATCCTCCTCGTCGCCCGCCATGTCGTTGTTGGCGTGGTCGCCGCAAACGACCATCATGTCACGCAGCACGACCTTGGTATAGCCCTTGTCCTTGATGGCTTCCAGCACGTCGTCCACAGAGGGCTCGGCCTCGACGGTGCCCACATAGTAGTTGTCCGCGCCCTTGGAGGTCAGCACCTCCTGCATCTGGGCATAAACCTTGTTGTACTCATGCTCGGTGCCGTGGCCCATATACACGATGGCGGTCTGGCCGTCGTCGTAGTCCTTGAGCAGGTCGATCATGATATCGGCCACGCGGTCGAAGTCCTCGTCGCTGGTCAGCAGCGGCTCCGCCACGATGACCTGCTCGAAGTCCTCGGCGCGCTCGGCCAGCTCGGCCACCACGTCGTCGTACTCAAAGCCGTGCATCAGATGGGTGGGCTGCACCACCAGCGTCTTGACGCCGTTGGCCACGGCACGGTCCAGCGCCTCGGTCATGTTGTCGATATGGACGCCGTCGCGGCGCTCCACGTGGTCGATGATGATCTGGGCGGTGAAGCCGCGGCGCACGCTGTAATCCGGGATCGCCTCGGCGATGGCGGACTCGATGCCGCCGATGGTCAGCCTGCGGCTGTCATTGTAGCTGGTGCCGAAGGACACCACCAACAGCTCCTTTTCGCCGATATCATCCTGATTGAGGATGTTGTCCAGGCTGGCGTCGCCGGTCTCATAGTTTTCCTCATCCTCTTCCTCGGCGAAAGCGGCAAAGCAGCTCATCGCCAGCACCAGGGCAACCAGAATCGAAAACAGCTTCTTCATGGGGTCTACCTCCTCGTTTTTTTCGCACTCTGTGCGCGGCAGGGCCGTTCCCGGGCAAAATAAAAACTCCTGCCCCTTCACGGGCAAGAGAACGGGCGCGGGCGCAGGAGCGCTCGCGTGCGGCACGATCAATTGCTCGTGATCGGGACGGCTGTCCCACGTACCGGCACAAGGCAGGTCTCCTGGCTCGAGGCTCAACGGGCGGCGCGGCCTTCCCGGCTTTCACCAGTGGCGTCCTTCGCGTCGTCCTAACCTGTTACAGTGACGAGTTCGCACAGGATTTTCACCTGTTTCCCTATTCTCGTCCGGCGCTCCGGCCGGACGCACCTTGCGTCATTTTGTGCGTTTTTTCCGCTTTTTCGCGGTCGGCTGTATTCTATCACATGTGAATTTAAAAAGCAATGCCGGGAAGGTAAAATATAACCTTCCCGGCAAACCGGTTTCGGCCGGCATTTTATTCCCGAAGGTTATCCGGGTCAAAGCTCAGATAGTTCCTGCCCTGGTGAATCAGCACGCGATGGCCGAATTTCGCGAAAATGTTGCCAGAGCCTGCGTCCTCATGCCGGGTCAGCGGCACGCTCTGACCCCAGAAGCTGGGCACCTCGCAGGGCGCGAAGCGCTCGCCGGCCACCAGGGCCTGGCACATATCGATGATCGTCGGCAGGCAGTCGTCGTCCAGCGGCGCGCCCAGCGCCCGGAAGTCGTGGTGGCCGTTGTAGATGCCGTCATAGCGCCCGCCCATGTCCTGAAGGCGCTTGAGGGCACGCAACGTGGTCTCCACCGGCACCGCGCCGATGCCGAGGTTGTAATTGACGGCGTCCCCGGCGATCAGCGTGCGCGTCTGGCTGTCGAGGAACACCATCTCCCCCGCCGTGTGCCCGGGGCACTCATAGGCCGTCACCACGCGCCCGCCACCCAGGTCGAACTGCTGTCCGTCCCGCAGATCGCGCACGACGGGCATGGGCTCCGTCGGCTCGCGCAGATCCTCGTTGATGTCATAGGGATACAGGTGGAACATGGTGTAGGGCGCCCCGATGCAGTCCTTCTGCCGGTGGGCGATGTGGACCACGTCCCCGCGCCGCCATTCCAGGCTCTCGGGGATGTTCACGCCCTGGTCCGCGGGGTGCAGCCAGACCTCCTCAAACTGCCTGGCGTTGCCCGTGTGGTCTACATGACCGTGGGACAGCGCCACGGTAACGGGCTTGTCGGTCAGCATTTCCACCGCGCCCCTCAGGTCGCCGATGCCCATGCCGCAGTCGATCAGCAGGGCGCGCTCCGCGCCGATGAGCAGGAACACGCTGGCGCAGTCAAATTCGTCGATTTCCCAAGTATCCTTTTTAAATTGGACCATGGGATACAGCTTTGTAAGGGACATGCATATCTCCTTTCAAATCATGTGGGGTGTTCCCGCCGTCCCGCAAACCGGGCGGGACGGGCCCGCCTTGTTTCCCCGGCGCTCAATTGTCCGCTCGGTTATAGCCGTTCTTCATCTTCACGCTGGCTTCATGCAGCACCTTGTTGAGGCAATCGACGCTCATCTCCTTCGCCATGGCGGCCAGCTTTTCGTTGGCTTCGGCGGCGAGGGCCGCGTTCCCGGTTTCGGCGATCCTCCTGTCGTATTCGATCAGAAGCTGGCGTCCGCGGGTCATCACGGCGTTCTGATAGCGCTCCACGTGCTGCGCGCAGGCGGCGTAACAGGAATCCGCCAGGGCGCCGATCAGACGGCTGGCCCAGTAAAAGTTTTCGGTGGAGGCGTCCAGCGTCACGTCGCTCAGATATTTCGGCATCTTCGCCACGTTGGGATAGACAGGCAGCAGCGCATCGAAGGTGGTGGAGCCAAAGCAGATCCACTCCACGCCCCTCACGGCCTCTGGCGCGTCGGCGCGGATCTGGCACACGCTCGTCACGCCGGTGCGGTTGATGCCGATGGAGCGGTACATGCCCCGCTTGCCGGTGTCCTGGCTGGAATAGGGGTTGTAGGGCGTGCCCTGATAGTGGGTGGAGAGCAGGTACTTCACGTCCTCCACAGCCACCCGGCGCTCCGGCACGAAGCACCACGGGATATCGTCGCTCTCCGGAGTGAACTCGGCGTCCGGGCCCTCCCAGCGGTGACCCCGGGGCGCAAGATAGCGGCCCATGAACCAGGCCCTGGGCGTGTTGTAGATGTGGTCCATGTCGGTGTGGGAGCCGAACACATCCCGGGGATTAAACGCGCCGTTCTGGTTCAGGTCCAGGTGGTTTTCCGCGATGAACGCGCGCAGATCCGCGGAACACATGTGTTCCTTTTGCGCCCCGAAGGCGTCCTCGAGATCAAAGGCGTCCATGCCGAACTGGTTGGGGGCCACCACCACGGCGTCGTCCGGCACCTTTTTGGCCATCCAGTGGTGCCCGCCGATGGTCTCCAGCCACCAGACCTCGTCGCCGTCGTTGAAGGCGATGCCGTTGGACTCATAGGTACCGTATTTTTCCAAAAGCTCCGCCAGCCGCACGACGCCCTGGCGGGCCGTGCGTATGTAGGGCAGCACCAGCACCACGATATCCTCCTCGCCGATGCCGCCGGGCACGTCCTTTTCGCCCCGGGCCTTCGCCTTTTTGTATGTCACCAGCGGGTCCGCCGCCAGCACCCGGGGATTGGAGGTGATGGTCTCCGTGGCGGTCATGCCCACGTTCGCCGCGTTGATGCCCGTGGCGGCCCATATGCCCTCCTTGCCGTCCACGCTGGGGCAGGCGGTATAGCGCATAGGGTCGTCCGGCAGCTCGATCTCCACGTGGGAAATCACGCTTTTGTACTTGCGCGGCTGCTTCTTCGGCTCCACCACAATCAGCTTTTTCACGTCAAAGTGCCCGTCGTCGGTGCGGGCAATCATGGTCGAATGGTCGTTGCTGGCGTTTTTGCCAACCAGTATCGTCGTGCAGGGCATTTGCTTTACCTCCGTCTGTATCTTTTTTAATTTGCCGGGCGGCAAATCCATGCTTACTCCTTGCTCCGCCTGAGCCTGAAATCCACGGACCGCTTCAAATACTCCAGGTATTCCCCGTCGCGGCACATGGACTTGTCCGGCGTATCGGACAGCTTCGCCACGGCGTGACCGTTCACGGTTTGCAGCTTGATGACGATGTTCAGCGGCTCCACCCCGGTATCGTTGGAGCAGAAGGTGCCGATGCCGAAGGACACGCGGATGCGCCCCCTGAAGCGATCATAGATGGCCTGCGCCCGGTCGAAATCCAGGCTGTCGCTGAACAGCAGCTGCTTGCTCATGGGGTCCACGCCGTATTTTTCATAGTGGGCGATCAGCTTCTCACCCCAGGCGTAGGGATCGCCGCTGTCGTGGCGCACGCCGCTGAAGTTGTTCACCATGGCGCGGTTGAAGTCCAGCAGGAACAGGTCCGTGGTGATCGTATCCGTCAGGGCGGTGCCGTTGTCGCCCCGGTACTCGTCGTACCAGTCCTCCAGCGCGTAGTGGTTGGTGTAGGCCAGGGGAATCGAATCGATGCCCTGGTACATCTGCACAAACTCATGGGCATAGGTACCCACCGGCGTCAGGCCGTACTTCATGGCCAGGTACACATTGCTGGTACCCACGCAGTTGTCCGTCTCGCGGGCCAGGCGGCGCACCACCTCGTCCTCCCACGCGCGGGACAGCCTGCGGCGGCAGCCGAATTCCGCGAATTTGAAGGTGTACCTGCCCTCCCGGAAGGCCCTGAGCTTTTCTTCAAGCCGCGCCTTCGCCCCGGCCAGCAGGGCTTCATAGTCGTACTTCATGCGGAAGTAGACCTCGTTGACGATTTCCAGCAGGTAGATTTCAAACTGCATGGCGGAAAACAGCGGTCCCCGCACCACGATTTCAAGAGCCCCCTGCGGCGACAGCGCGGTTTCCACATAGTCCCGTATGGGCCGCCACAGCCGCAAAAACTCCACATAGTCGCCCTTGATATAGCGGATGGCCCGCAGGTAATCCAGTTCTTCCCTTCTGAACGTCAGCGTACACAGGTGGTCGATCTGCGCGTTGATTTCATCGAACATCTCCCGGGTAAACGTCACGCCTTCATTGCGGCACAGGAAGTAATATTCGCCGCTCAAATCGGTGTGCTTGTGGAAGATGACCTGGTCCATGTTGAACTTGTACAGATCCGTGTCCAAAAGGGACGTGATGATGGGCTCAAGCCTCATGCCTGCCGCCTCCTTCGCTCTCAAATGGATCGATGATCACCGGCATACGCCGCTTGTGGGCGTTCGCCCTCTGCTTTTGGCGGATGCGCGCGTCCGTATCCGCGTCGCCGCAGGGGCCCAGGCGGATGTAGCGGTGGATATCGGCATAGGTCAGGCCCAGCCGCTCCTCGTCGCTCTTGCCCGAAAGCCCGTCCGTGGGCGTCTTTTCCACCAGCTCGGCGGGGATTTCCGGCATGGTCAGCCCCACCCCGACCACCTCCACGCTGGTCAGCGCGCCCAGCAGCGCGAAATCGCAGGAGGTATCGCCGTCCTTGGTACAGTAGCCCACCGTACTCTCGGAGAGGTTGCCGGTACCCACAAGCCGCGCGCCAAGGCTCTGGGCGATATAGCGCAACACGGTCATGCGCAGCCTCGGGCCCACGTTGATATCGCTCTCCCGGCTGCGGGGAATGTCAAATTCCCCCGGCGCCGCGCCCGCGCCACGCTGGTCCGTGAGCGACCTGAGCGCCTCGTGGATCGCGCCGATGTTCACCGTGCGCCGGTTGATCCCCAGCGCCTCACACACCCGGATGCTGTCGGCAATGTCCAGCTGCCCGCCGTCGGGCAGCATCACGCCGTATACGTTTTCCCGGCCCAGCGCCCGGGCGCAGATCGCCGCGGAAACCGTGGAATCCTTGCCGCCGGATATGCCGACGACCACCCTTGTAAAGCCCTGCTGCGCCGCCAGCCGCCGAACCCCCTCCACAAGGCCGTCCCGCGCCCGCGCCGCGTCAAAAACGTAATCCATGTCGCGCCTCCGTCCGTCAAAGGATGTCGATCTGACAGCTGGCCATGGTAGCCAGCGCCGCCTCGAGCAGCTCGGGCGTCACGCCGGCGCAGCAGCCGCGGCGCACCGAAATTGACGCCTCGGGAAAGTGCGCCTTCAAAAGCAGCGCGTTGGACACCACGCAGATATCCGTACACAGCCCAATCAGTTCAATCGTCAGCTCTCCGCCCGCTCCGGCGCGCCGGCGGATGATCTCGGGCAGCTGCACGCTGCCAAAGGTGGGCTTTTCCAGCAGCAGACTGTCCCCCAGTGCCTCCATGACCTCGCTCTGCACGCGCCAGCCCACCGTTCCCCGGATGCAGTGGCGCACGGGCAGCTTTCTGCCCTCAGACGTATTCAGGTAGTCGGGCCGGTGGGTATCCAGCGTGGCGATCACATCCCAGCCCGCCGCCCGGCAGCCGCGTATGCGCTCCACCGCCGCCGGCACGATCGCCCGCGCCTCCTCGGTCCCCAGGCTGCCGTCAATGAAGTCGTTCTGCATGTCCACCACGATCAAAAACCTGTCGTTCACCCGAAATCCCCCCTTTTTTGAGCTGGTTGCCCTGTTTCCAATCAATTATACCACATGTTTTCCCCTGACAGTCTGAATTCAGATGAAATTAACCATATCCCCGGTCGCTGCGTTTTGCGCTTGCCATTTTACCGCAAGTGTGCTAATATCTTCCATGATATCATCTGCCGGATTTGGCACATATAAATGAAAGCCGGCGAAGCGCGCCCCGGGGCGCAAAAACCCGCCGATATCGCAAGGAGTCCGTTCCCATGAAATACGCACTGATCAGTCCCGCCTACAAGCCGGACGCGAAGCTGCTGGCCCTGCTGGCACAGTTCACAGGCAACGACGCTTTTGTGCCCATCGTCGTGGACGACGGCAGCGGCTCGGCGTTCGAACCCATATTTGGCGACCTGCCCCCGGGCGTGACGCTGCTGCGCCATCCCGAAAACCGGGGCAAGGGCGCGGCCCTCAAGACCGCCATGCGCCACGTGCTGGAAAGCTGCCCGGAGTGCGATTTCGCCGTGACCGCCGACGCCGACGGCCAACACAGGTATGAAGATATCCTACGCGTGTGCAAAACCGCCGCCGAGCATCCGGACGCGCTGGTGCTGGGCAGTCGGAAATTTGAAGGCAAGGTACCCCTGCGCAGCCGTCTGGGAAACGGCATCACCCGCCATGTCTTTTCCATCGCCAGCGGCGCGAAGGTATACGACACCCAGACCGGGCTGCGGGCCTTCGGACGCGAGGCCATGAAGCGCTTTACTGAGATCCCCGGCGAACGGTATGAATACGAGATCAACATGCTGCTCACCGCGGCCCAGTCCCACACGCCGATTATCGAGGAGTGGATCGAGACGGTCTACCTTGACGACAACGCCTCCTCCCACTTCAACCCCTTCAAGGACAGCCTGAAAATCTACCTTTGCATCTTCAAGTTCGCAGCCTCGTCGCTGCTGGCCTTTGTGATCGACTATGTGCTGGTGCTGCTGCTCAGCGCGCTCACCGGCTCCTGGCCCGCAGACGCGTCGCTGAATTTCAGCGTCATCACCGCCCGCGTCGTCAGCGCCACAGTGAATTTCAGCGTCAACCGCCACGTCGTTTTCAAGGGCGATGAAAGCCTGGGCAAGGCGTTGGCGAAATACGCCGCGCTGGCCGCATGCATTCTGGTTTTGAACCTGGCGCTGATGCACCTGCTCACCGGCCTGGGCTGGCCCATCGCCGTGGCCAAGATCGTCGTGGAGCTGGCGCTGTTCGTCCTGAATTTTGCGGTACAGGGCAAGTTCGTGTACCGAAAGAGGTAGCCGCATGGATTATTCCCCCATGGATCAGTATTGGATCTGGCTTTCCAGTGTGGAGGGCATCGGCCCAAAGCGCTTTTACCAGCTGCTGACGCTGTTCGAGGACGCCCGCGGCGTCTGGGACGCGCTCGAGGGGCCGATGCTTCCGCCGGATCTGAAGCTGGTGGGACCCAAGGCCCTGCAGGAGCTGCGCACAGCCCGGGACGCCGGCTATTTCTATCGCCTGTTCGAACGCCTGGAGCGCCTGGGCATACGTGCCGTCACCCGCCTGGACGACGACTATCCCGCCGATCTGGCCAGCATCTGCGATCCGCCGCCCACGCTGTTCATCCGCGGCGAATGTCCGCTGGACGGGCCGAGGCAGCTGGCCGTGGTGGGCTCCCGCAAGTGTACCTATGACGGCCAGCGCGCTGCCCGGGAATTCGGCAAGGGACTGGCAGAAAACGGCGTCACCGTGATCAGCGGCATGGCCCGGGGCATCGATTCCTGCGCCCACATCGGCGCGCTGGATGGCGGCGGCAAGACCATCGCCGTGCTGGGCTGCGGCGTAGACACGGCCTATCCCCCGGAAAACGAGGAGCTGATGGCGCGGATCATCGACAGCGGCGGCGCAGTGGTTTCGGAATACAGGCCCGGAACGCCGCCCGTCCCCGGCAATTTCCCGGCCCGCAACCGCATCATCAGCGGCCTGGCCCGGGGTGCGCTGCTGGTGGAGGGCGCGAAGGCCTCCGGCGCGATGATCACCGTCAACCTCGCCCTGGAGCAGGGCCGGGACGTGTTCGCCATCCCCGGCGGCATTTATTCCCCGCTCAGCAGCGCCCCCAATCAAATGATCCTGGAGGGTGCGACGCCGGTGTTGTCCCACTGGGACATCCTGGAAACCTACGGTTGGGCGCAGCGCCCGGGCCCCTCCGCCGCGCAAAGCGGCAAGCGCGTGGAGCTGGACGAGCAGGAGCGCGCGCTGGTGGAGCCTTTGCGCTTTGAGCCGCTGTCCTTTGAGGAACTCATCTCCGTCACCGGGCTGTCGGCGGCAAAATTAAATTCCCACTTGACAATGCTGGAACTTCGGGGAATAATAGTAAAGGTCCCGGGCGGGCTGTACCGCTCGTATATCGAAGATTAAGCAGGGCATGAGGAATCGCGGCGCGGATCCCTTGAGGATTTGCCCGGATCGGCGAACGGACCCGCCGATTTGCCGCAGGGAATCCCACATTCGCCCCTCATTGTGTTATTTGGAGGAATCTATGGCAAACAAGCTCGTCATCGTCGAATCGCCGGCGAAGGCAAAGACCATCGGCAAATTTCTGGGGCGCGGCTACAAGGTCGAAGCCTCTCAGGGCCACGTGCGCGACCTGCCCAAAAGTCAGATCGGCGTGGACGTGGAAAATAACTTTGAACCCAAATACATCACCATCCGCGGCCGCGGCGAAATCCTCAGCAAGATCCGCAAGGAAGCCCGCTCCGCCGGAAAGATATACCTCGCGACAGACCCGGACCGCGAGGGAGAGGCCATATCCTGGCACCTGGCCAACGTGCTGGGCATCGATGAGGGCGAGGCCTGCCGCATCGAGTTCCACGAGGTCACCAGCAAGGCCGTCAAGGCCGCGGTGAAGAACCCGCGGAAGATCGACATGGACCTGGTCAACGCCCAGCAGGCCCGGCGCGTGCTGGACCGGCTGGTGGGCTACAAGATCAGCCCCATCCTCTGGCAGAAGGTCAAAAAGGGTCTGAGCGCCGGGCGCGTGCAGTCCGTGGCCACCAAGATCATCTGTGACCGGGAGGCCGAAATCGAGGCGTTCATCCCCGAGGAATACTGGACGCTTTCCACCGCCTTCACCATCGGCAGCGCCCAGGTCGCCGCCCGCTTCACCGGCTTCGGCGAGGAGAAGGTGGAGCTTAAAAATCGTGCGGACGCGGACGGCGTGATCGCCAAATGTGAAAAGGCAAAGTTCTTCGTGGGCGCCATCAAGCGCGGCGAGCGCCGCAGGCTTCCCGCGCCGCCCTTCACCACCTCCAATCTCCAGCAGGAGGCCTCCCGCAAGCTGGGCTTTACCACCCAAAAGACCATGCAGATCGCCCAGCAGCTCTATGAGGGCGTGGAGCTGGCCGGGGAGGGCTCCCAGGGCCTGGTCACCTATATCCGAACCGACTCCACCCGCATCGCGGACGAGGCGGTGGAGGCCGTGCGCGCCCTGATCCTGGACGCCTACGGGCCGGATTACCTGCCCGAAAAGCCCAACGTCTACAAGACCCGCAAGAGCGCCCAGGACGCCCACGAGGCCATCCGGCCCACCGTGGTGGAGCGCCGGCCCGAAAAGATCAAGGCTTCCCTGTCCCGGGACCAGTACCGGCTGTACAAGCTGATTTACGACCGCTTCGTGTCCAGCCAGATGACTCCCGCGCTGTACGACACGCTGGGCGTGGACATCGACTCCGACGCCGGCGTCCGCTTCCACTTCAACGGCCAGCGGCAGCGCTTCGCCGGCTTCACCAGCGTCTACGTGGAAAGCGTGGACGACGCCCAGGAGGAGGCCGACAACACCAGCCTGCCGGAGCTTTCCGAGGGCATGGCCGCGAAGGCCGGGGAGATGAACGCCGAGCAGCACTTCACTCAGCCGCCGCCAAGGTATACCGAGGCGTCGCTGGTGCGCACGCTGGAGGAAAAGGGCATCGGCCGCCCCTCCACCTACTCCCCCACCATCTCCACCATCACCGGACGCCGCGGCTATATCGCCAGGGAAAACAAACGCCTGGTGCCCACGGAGCTGGGCCGGATCGTCAACGACATGATGTGCAAAAACTTCCCGGAGATCGTGGACGTGGCCTTCACCGCCGGGATGGAGGACGAGCTGGACGACGTGGAGGCCGGAAACGCCGATTGGCACAAAATCGTGTCCGACTTCTACGGCCCCTTTGAAAAGGACCTGGAGAAGGCCGAAGCCAGCATCGAAAAGGTTTCCATCGAGGACCAGGTTTCCGACGTGCCCTGTGAAGAGTGCGGCGCGATGATGGTCTACAAGATGAGCCGTTACGGCCGCTTCCTGGCCTGCCCCAACTTCCCCGCCTGCCGCCACACCATGGCGCTGCCCAACAACATCGGCGTTTCCTGCCCCAAGTGCGGCGGGGAGCTGCTGGAGCGCATCAGCCGCAAGGGCCGCAAGTTCTATGGCTGTGAAAAGTATCCGGAGTGCGACTTCGTATCCTGGGACCGCCCCGTGGCCGACAAGTGCCCTGTCTGCGGCAGCTATATGGTCCTCAAGCGCGGCAGCCGGGACACGCTGTACCACCTGTGCGCCAACGAAACCTGTCGTCACAAGGTCGCCGTGGAGAACACGCAGGAGGAGTGAGGCGCGCAAAGGCGTGCGGAGTGCAGAGCGCGGCGTTCAGGTAGAAATCCTTCGGATTTCTGTTTGTTTAACAATCCTGAGCCCCGTCCCTCGCGGATGGCTCCAATTCAAAGAAATGACCAGCGCTTCAGCGCTCCGCTCATTGTTGAATCGATCCAAATCCCGCCCGGGATTTGTGCCGCCACGCCACGCTTCACTTTCCCCCAGGCAATTCAACTTCACACTCTTGAGCAGCCCCACAGATGAGGAGCAGCGAATACATGGATGATTTTTCCGTAACCATTGTCGGCGCGGGCCTGGCGGGCAGCGAAGCCGCCTGGCAGCTGGCCAATCGGGGCATCCCGGTGCGCCTGGTTGAAATGAAGCCCGAAAAATACAGCCCCGCCCACCACTACGCGGGCTTTGCGGAGCTGGTTTGCTCCAACTCCCTGAAGGCGGAGCAGCTTTCCAACGCCTCTGGGCTTTTGAAGGCGGAGCTTCGGGCCATGGACAGTCTGATTCTAAAGAGCGCCGAGGCCTGCCGCGTCCCCGCGGGCGGCGCGCTGGCCGTGGATCGGGAGCGGTTTTCTGACCGCGTCACGCAGGCGCTGAAAAGCCATCCCCTCGTGAAATGTGAGACGAGCCTCGTCCGTGAAATTCCCGAAGAGCCCGTCATCATCGCCACCGGGCCGCTGACCGACCCGGCGCTGACCGACGCGATCGCGGCCTATACCGGCGTGAAGGCGCTGAACTTTTTCGACGCCGCCGCGCCCATCGTCACCGCCGATTCCCTGGACATGGACAAGGTATTCCGCGCCTCCCGCTACGGCAAGGGCTCGGACGACTACCTGAACTGCCCCATGAGCGAGGCAGAATACAACGCCTTTTACGACGCCCTGGTGGGCGCGGAGCTGGCCCCGCTGCACGATTTTGAAAAGAAGCTGGTGTTCGAGGGCTGCCTGGCCGTGGAGATCCTGGCCTCCCGGGGCCGCCAGACGCTGGCCTTCGGGCCGCTGAAGCCCGTGGGGCTGATCGACCCCCGCACGGGGAAGGAGCCCTACGCTGTGGTACAGCTGCGGCAGGAGAACGTCCAGGGCACGCTCTACAACCTGGTGGGCTTCCAGACCCGCCTGAAATGGGGCGAGCAAAAGCGGGTGTTCGGCATGATTCCAGGCCTTGAAAACGCGGAATTTGCGCGCTACGGCGTCATGCACCGCAACACCTATCTGAACGGCCCCGCCGTGTTCGGCGCAAACTTCGCCGTCAAGGGCAGGCCGCTGACGCGCTTTGCGGGGCAGCTGACCGGGGTGGAGGGCTACATGGAATCCACCGCCAGCGGCCTCGTGGCCGCGGTGGGCATGGCCTGCGCCCTCAAGGGCAGGCCGGAGCCGGATTTCAGCGGCAGGACCATTTTGGGCGCGCTGGCGCGGCACGTTTGCACCCCCACGCCCAGCTTCCAGCCCATGAACGCCAACTTCGGTATACTGGACGCGCTGCCCTTTAAGGTGAAGGGCAAGCGCAACCGCTACGAAAAGCTGAGCGAAACCGCCATCGACACACTGAACGAGGTGATCAGAGAATATGAGCTATGAAAACGAACCCACCAGCCTCTTCCGCGGCACCACCATCTGCGCCGTGAAGCGCGACGGCGTCATCGCCATCGCCGGGGACGGCCAGGTCACGATGGGTGAAAAGACCATCATGAAGGCCACCGCGAAGAAGGTGCGGCGCATCTTCGGCGGCAAGGTGGTCATCGGCTTCGCCGGCAGCGTGGCCGACGCCTTCGCCCTGTCGGAAAAGTTTGAGGACAAGCTGACCCAGTACTCCGGCAACCTGCCCCGGGCCGCCGTGGAGCTGGCTCAGGACTGGCGCATGGACCGTGCCATGCGGAAGCTGGAGGCGCTGCTGCTGTGCGCGGACAGGGACAACCTGATGCTGATTTCCGGCACCGGCGAGGTCATCGAGCCCGACGACGGCGTGCTGGCCATCGGCTCCGGCGGCAATTACGCCTTGGCCGCGGCCCGGGCGCTGATGGAGAACACCGGGCTTTCCGCCGCGGAAATCGCCGGCAAGGCGCTGAAAATCGCGTCCGATATCTGCGTGTATACCAACGGGAACATCATCGTGGAAACGGTGTAACACGAATCGCTGAAAGGAAATCACCATGATACAACTCACTCCCCGCGAAATCGTTCGTGAACTGGATCGCTTCATCATCGGCCAGGAGGACGCCAAGCGCGCCGTGGCCGTGGCGCTCAGGAACCGGTACCGCCGGGCGCAGCTGCCGGAGGATATCCGGGAGGAAGTCACCCCGAAAAACATTCTCATGATCGGGCCCACCGGCGTAGGCAAGACGGAGATCGCCCGCAGGCTGGCCAAGCTGGTGGACGCGCCCTTTGTCAAGGTGGAAGCCACCAAGTTCACCGAGGTGGGCTATGTGGGCCGGGACGTGGAAAGCATCATCCGCGACCTGGTGGAGGCCGCCATACGCCTGGTCAAGGGCCAGCACGCCGAACGTGTGCGCATCCGCGCCCAGGCCAACGTGGAGGACAGGCTGGTGGAGCTTTTGACCAGCTCCGTCAAGCGCAAGCCCGCCAACCCCATCGACATACTGCTGGGCAACAAGCCCCGGCAGCCGGAGCCCTCCCCCGAGGATAAGAACGCGCTGGCCGTGCGCCAGGGCGACGTGCGCCAGCGCCTGCGCAGCGGCGAGCTGGAGCATGAGATTGTGGAGGTGGAGGTGGAGCAGACCACGCCCCAGCCGGAAATTCCGGGCATGGACCTGAACATGAACGACATGCTGGGCAACATACTGCCCAAGAAGACGAAGCTGCGCAAGGTGGAGGTCCGGGAAGCCCGAAAGATCCTCCAGGCCGAGGAGGAACAGAACCTGATCGATATGGACCAGGTTTACACCGAGGCCATCGAGCGCGCCGAGCAGCACGGCATCGTATTCCTGGATGAGATCGACAAGGTCGCCGGACGCGGCGGCGGACACAGCGGCCCGGATGTGAGCCGCGAGGGCGTGCAGCGGGACATTCTGCCCATCGTGGAGGGCAGCACCGTGAACACCAAGTACGGCCCGGTCAAGACCGACCACATCCTCTTCATCGCCGCGGGCGCGTTCCACGTGTCCAAGGTGTCCGACCTGATCCCGGAGCTGCAGGGCCGCTTCCCCGTGCGGGTGGATTTGAAGCCGCTGACCGTGGAGGACTACAAGCGCATCCTCACCCAGCCCGAAAACGCCCTGATCCGGCAGTACCAGCTGCTGCTGGGCGTGGACGGCGTGAGTCTGGAGTTTGACGAATCCGCCCTGTCGGTCATCGCCGAATACGCCTGGCAGGCCAACGAATCCAGCGAAAACATCGGCGCGCGCCGGCTGCACACGCTGATGGAGCGCATCCTGAGCGACATCGCCTTCAACGCCGGCGGCGGCGACGCCCCGGAAATCAGCGTAACTGTGAACGCCGAATACGTCAAAGCCCAGCTGTCCGAGGACATTCACCGCAAGGACGTGCGCAAGTACATCCTGTGACGCCGGGTTATTGCGCGAAAAAGATAAGGGGTCGGATGGACCCGACCCCTTCAGTCTTATGGACAGCGCCCGCGCTTCATTCGAAGCGCGGGCGCTGTTTGGTTTGTCGTTTATCAATAGTCGTAGGCGAAGCCCTTCAGGACGCCGTCGTAGGTGTAGACCACCCAGCCGCTCTTGTCGCCGCTCATGTTGTAGTAGTGCGCGGCGATATCCTGAGACTGCAGCACGATCTCATACAGCCAGACCGCGCCGGCCTCGCCGGAATTGGACTGCCACAGAATGTTGCCGTTCATATCGATGGCCACGGGGTCGGGGCCGTAATAGCCGCCTATGTAGCAAACGCCGTTGCCGTCCACGGCATAGGTGATGCTCGCGCCCAGGTCGATGACCTCACGGCTAATGGACCAGCGGATCTCGCCGGTGATGGGATCGATGGCGGTCAGGCCCGCCCACGCGTTGTACCACATCACCAGGGGGTTCTGTTCGGTGCCGCCCATGAAGCAGTCCGTCTGGGTCAGCTCAGTGATATTGCCGGTGGCGGAATCATGCTTCCAAAGCTGGTTTCCGGCGGCATCCAGGCCAACCACCATGATGTACTCGTTTTGCTTCATGAATATCTGGCGGGCAATGACGCGCACGCCCCCCACAGTGGTATCCAGAATGATGAAGTCATCGGTATAGCCGGAGGGCTCGGAGATCGTTCCCACGGGCACCACGAAAACCGGCTGTTCCTCGGCCGCAGGCGCGGCGGGCTCGGCGGCGGGCTCCTGCGCCGGAGCGACATCCGCAGCAGGCGCGGCGGGCTCGGCAGGCGCGGCGGGCTCGGCAGGCGCGCCGGACACGGACTCGAGGAAATCCTCGCGGATATAGCCGGCAAGACCCTCATAGTTTACGGCATACCAGTTGGTGCCCTCGACCCGCTGGCAATCGGTCAGCACAGTGCCCAGCGGCACCTGCGCCATCACAGCGGAATCCGCATTGG
>JAFUCP010000162.1 GCA_017459565.1 Clostridia bacterium | reverse complement strand
CACTATAATATGATAAGACAATGGCCGCCTTGCGCGGCGGGGAGGCGTGGACAATGCAGATGAGCGGACGGACGGACAAGCGGCGCGCGCTGGACTACCTGGCGCGGGCGCTGCCCCCGGCGGATTTGATGCTGCCGGGCATGGACGAAATGATGGAACGGGTGGCGGAACACGCGCTTTCTGTGCGCAAACAGGCGCCCTGGGGCGATGCGATCCCGGAGGACATATTCCTGGCCTTTGTGCTGTTCCCGCGGGTGAACGACGAGGACCCGGCGTTTTACCACGATGCCATATGGGCTTCCCTTGGCCCGAGGCTTGCGGGCAAGGACATGGCCCGGGCGGCGCTGGAGGTCAACCGCTGGTGCTGTGAGAACGCCGCCTACCAGTCCACCGACGACAGGACGGCCAACGCGCTGACGGTGCTGCGGCGGGGCTTCGGGCGCTGCGGCGAGGAATCGGTGCTGCTGGTATCGGCGCTGCGCGCCTGCGCCCTGCCCGCGCGCCAGATCTACGCGCCGCTGTGGTCCCATTGCGACGATAACCACGCCTGGGTGGAGGTGTGGGTGGACGGCGGCTGGCACTACATGGGCGCCTGTGAGCCGGAGCTGTCCCTGGATTCGGGCTGGTTCACTGCGGCGGCCTCCAAGGCCATGCTGACCCGCACCCGCGCCTGGGGCCTGCTGCCCGCGCAGGAGCGCTGCGAGGGGATGGACGGCGGGGCGTACATCATCAACCGCACCGCGGCCTATGCAAAGACGGCGCTGCTCACCCTCCGGGTGACGGAGAACGGCGCGCCGAAGCCGGGGCTTCGGGTGGACTTTGAGCTGGCGAACATGGCCGCCTACGCGCCAATCTGCCAAAAGACGACGGACGGCGACGGGCGGGTGGACCTTTTGACGGGGCTGGGGACGCTGCATCTGTATCTGACCGACGGGGAGCGCGCCCTGGAGGCGACGGTGGACGTGGCCGACCGGACCGATTACACCCTTAATTTTGCCGGCGCGAGACCCTTTTCGCCGGGAAGCGCGCGCTTTGAGCAGCGCCCGCCCCGGGAATCGCGGATGCAGAGCGCGGACGGTTCCAAAGCCGAGGCAAAGGCCCACGCCCGCTGGCTTGCCGGGGCCGCCGCCGCCCGGGAGCGCCGCTTTGCGCTGCCGGCGGGCACAGACGCCGTGCTGCGCAGGGCCCGGGGCAACCGGGCGGAGGTGGAGATTTTCCTGTCCGACGCCCGCTTCGACGCGGCGGACGCCCGGGCGCTCGTGGACGGCCTGCGGGACAAGGACCTGGGCGACGCCACGGCGGACATGCTCCGCGACGCGCTGGAGGGCGCGCTGCCCTGGCGGGAGCGCTGGCCCCGCAAGGTTTGGGCGGAGGGCGTGCTTTGCCCCAGGGTGGCGGACGAGCCGCTGCGCCCGTTCAGGCGCTGGGCGCGGGCGGCGCTGCCGGGCTTTGAGGACGCGCGCGAGGTGTGGCGGTACATCCTGGCGCGCGTGCGCGCGGAGGATATGCGCCCCAGGGGACTGACACCGGATTCCCGCGCGGCGCTGGAGCAGGGCGTCAGCACCCCGCTGGGCCGGGACATCCTGTTCGTCGCACTGTGCCGGGTCAACGGCATCCCGGCGCGGCTGGACCCCGTGACCGGGGAGAAGCAGTATTATGCCGGCGGCGCGTACCGCCCGCTTTCGGGCGAGGCCCCCGCGCGTCTGAGGCTGTTGAACCGATCGGGCCGCACGCTGACCGGCGGCGTGCATTTTTCGGTGTCCGCGCTTGAAGGCGGCGCGTTCAGGAAGCTGTCGCTCTACGGCGTACAGCTGAAGGACGCGCTGGATGTGGCGCTGCCCGCGGGGCGGTACCGCGTGATGACCGCCGCGCGGCAGATCGACGGCAGCCTTGAGGGGAATGTAACCTGCGTCGGGCTGGCGTCGGGCGAGGCGCGGGAAGTGGCGCTGGCGCTGCCGGAGGACCGCACCGGGGACGTGCTGCTGCGCGCGGCGCTGCCCCCGCTGTGCGCATGGGCTGCGGACGGCGGCGCGATATCGCTGCCGGAGGCGGCGCGGGAGCATCCGGCCATCGTGGCCGTGATCGCCCCGGGGCAGGAGCCCACGGAGCATTTTCTGAACGAGCTGATGGAGAACCGGGAGGCGCTCCGAAAGCGGGAAATCGGCCTGTGGCTGCTGGTGGGGGACTGGCCCGACGCGGAAAACGACAAACTGAAGCGGGTGCTTTCTGAGCTGGAGGACGCGAAATGCCTGGCCCGGCCCGATGCCGCGGCGCTGGTCAGGTGGCGCGAAATCATGAACGCCGGAGAGCTTCGCCTGCCGCTGGCGGTGGCCGTGGACGAAGCGGGCCGGGGGCTGTTCGCCTTTGTCAATTACAACGTGGGCTCCGTGGAGACGCTGATCCGCGTCATCGACGCGCGCTGAGTACGGCAAACGCACGAATTGCAAATTTGGTTGGAGTATTACGCAAGCATTGTGATTCCCATCCGTTTCAATCACATGTACCGGCTTTGCCGGTGCATGTGGATTCCCTCAAAGGGCGCGCCCTTGCAATGCGGCGCCAAATCTGATATAATGAGCTTAACAATTTTTAACTTGGGAGGTATGGCTATGTCAGGCATCATGGACGGATTGAACAAGGTGGTTTCGAAGCTGGCGGACCTGGGCGAAAAGGCTGTGGACGGCGCGAAGGATCTGTTTGAAAAGGCCAGGCCCGCGGTGGAGGATACCTTTGAGAAGGTGTCGGACGGCGCGAAGCAGCTGGCGGAAAAGGCGAAGCCCGCCGTAGCGGACGCGCTGGACAAGATGGGCGAGGGCGCGAAGAACCTGGCCAACAAGCTGGACGGCGCGGGCGACAGCGCCGCCGCGCGCACCCGGGAGATCAGACAGGAGCTTTCCGACGAGGT
>JAFUCP010000161.1 GCA_017459565.1 Clostridia bacterium | reverse complement strand
GGCGATGGCCTCCGCTTCGGTCAGGCCCCGGGCGTCTCTCAATTCGCTCATCTTCATACTCCTTTGATCCGCTCTGTGGCGGCTCGCCTTCGGTGATTCAAATGGATTATAGCATCCCGCGTGCGGGAAAACAAGCGCCGGGACGAAGGTTAACCGTTTTATTCCATTGACATGATAGAAGCCGGCCGTCGAAAACGGTACAATGATGGCGGCATTGAAGGACAGGGGGCGGAAGGATGGCTTCGCTGACGAGAAGGGTGATCATGGATTCGGTGATAAAGCTGCTGGACGAGCGCCCGCTGAACCGGATCTCCGTCAAGGACATCGTGGAGGACTGCGGCATCAACCGCAACACCTTCTATTACCATTTCGCGGGCCTGCCGGAGCTGGTGGAGGCCATCATGAAGGACGAGGTGGACGGCGTGATGCGCAGCTATCACGGCGTCTTGTCGCTGGAGGAGTGCATCGAGGCGGTGACGAGGCATTGTGCCGAGCATCGCAGGGCCATATTGCACATCTACAATTCCGACAACCGGGATATCTATGAGCGCTATCTGCTGGAGACCTGCGGCTATGTGGCGCAGGCGTTTGTGGACAATCTGGCGGGGGACATGGCCATCCTGCCCGACGACCGGGTGGTCATCACACAATCCTATAAGTGCGAACTGTTCGGGCACATCGTGGACTGGCTGGACAAGGGGATGCGCTATGACCTGAAACAGCGCTTTTTGCGCCTGTGCCAGCTGCGCATGGGCATGACCGAGGAGATGTTCCGAAGGAGCCTTGAGGCCGCCGGGCATGGACAGCCGGGGACGCCTTGAAATGAGTTTCGCCGCCCGTCGCTGTCATTGGCCGGCCGCCTCGGCCTTCCGGCATTTTTCCAGCAGCATCCGCAGCTTGGGACGGTTGAAGCGCTGTATGAGTATAAAGGGCAGGTTGCCCAGCAGGAAGTAGACGAGGAACACGCAAATTCCGCCCCAGCCGGGCCATAGGAAGGGCAGGGCGAGCCCCGCGACGCTCAGAAACACGTGGATGAACTCCGCGATGCAGGTTTCCTGCACCATGATCTCCGCCTTTTCGACGGAGAGGTGGGAGGTGATGCGCTTGGCGGGCATGACGTTGGGCAGTATGCGGCTCATGTCCGGCAGGCGGTCCTGCCAGCGGTGGATGCCCAGCTTGCGGTATACGTTGCCGTTGTTTTCAAAGGGCAGCGCCTTGTAGGGAGCGGCGTCGTAATTGAACCAGCGCTTGGGCAAAAAGCGACCGCCGACAAAGCCCACCACGCCGACGACGATGATGTAAATCAGGCAATTTCTCAGTCCAATCATGTCATTCTCCCATCGAAAACAGACAGTCGCACACCACCTCGGCGGCGGGTACTTCGAACAGGCCGGCCATGCTGTCGCGCATTTTTTTCAGCGCGGCGTCGTCGCAAATCAGCCTGGCGCACAGATCCGCCACCGCGTCCGCTCCGTCGGCCGTCACCGCCGCGCCGCGATTGAGACAATAGCGCATGTTGTAGGTTTCGCAGCCCTCCACCGCCTGCAAAAACAGCATCGGCAGCTTTTTGGACAGGGCCTCTGACACGCTCAGCCCGCCGGGCTTGGTCAAATACAGGTCTGCGCTGTCCATGTACAGGCTGATCTGGTCCACAAAATCGTGGATGTGGCAGTTTTTTTGCGCGCCGTAGCGCCGTAACAGCCGGCGGTGCAGGCCGCGGTTCGTGCCGCAGATGATGCTGATTTCAATGCCCGTTCCCAGCCTTTCGTTCAGCCGCGCCAGCACGCGCTCCAGCGGGCCGCAGCCCATGCTGCCCGACATGATCAAAATGTGCCTGCAATCCGCGTCCAGCCCCAGCGCGCGCCGCGCGGCGCTCTTGTCCATCGCCGTCTGGAAGGCGCGGCTCACGGGGATGCCGCAGCCCAGGACGTGGGAGGCGGGCACGCCGGGCTTTGTAAAATCGGGGATCAGCTCCGGCGCGGGGGCGATACAGCGGTCCACGGCGATGGCCTCATAGCCGGGACTGGCAGTGTAGTCGGTGGAGATGAAGGCGGTGTGGATGGGCAGGGGATCGCGCCGCTGCATGGCGGTGAGCATCATCGCCGGAAACAGATGTGTGGAGACGACATGGGTATAGCCCTCCGAGGCGATGCAGGCGCGCAGGGGCCTTGCGCCGAGGCTGAAAAAGCGGAAGGACAGGGAATCCCCGCCGTCGCCGCCGGCCGCGGACCGCCTCTCCGCGAGGCTGTAGCCCCTGCCGTACAGCCGGGGCATGCTCCTGTACAAGCGCACGTGCGCCGCCGATATGAGGCGGGATACGGGCCTGGACACAAAGGCCAGGCCGTCCCTTATATTGCAGGCGACGCCCCGCGCCACCAGCGCTTCCTGCACCGCGGCGGCGCAGGCGTTGTGCCCCGACCCGGTGTTGCAGCTGAGTATGAGTACCTTCATCACGAACGCCTCTCCGGTTTGTGATTCTTCGCCATAGCTCCATTTACCATTATACCGACTTTTTTGTTTCCGTCAACGGATACTTGAGAAGTTAATGTATTTCAGACATTCGGCGGCTTTTGCCCAAAATTTGGGCGCGGAGCCGCTTTTGTCCATTTATTCCGGGCCCGGGATTTGCTATACTTCCCATCGGACAAAAGGGAGGCGGGCTCTATGCGCTCTGTAAAACTGATTCGGGCCGCGAAGGCGGGCTACATCATCCTCTCCGCGGCGTTCTGCGCGCTGGGCGCGCTCATGATCGCAAGGCCGGATCTGTCGCAATCGCTCGTCGGCACGGCGGTGGGCGCGGCGCTGATGGCCTTCGGCGCGGTCAAGCTGGCGGGCTATTTTTCCAGGGATCTGTACCGGCTGGCGTTCCAGTTTGACCTGGCCTTCGGCGGGCTGCTGCTGATCATCGGCGCGGCCATACTGCTCAGGCCGGGTGGCGCCATGAACGCGCTGTGCGCGGTCATGGCGGTGGAGATCATCGCCGATGCCCTGTTCAAGCTGCAAACCGCCCTGGATGCAAAACGCTTCGGCCTGGAGCGCTGGTGGCTGATCCTGGCGGCGGCGCTGCTGGCGGCGGCGACCGGCGTGGCGCTGGCGCTGCACCCGGCGCAGGGCGCGAGGGCGCTGACGGCGCTGCTGGGTGTATCGCTGGCGGCGGAGGGCGCGCTGAATCTGTGCGTGGCCCTGTGCGCGGTGAAGATCGTTTCCAACCAGCGGCCGGACGGGGCCGCGCCCCGCTTTTACACAAAGTGACACGAAATGTCACCCATCTTTTCAAAGGAGGAAGTCAGACCCATGCGTTTTTCAAAGGCCGTGGTCAAATTCCGCGTTCCCATATTGATCGTCGCGCTGGCACTGCTGGCGCCGTCGGTGCTGGGCATGGCGGCGACGCGGATCAACTACGATATGCTCACCTATCTGCCGTCTGAAATCGACACGATGGTCGGCCAGAACGAGCTGATGGCGGACTTCGGCAAGGGCGCGTTCTCCTTCATCGTCATCGAGGGCATGAGCGACGAGGACGTGGAGGCGCTGAAAGCGAAGCTGGAGGACGTGGAACACGTGGAATCCGTCATATGGTATACCAGCTTCCTGGACCCGGAGATTCCCAAGGAGATGCTGCCCAAGAAGCTGTACGACGGCTTCAACAGTGGCGACGATACGTTGATGGCGGTGTTTTTTGACGGATCGACCTCAGAGGACGCCACCATCGCCGCCTTCCAGCGCATCCGCGAAATCACGGGGCGACAGTGCTTCGCGGCGGGCATGACGGCCATGGTCATCGACCTGCGGGATCTGTGCGAGCGCGAGGAGCCCATCTATGTGGGCATCGCGGTGGCGCTGGCGGTGGTGGCGATGCTCATCTTCCTGGACGGCTGGCTGGTGCCCTTCGTGTTCCTGGCCTCCATCGGCATGGCCATACTGTATAACCTGGGCACCAACTATTTCCTGGGGGAGATATCCTACATCACCAAGGCGCTGTCGGCGGTATTGCAGCTGGCTGTGACCATGGACTACTCCATCTTCCTGTGGCACAGCTATAACGAGCAGTTGGAAACCACGCCGGACCGCTTTGAGGCCATGGCCGCGGCCATCCGCGAGACGCTGACCAGCGTGGTCGGCAGCTCCATCACCACGGTGGCGGGCTTCATCGCCCTGTGCTTCATGAGCTTCACGCTGGGCCGCGACCTGGGCTTCGTCATGGCCAAGGGCGTGCTGCTGGGCGTGGTCGGCTGCGTGACCATACTGCCGTCCATGATCCTGCTGCTGGACAAGCCGCTGCAAAAAACCAGACACAGGGCGCTGCTGGGCGACATGAGCGGCTTTTCAAGGGGTATTCTGAAGGCGTTCCCGGTCATACTGATCGTATTTGCGCTGCTGGTGGTGCCCGCCTATGACTGCTACAAAAAGGCCAACGGCGAGGTCTATTACAACCTGGGCGCGACGCTGCCGGAGGACATGGACTATGTCGTGGCCCAGAACAAGCTGTCCGATACCTTCGATATCGCCAGTACCCACATGCTGCTTTTGGACGCGGGCCTGCCCGAGAAGGACGTCGTGGCCATGGTGGAGGAGATGGAGAAGGTGGACGGCGTCAAGTATGTGCTGGGGCTGGAGTCGGTGACCGGCTCCACGATTCCCCGGGAGATGCTGCCCGACAGGATTCTTTCGCTTATGCGCAGCGACAGCCTGGAGCTGATGCTGGTCAATTCCGAGTACGCGGTGGCCAGCGACGAGGTCAACGCCCAGATCGACGCGCTGAACGGGATTTTGAAGCGCTACGATCCCACGGGTATGCTCATCGGCGAAGCGCCCTGCATGAAGGACATGATCGAAATTACCGACCACGATTTCCAGGTGGTCAACATGGTCTCCATACTGGCCATATTCGTGATCATACTGCTGGTGGAGCGCAGTCTGAGCCTGCCGTTTATCCTCATCGCGGTGATCGAGCTGGCCATATTCGTAAACCTGGGCGTCTCCCACCTCCTGGGCGAGAGCCTGCCCTTCATCGCGCCCATCTGCATCAGCACAATCCAGCTTGGCGCGACGGTGGATTATGCCATACTGATGACCACCCGCTACAAGGCGGAGCGCGCCTCGGGCAGGGACCGGCGCGAAGCCGTGGACATCGCGCTGAGGACCTCCGTCCCCTCGATCATCGTCAGCGGCATGGGGCTGTTCGCGGCCACCTTCGGCGTGGCGATGTATTCCGATATCGATATCATCCGTTCCATCTGTATGCTGCTGGCCCGCGGCGCGCTGATCAGCATGGTGTGCGTGCTGCTGCTGTTGCCCGCGCTGCTTTTGCTCTGCGACGGCGTTGTGCGGCATACCACCTTGGGAATGGCTCATAAAAACGGGATTGAAAGGAAGTAACAACGATGAAGAACAAGCTGATGCGCATCCTTTCCGCGGCGGTCGCCGCGACGATGCTTGCCGGCGCGACCCTTCCGGCGCTGGCGGAGGACAAGAAGGAGACCGTGTTCGTCGTTGCGGACGAAAGCGGCAACCCGGACCACATCGTGGTCAGCGAGCGGCTGTACAATCCCGACGGGGCCGAGCGGCTGACGGACGTCAGCACGCTGGACAACATCGAAAACGTGGGCGGTGAGGAGACCTTCACCCGCGAAAACGACGCGCTGGTGTGGTATGCCAACGGCGCGGATATCAGCTATGAGGGAACCACCGACGCGCCGCTGCCCGTGGGCGTTTCGATTCGCTATCGCCTGGACGGGGAGGAGATCGATCCCAAGGCGCTCAAGGGCGCGAGCGGGCATTTGGATATTGAGATCAGCTATACCGCGAACCAGACCGGCGAGGTGGCCCTGGCGGGCGAAACCACCCGCATGACCGTGCCCTTCCTGATGGCCACGGTCATGCTGCTGGACGACAGCGTTTACAGCAACGTGGAGATCACCGGGGGCAAGGTCATCGATGTCGGAAACCTGAAGGCGGCGCTGTGCGTCGGCCTGCCCGGGGTGCGCGAGGCGCTGAACCTGGACGCCTATGAAAATATCGATATCGATATTCCCGAGACGGCGACCATCAGCGCCGACGTGGTGAACTACGCCAGCTCCGGCAGTTATACCTTCGCCAGCAATTCCATATTCAATTTGAGGGACGACGACGGCAAGCCCCTGCTGGACGAGGATATCGACCTTGACGCGCTTTCGGATAAGCTGAACGACGCCGTGGACCAAATCCTGGACGGCATCGACGCCCTCTATGACGGCGAGACGGAGCTGGCGGACGGCGCGGGGGATTTGAAGGACGGCGCCGGGGATTTGAAGGACGGCACCGGGAAGCTGGCGGACGGCACGGGAGACCTGAAGGACGGCGCGGGGAAGCTGGCGGACGGCACGGGAGACCTGAAGGACGGCGCGGGGAAGCTGGCGGATGGCGCCGGGGATTTGAAGGACGGCGCGGGGGATTTGAAGGACGGCGCGGGGAAGCTGGCGGACGGCGCCGGGGATTTGAAGGACGGCACCGGAAAGCTGGCGGACGGCGCCGGGGATTTGAAGGACGGCGCGGACAAGCTTGCGGACGGTTTGAATGAAATCGACGCCAATTCCGAACAGCTGGTGGACGGCGCGAGGCAGATCTTTGAAGCCATCCTCGCCACCGCCAACGACGGCCTGCAGCAGAAGCGGGCGGACTTCGAAAAGCTGGGCATCGAGCTGGTGCCTCTGACCATTGAAAATTACGAATCGGAGCTGGAGCGCCTGGAGGCGGAGCTGCTGGAAAAGGTGGAAATCGAGGTTTACCGCGAGGCGGACGCCCAGCTGGAGAGCAAGGTTCGCGGCGCGGTGAGAAAGGAGGTTTCCCGCCAGGTCAACGAGGGCGCGAAGGAAAAGGTGGAAGCGGCTGTGACCGAGGCGGCCCAGGAGAAGGTGCGCCAGCAGGTCGAGGCCGGCGCGGACGGACAGGTGCGCCAGAAGGTGACCGAGGCGGCCCGGGAAAAGGTGCGCCAGCAGGTTGCGCAGGCCGTGCAGGGCAAGGTCCGCGCGGCGGTGGAGGCTGCCGCCCGTCAGAAGGTGGAGAACGCCGTGCGAAACCCCGACGAGGCGACCGTAAGCGCCCAGGTGGAGAGCAGGCTGGCCTCCGCCGAGGTGCAGGCCCAGATCCAGGCCGAGGTGGACAGTCGCATGGCCTCCGCCGAGGTGCAGGGCCTGATCGAAAAGCAGCTGGACGACGCGGTGCGCGGCCAGGTGGAGAGCCAGTACGGCGCGCAGATTCGCGCGGAGATTCGGGCGGCCCTCACGGCGCAGCAGGAGCAGCCGGTGGAGCCGCAGCCGGAGCAGCCGAGCGAGCCGCAGCCGGAGCAGTCGACGGACCCGCAGCCGGAGCAGCCGACGGACCCGCAGCCGGAGCAGCCGACGGACCCGCAGCCGGAGCAGCCGACGGACCCGCAGCCGGAGCAGCCGGTAGAAGCGCAGCCCGACGCGGCGGTGGGCCAGCCTGCCGACGGCGCGGATGCGGACCAGCTCGACGCGACAGCCGCCGATGGCACGCAGAGCGCGTTCAACTGGCTGTTCCCGGCGGCTTATGCCGAGGAGGGCGATATCGACGCGCAGGTCGAGGCGATGGCGCAGCAGAAGATCAACGAGCTGGTGGCTCAAAACAAGACCGACGCGGCCCGGGCGCAGGTGACAAGCGCCGTGGAAGCGGGCGTGCGGGAGAAGGTCGTGGCGGCGGCGCGGCAGAAGATCGCCGACGGCATCCGCTCCCTTTCCGAGGACCAGGTTGCCGCGATTGTCAACGAGCAGATGAACAGCGACGCGGTGAAGGGCCAGATCGAGGCGGCCTATCAGGCGCAGATGGCCTCTGAGGAGATCGGGGCCATGATCGAGGCTGAGACGGACAACCAGATGCAGACCGACGCCGTCAGGGCGCAAATCGAAGCCGAGGTGGCCCGCCAGGAGGGCTCCGACAGCGTGCGTCAGCTGGTGGACACGGAGATCGAGAACCAGATGAATTCCGACGCTGTGCAGGCGCTGATCGATCAGAACATCGAGGCGCAGCTGCAAAGCGACGCGGTGCAGCAGCAGATCAAGGACACCATCGGTGAGCAGATGCACAGCGGCAAGGTCCGGGGCATCATCCGCGAGAACATCGCCGACCAAAAGACCCGCGCCGCCTATCTGAACGGCGTCGCGCAGGCGCTGGAGGAGAACGGCGAAAACGGCGAGGCGTATCGGGCGCTGGCGGACCTGCTGGCGCAGCTGGACAGCGTGAATGAGTTCTACCGCGGCGTGATCGACTATACCGGCGCCGTGGGCCAGGCGGCAGAGGGCGCGGGCACGCTGGCGGACGGCGCGGGGGATTTGCTGGACGGCGCGACCAGGCTGTCAGGCGGCGCGGGAGATTTGCTGGACGGCGCGAATAAGCTGTCAGGCGGCGCGGGCGAGCTGTATGACGGCGTTGTGAAGCTGCATGACGGCGCTGTGGAGCTGTCGGATGGCGCGACCCGGCTTGACGATGGCGCGCACGAGCTGTATGACGGCGCTGTGGAGCTGCATGACGGTGCTGTGGCGTTGGATGACGGCGCGCAGAAGCTGTATGACGGCACGGGCGATTTGCTGAACGGCGCCATCAAGCTCCGCGACGGCGCGAAAGAGCTGAAGGACGGCCTGCACGCGTTCAACGACGAGGCCATCCAAAAAATCACGGAATACCTTGACGGCGATATCAACGGCCTGATCGACCGAACCAAAGCCATGATCGAGCTTGCCAAGGGCTATGAGAGCTATTCCGGCATCGCCGAGGGCCAAAAGGGCGTGACCCAGTTCATCATCAAGACCGACGGTATCTGATCCCATGACAAAAGCGCGGCGCGGACGCCCATAGGGGCATCCGCGCCGCGTGTTTTTAAATCGTGGGGATTTATTTGAACCATCCCTTGGGCAGATATGCCCTCTGGTTCTCCAGCATGTCGTCAAACAGCTTCTGGCCGTCCTTTACGGTGACGGCGGCCATCTGCGGGTCGTTCATGAAGGTGGTGAAGCCCAGCTTGCGGTCGCAGGTCAGCGCGGCGGTGAGCGTGTTTTCCTGGTTGTAGATGTGGCGGGCCACCAGCGGCAGGATGTTGGCGGGCATGGCTCCGGCGAACACGGGCTCAATGCGGTTCATGCCGAACAGGGCGTTGGTTTCCACCACGCTGCCCAGGGGCAGGTTGGGGATCTGTCCCCGGTTGGGGATGTTCACGTTGCTCACCAGGTCGCCCAGGCCGATCACGGCCTTGAGCAGCAGGTGGCCTTCTTCGCCGGAGGGCTTCAGCGCCAGCTCCTCCGCGCCGCTGATCAGATCGTCGGAGCGCTTGAGCCGGTCGCCCAGGTCCTTCACGCGCCAGTCCACGGTGGTCAGCTGGAACTTCCAATCATGCACGGTTTCCGGGTTCAGCGTGTACCAGGGCGCGGTGAATTCTGCCAGGTGGCGGTCGCCCGCGGCGGCAATCGCGCCGTAGCGCCTGAACAGATCGAACTTCACGCGGTGGGCGCAGTTGAAGTGGCTGTTCATCCAGTTGTTGTCGCCGCCCTCGTCGAAGCCGGATTCATAGTATTTGTCCGCGAACGCGGCGTACAGCGGCATCAGATCCATGCCCTTGTAGCTGGCCCGGGTGAGCCAGGTGAAGTGGTTGATGCCGGTGACGGTGGTGTACAGCTCCTGCCGGGTCACGCCGGGGATGCCGCACTCCTTGTCCAGCATGGCGCACAGCAGCTTCTGGGTGCCGAACACCTCGTGGCAGCAGCCGAAGGCCTTGATCTGGGGGAACACATGGTACAGCGTGCGCACGCACAGGCTCATGGGGTTGGTGTAGTTGATAACCCAGGCGTCGGGGGCATAGGCCTTGATGGCCTCCGCGATTTCCACGTACATGGGAATCGTGCGCATGGCGCGCATGAAGCCGCCCGCGCCCACGGTGTCGCCCACGGGCTGCCACACGCCCACGCGCTCTGGCAGGTGTACGTCCGAACGCATTTCCTCAAAGGTGGCGGGCAGGATGGAGATGACGATGAAATCCGCGCCCGTCAGCGCGTCCTTCAGGGAATCGGAAACCTCATACTGCCAGCGGGAGACGGCGTCCCTGTGGGCGCTGATCTTCGAGCCGATGGTCTGGTTGCGCTGCGCGGCGGCGTGGTCGATGTCGTACAGCTTGACGGTGCCGCACATGGCCTCGTCCATCGCCAGATCCATCATAAAGCCCCAGGCCCAGCCGCGGGAGCCGCCGCCGATGTAGGCGACCTGAAGCTCCTTTGCCCGCTGTTTGATGTCGCTCATAGAAAAAACCTCCTTGAAATTTGCGTTGTGCTTATCATCTGTTTCGATGGTTCTATTCTATCACAGCCGTGTGCGTTTCACAAGACGGTCCGGCATATTAAATTCGCGGTTGGCGGCGCAAAAAAGGCGGGGCAAAGCGGCCCCGCCGGCATGGCTGAGCGTCAATCGTATACAAACGCCCTGAAGGCGTCCGCGTTCTTCTGCCTGTCGTCGATGCGCAGGCTGGAGCCGTCGTCTGTGTAGCTGCCGTCCACGGGCAGGCGCTGCGTCTCGGGCGCGCCGGCCAGGAGGGCCTTTTCCCCCAGGGACAGCAGCTGCACGACGGACATGTTGGTGTCCACGGACCCGGCCAGGGCCTTGCCCAGCCGTACCAGCATCGCGGGGTTCCACAGGCTGCCGCGTATCTTTTTCAGCATGGCGGAAAGCAGCGCCCGCTGGCGGCGGGTGCGCTGGAAGTCGTCGTCCAGCTTGCGTATGCGGGCGAAATACAGGGCCTGCACGCCGTTCAGGTGGATGTTTTCGCCGCTCTGCGACAGCGCCGGGGCGGAGTAGCCCAGCGGCTCGAACCTGGCCCGGTCGCCGTCCATGGTCCGGTTGATGAGGTCGGCCTCGGCTTCCGTGACCGGGACCTCCACGCCGCCGATGGCGTCCACCACCGAAACCAGGGCGGTGAAGTCCACGGCGAGGTAGTGCATGATGTTGAGGCTGTAGGTTTCGTTCAGCGTGCGCATCACCAGCTCCGCGCCGCCCCGGGCGTAGGCCGCGTTCAGCTTGCCGGTGCCGTAGCCGGGAATATCCACCAGCGTGTCCCGCAGCGCGCTGGTCAGCTTCAGCACGCCGTAGCCGACGGAGGCGACGACCATGGTATCGCTGCGCTGGCGGCTCTCCCGCAGGGCGTCCAGCCCCAGCAGCAGTATGTTGGCCCGGCTGTCGGGCAGATTGTCGGCCAGCGACAGCTCCACGCCCTCCGGCTCCACCATGAAAAGCGACACCGGCAGCGCATACAGCAGCCCCGCGCCCAACACAAAAAGTGCCAGCAGCAGCGCGATGAGCCGCAGGCACAGCCCGATGAGCCAGCCGCCGAAGCTGCGCCTGCGGCGGCCGGTTCGGGGGTTCTTTGTCCTTTTTCGATAGGGTTCTTCGTAGTACATGAAGCGTCGGACGCCTTCTTTTGCCAAGGATGCGATCAGATCATCACCGGCAGCGGCAGCCTGAGCAGGCCCCGGCTGGCGGGCAGATCGTCCAGCAGCGCGGGCAGCTGTCGCAGCGTGCCGATGGGCGCGCTGGCCAGCAGCGCGGGCAGCAGCCGCTGGGCCACGGCGTGATCCAGCACGCGCATACCGTCGGCGTGTTCGCCCAGCGCGTCCAGCATCAGCGCGCAGTAGCGCCACATATCGTTCAGCGCCCTGCGGGAGACGGGCGCGCCGCGCCGCGCGAGCATTTCGCACAGCGATTCCACGCGCGTCTCCACAGCGGCGGGCATGACGATGTCCGGAGTGGGAAGGTTCAGGCTGACGGGGGGCTGCGCCTCCCAGGCAGACCCTGTGCCGGGACGCCAGGGCATACCCCGACGGATGCCGAGGCGCACGGTGAAGCCGCGGTCCAGCGCGTAGGCCGACAGGGGACAGCCGCCGTCCTGGACCGTCAGGCACAGCCGCCACTGGGGATGCTCCAGGGCGCCCAGGCCGCGGAGGGGATCCGGGGAGGGGTACAGGTTCGCGTCCTCCAGCAGCAGCATGGCTGGCGTGTCGCCCTGCGCGCCCAGCGCGGCCACGCGGGCGTCGCCTTCCAGGGACGCCTTGCCCGGAGCGAAGCGCGGGCAGCGGCCGATGGCCGTCCAGCCCAGGGCCTCCGAAAGCAGGCGGGCGGTTTCGCTCTTGCCACAGCCCACGGGCCCGCTGAGAATCAGCGCGGGGCTGACGGCGGCGCAGGCGCACAGGTTCAGAGCGTCCATGCGGCTGAGGGAATAGCCCTCCGCCTCAAAGCGGGCGATGAGCCGCGCGGCCAGCGCGTTCAGATTGGCGGGCCGCATTTCCGGCGCGGCGGGGGGGATGGCCTCGGCCTCGCCCTCGATCACGCGGATGCGCTCCAGCATGTGTTCGTCAAAGGCAAATTCCCGCAGTCGGCGCTCCAGCTCCTCGCCGGTCAAATCCTCCACGGCCTTCCGGGCGTCCCGGGCGGCGGCGCGGGCCTCCTCGGCCAGCTGCTCATACTTCGCCTGCTCCGCCTGGGCGGCCTTGGTGCGCTGGGCGGCTTCGCTGAGCCCGTCCGCGCCCTCCCGGAGCAATTCCTGCTTGAGCGCCTGGCGAACCTCCGCGTTTTTCAGCGTCAGATGGTCCAATTCGCCCAGCAGCGCCAGCCGCCTGGCCTCAAGCTCCTCCAGGTGCTGCTCGATATCCCGCTGGCGGGCCGCTTCCCGACATTCCTCCAGCGAAGCGCCGAATTCCTCGATGGCGCCCAGGGACGCCAGCAAATCCCGGCGCAGGTGGGGCTGGTCCCAGACATCCTTAACGGCGTTGACAGCGCTGTCCACGGGGCTGGCGACGGGCGCGCCGGTCTGGATGGGGGAAACGGGCTGGCCCAGCTGGTTCAGCCGGGAGTGCTGCCATTTTTCGTCGATCAGCTCCTGCAGGCTGCGTCCCCGGCGGGGGTTCATGCCGCTCTGGGCGGCCAGGCTGCGCTGTGCGGGGCTCAGGCGCGGGTCCACGGGGCGCGGCAGCATACTGCTGTCGTGGTGGATCCAGGGCTTTTCCGCGGGGCGCGCCTGCCGGAGCTCCGGCGCGGGGGCTTCGCTCGCGGCGGGCTGGGCAGAGGTTGTCCGGG
>JAFUCP010000025.1 GCA_017459565.1 Clostridia bacterium | reverse complement strand
GGACGACTGCGTCTGCAAGATCGGGCTTGACCATATTGAAGAAAACATCGAAAAGGCCATACGCCATCTGACCGAAGACGGGGATGACAGGCGGAGAATGAGTGAAGCGGCCCAAAGGTACGTTGAAGAGGAGTGCGGGGCGGAAACCATCAGACGTCAAATTGCGCTATTCCTCAAGCAACACAATGGCTGAAGGCGACAGGTGAGTCAGTTTAGGGAGAAAAAGAAATGGGAAATGTGATCATGACGAAGAGGAATGAATTCAACAGCCTGCTGAAATTCAAGAAAGCGCTGTGCATTTTCCTCTTTGTCTTGCTTGTGGCGCAGTTTTCCCTGGTTGCGTATTTCAATTTGGCGCAATTATCCCGGCACATGGATTATGATTCTTCCTGGGCATTCCTGAAGTCCACGCTGATGTGGAAGGAGAAGGCGATCAGAAGCGACAATTGGGTGGAAACGACCAACGCGTTTCTTGATAATTCGACGCCGTTTGCGTCGCTGCTGTATGGGCTTACCGGCAACATATTCTTGTCATACGGAATTGTCAACACATTCATCGTACTGTGCATGCTGCTTTGCGTTTCGAGGCTTCTGCAAACGGCGGGCATTAAAATTGTGCCGCGGCTATTTGCGTACAATTTGATATTGTGCCCATATTTGACGAACGGGCTCAATATTCTGAACGACCTGTGTTACTTTTACAATTTGCTGACCGGGGCAGCGTACTACAACCTCAGGACGCTTATCCTCTTCATTTCGATTCGGGAGTACCTCGTCGTAAGGAAGAAGGGGAGAATTGATCTCGCCGGCTATCTTTCCCTCCTGCTCTGCATCCTTGCGGGCATTTCGACGGGAATATTCGCGATCATCATGATATTCCTGCCCTATATGATGGCTCTGATCGAGCGCGTTCTGATCAAGAATGACTGGAAAATACTCAAAAAGCCGGAAGCGCTGTATGGGTATCTTGCCGTGCTGTTCGTTTTTTTGGGCAAGCAGATAGGCTCCCGCGTACTGCAAATAGGCGCCATTGACGCCACGAGAACATGGACGCCCATTTCTCAACTGTGGAGAAATCTTGGAGCGCCGTTCCAGGGTTTGATGAAGCTTGTGCAAGCGCTGCCGGTGGATGCGGATAACGTGACGATTCTTTCCCAGGAGGGCCTGCACAGCGTATTCCCCCTTGGCATATTTTGCTTTGCGTTGATCGGGATTGTCTTTGCGGTATGCAGAGCCTTTAAGGACCATGAATCCGGGAACGGCGCGGTGCTGCTGCTTGTCAACATCGTCGCCTGCAATATGCTGGTTCTCGGGCTGTTCAATGTCAGATACAGCGCTGTTATTTTTGAGGAAAGATACCTGATCGGCACGTATATGGCCATTATACTGCTCGTGGCGTTTTTCCTGGACTGTCTGAAGGACGGCTATATTGTTTCGAACCTCCTGAGCCTGGCTCTGGCGGTTTGCCTGGCGGGCAACGATTATGTCTCTGATAAGACGTTTATACAGACCACAAACGACTCCTGGCAGATGCAGGAAATCAGTCAGCTTGTGGGCGAACAGGATACGGAACTCGTTTATGTGTGGGGCAGCTCCATGTCGCCAATGGCGCGATGCCTGCGCGTGTACGATATGGATCACGTCTACAGGATCATCAACGATGAGGGGTCGTTCGAGTATTGGGGAGATTATAAATACTTCGATGATAATGCGGAACACAGCGGGAAAACGGTTTTGATCGTATCAAACAATTCGGATGCGGTGCCGGAAACGATACTGTCCCAGTTTACGCTGATTCAACAGCTCAACAGCGTGTCTGTGTATGTCTGCGATTACAATCCCATCGATCGCGTCGCCGGGATCACCGGAGAAGTCAGCATTGATTATCCCTCGACGCCGGGAATGATCGTGGGGGACGGCGAATTTGAGGGCAACAGCTTTATTGCGGAAGGGAACGGCGGCTTTACAATGAGGGGCCCGCTCAGCCTGACCGTGGAAGGCGAATATGATTTTATACTGGACTATGAGATCCTTGAAGGCAGTCAGGCTGTGTTTGATATATCCATAGAGTATGGCGCCACGATACTCGGCGGCATTGATTTGGATCCTGCCCTGACCAGCGCTGCCATTCAAAATGTACCGGTGCCGGCGGGCTTTGCCGGGCTTGAATACAGGATTCGCTGCGGAGAGGGCACGAGGATAAAAATCGATCGCGTTACCATTCAAAGGAAAGACGGCGTTTCAGGCTGAGATAACGGCGAGACCTGCTTTCACAAAAAGCGGCATACTTATAAGGTATTTTACCGATTTATGTGCGGATGATCGCCTCGTTCATTGAAAATGAGGTTGATTCGATGGACAGAAATAGACGGATGCTTTGGGGGTGGTTCGATGAAAATTGCGTTGGATTTGAAGAGTAGAAGAATATCAGTGGTGCTTTGCCTTGCCTTGCTGATCCTTCTGACGGCGTTTTTCTTCAGAAACGTAGCTTTTTCTGACGACCTCTTCGGTGCTTCTGACGACGGACGGTTGACTATGCTGATCACGGAACACTGGTACCACGTTTTTCGTGGCGAATCATCAGCGGCGGAGCTTGGCTTTTTTTACCCCGCGCAGAATACCCTGGGGTATTCGGATATGCTCTTCGGATTTGGCGTGTTACATTCTGTTTTCCGCTTTCTGGGCATTGATGTCTTCTCAGCGTATAAGGCGACGCTTATGTGTATTCATTTACTGGGGACCGTCGCTTCGTTTATTCTGCTGTACCGCTGCTTGAAAATAGACGCGCTGTGGTCTTTATTTGCGATCATGACCTTCTCGTTTTCAAACGCCTACGCCATCCACATCAGGCATACTCAGCTGGTGGCGGTCAGCTATGTTCCTTTATTGGCGTTATTCCTGACTTGCTTCTTTCGAAGCATCACCAATAAAAGAAGGCATTTTTATGCCGTAGCCAGTGTTGTTACGCTGGCGGTGATCCTGTATACGGCATGGTATATCTTTTTCTTTACAATGCTGTTTCTGGTCACGTTTGTCGTCGTTTTTCTTATCCTTCAGCTGAGGCGGAACCGGGCTTATCTCGTCACAATTTTGAAAACGGTCAAAAGGATGCTCCCGGAGCTGATCTGCTATGCAATTCTGACGATTGCGCTGTTTGTTCCCTTTGTTTTGATGGAATTGCCGCTGTTAAGAGCCGGTGGAGGAAACAGCTATTCATATGTTTCCGGGACGCTTCCGGAGGCGATTGATTTTATCAACGTATCAAGGGACAATTGGCTGTTTGGCCCGTTGATGTCCCGGATGCAGCTTGACGAGCGCGGCTATGTTTTTATGCCAGAGCTTCAGCAAGGCCTGTCGGCTGTATTGCTCATCATGTTCTGCGCGACCTGGGTGCTGTATCGGAAGAGAAATTCAGTCCGACCGGAGGAGCGCGCCGCTTCTGTCCGAGTGGAAAGCATTTACAGCTTTGCGATAGCGCTGATCGTGAGCGCGCTTCTGGTGGTGCGGCTGTCTGGAAACGGCGCGTCGCTATGGTGGTTTGTATATCAAATCTTTCCCGGAGCGGCGTCTTTAAGAGCGGTTGCGCGGTATCTGCTCTTCCTCAGCTTTCCTGTCGCGGTGATTACCGCGTGTATGGGAAACGATTTGTCCGAAGCCTACAGGCAGAAGAAGGTCGCAAAGTACAATGTGCTGATGCTTGCCTTATTGGCAGCCGCGTTTGTTGTAAATATCCACAACGGAGGAGCTGCTGCGGAGTGGAACAGGTCTGACGCTCTGAGCTTCATTGAAGCTGTGCCGCAGCCCCCGGAGGATTGCGAGAGCTTTTTCCTCACCAACCCGTTGGAAGGCAGGGACAATGTAGTCTGCCAGATGGATGCCTATCAGATCGCGGATTGGTACGGTATTAAGACGATCAACGGCTACAGCGCTTTCAATCCTGAGAATTGGGGCGGAATCTGGAATATCGGCGACGATACCTATCGACAGTCGGTAAGCTCCTGGATACTGCGGAACCGTCTTGAAAACGTATATGCCTATGACGAGACGGAGCAGACGTGGACGGCGTTTTCGTTTGCGGATGAGGTGGACCCGGTGTTTGACGCCTCGAATGATATCATTCCCGATTTTACAATCGGAATATGGGATTTTCACCCGGATCGATTCAGCTGGACGCAGAGAGACGTTGAAATGCTCCTGAAGGATGAGAATATTACAAGCGATGGATTGCTGCTTAAGGTGGGAACCGTCAGATATGATGATTATCTGCGACAGCAGCCGGACGTCGATCCGATGTTTTCGGTTTATGTCAATGGCGAATTGATCGAGGAAATTCATGCCACGGGCGAAGAAAACGAATACCTGTTTGATGTGCAGAGCGCAGAGGATGATATATACGATATAGAGATAAAGTGCAATTTCTATTTTAATCCAAGAGAGCTGGGCATCAACAGCGATCCGCGCGATCTTTCATTGCAACTCTTTTATCTGGGAGCTCCGTAAAGACCGGGGATGTACCGGATGGAACATGCTGTGGATGAAGAGATGGGATTTGCGATTCCCTGAAAGAGCATACGGGTGGTGACAGGATTGTCGGATTACATCCTTGACCTGCGCAGGCAAGTGGGGCACAGGCTTCTCATGCAGGTGGGCGTAAGCGTCATCATAGTGGATAAGCGGGGCAGGATTCTCTTGCAGCAGCGCACGGACAACCATACCTGGGGCTACGCCGGGGGATCGGCGGAGCCGGACGAGGAGGTGGAGTCCGGCGCGCGCCGGGAAATGCTGGAGGAGACGGGACTGTCCGCCAAACGCCTGGAGCTGTTTGGCATCTACTCCGGCAGGGGTACCCACTACATCTATCCCAACGGCGACGAGATTTCAACCGTCGATCTTGTGTATGAATGTAGGGACTATACCGGCGAGCTGAAATGCCAGCCGGGGGAGGTGGACCGGCTGGAATACTTCGCCGCGGAGAACATCCCGGATAATATCCATCCGCCCCACAGACAGCCCCTGCTGGATTGGATATCGAAGAATAGACAAAAGCAGTACTAATGACCATGTGGGTTTTCGCGCCAACCGTGGACATATCTGGCATGAAAGCTCCGTATACGCGTCGTCCACGCATAAATCTGATATTTTTACCCAAGAAGCATAGGAGGAAGAATACACGAGTCCAGATAAATTTTCCCCTTTCTGTAGTCATTCCCTGCTACAATGAAAAGAACAGCATCCACGCCATCGTGGAGAAGGTGCTGGCGTCGCCGATCGCGAACAAGGAGATCATCGTGGTGGATGACAGGAGTACCGACGGAACCGGCGACATTCTGGACAGGGAGATCGCGCCGCTGGTGAGCAAGGTGGTCCACCACGAGGTGAACCAGGGCAAGGGCGGCGCGCTGCGCACGGGCTTCAGGCATGCCACCGGCGATGTGGTCATCATACAGGACGCCGATCTGGAGTACGACCCCAACGAGTACCCGAAGGTGGTCATGCCCATCGTCAACGGGGAATGTGACGTGTGTTATGGGTCCCGCTTCCTGGGTCAGGCCGCCAAGGGCTACAAGGCTAACCAGCTGGCCAACAAGGGCCTGACAAGCCTTTCCAACCTGTTCACCCATCTGAAGCTGACGGATATGGCGACCTTCTACAAGTGCTTCAAGCGGGAGATCATCCAAGCAGTGGACATCCAGGAGAACCGGTTTGGCTTTGAGCCGGAAATCACCGCGAAGGTGGCGAAGATGAAGGTGCGCGTCAAGGAGGTGCCGATTTCCTACTATCCCCGCACGAACGAGGAGGGCAAGAAGATCGGCTTCAAGGACGGCCTTGCGCTGTCTACTGCATCTGGAAGTACAGGAAAGGATGACGAGTTTCATTCTTTCTGATTTGTTTGTCGACGATTGACGTCAATTCTGAGCTTTACTATGAAAGGTAGGAAGGTATTGAGGCTATCGATGGAGTGTATTTGGGGCAAATCCTGCAGGAGAGGAGCAATAATATTTCCATTAAGATAAGCTATGTACATGTGGAGCCTAAACAATTGGATAAGGGTAAAGAACTGAGTTTTGTCGGCCGGACCGATTAATACCTTTTGAAGGCGGCTAAGTTTCGGCCTACAATGAATGGAAGGAAATCGATGCTAACAAATGCAAAGACAAAACCCCAGACACGATCTGGGAGATATGGTAGTTGGCCAAGCCTGTTACTGCTGATTATCATTCTGATGGTCGTTTTCACCTACAGAGGATATCTGTTGTATAAATACTGCGCGATATATCTGGATGATGACCAAGCTTTGATGTGGAATGGCGCGGCAGCCATGGCTCACCTGTGCTTCCCGGAACCGTGCTTCTGGGGTCAGGCTTACGGCAGCATGTTTGAGGCTGTGGTTGCTGTGCCACTATACTGGCTCAGAATTCCGATGAATATAGCGCTTCCTCTGGCGACGATGATTATGAGCTTTTTCCCTTACCTGTTCATAGCTCTCAGGCTTTATAAGCGTAAGAGGGTGATCGCTGCATTTATCACTGTGGCATTTTATCTGCTGATGAGTTGGGAATGGGATATACTGACTTCTATTCCCAGGAGCCTTATTAGTGGAATCCCCTTAGCTGTTTGCGGCGCAATTGTATTGAACGAGGCGAAGACTGGCACCAAATCCTTGACTGGCGTGCTAATGATTATGACCGGTATGATCATGACCAATAACGCGATCGTTATCGGAGCGTTGGCTTTCGTGCATTATTTCTTTCACTTTAGGAGAAACAAGCGGTTTTTCATATGGAATGTAGCCGGTTTGATTATTGGATTGATGCTGTATATCTCGGTTAAGAATTTCTATAGGATCAATGTGGACTATTCGCTGCATGGTGATATTTATGCCGAGTTGAGCATGGATGCGCTCAAAGCTAACCTGACTAGATTGTTGGACTTGACATCTTACTTCATCTTTTTTCGGAGGGGCGAAGTGGTGTATGCCTGCCTTGGAATCTGCTGTTTGATATTGACCATAAACAGGAAATTTGAAGCTGTCACGCAAATAGTCGTTTTCGTGATGATGGTAATGCTGCTTTTGTGCCTGACAAAGACATTGGATTTCGTCGAAAATTCGGTATTGTTTTCCCAGACACGGATGTTTCTTTTTATTCCCTATGCGTTGTTGCTCATCTGGTATTATCTGTCACTGGATTCTCAGCCTCATTTGCTTGGTGACAAGGGAAAGTGGGAATTTATGGTTTGCGCCTGTGCCGTGATTATGGTGCTTTGCGTGTCTTTGGGGAAAATGTCGGCTTGTTTATCCAGCATCAGGGACCCCAGCAGTTCTTTAAATAATCCTGGTCCGTGCAATTTGAAGAAGGTTGAGGATATCGTCAGAGTTGCCAAAGAGACCAGCGCCTACGCGGATGAATGTAAAGCAGATGTCATTGTGACCTGCGGTGACGACAGAGCGCTTTCTTACGTTTTGGATGCCATGAACTTTGGAAAGTATACGGTATACAATTCGGTATATGACCGGAGAACCTGGAACTATCATTACTTGATGCATAAACAACCCCATAGATGCGTTTTTGTGGATTTGCCTGAGGGCAATATCAGACTCAGGACGATCGATATCGAAGACAAATCTGTGGTCGACTATATAATCGATGAATACGGAGTTTACAGAAATCCGTATCTGAAACAGTAAGAAGGTGTCGAGAGGGTGTTGATCGATCATCAGTTCGCAGAATGATAAATCAAGGAACTATCACTCCAAATGTACTATATCGGAAGTATATAGAGAAAAACAGGGTGGAATCATTCAATAATGTGTTTCGTCAATAGGATGTAGTGTTTTTATATTACAAGCAGGAGGTAAACATTTGAATCAAGAAAACTTCACCCTTTCGGTGGTCATTCCATGTTATAACGAGAAGAAGAACATCCATACCATCGTGGAGAAGGTGCTGGCCGCCCCGATTAAGAACAAGGAGATCATCGTGGTGGACGACAAGAGTACCGACGGAACCAGCGACATCCTGGACAGGGAGATCGCGCCGCTGGTGAGCAAGGTGGTCCACCACGAGGTGAATCAGGGCAAGGGCGGCGCGCTGCGCACGGGCTTTAAGCACGCCACCGGCGATGTGGTCATCATACAGGACGCCGATCTGGAGTACGCCCCCAACGAGTACCCGAAGGTGGTCATGCCCATCGTCAACGGGGAATGTGACGTGTGTTATGGGTCCCGCTTCCTGAGTCAGGCCGCCAAGGGCTACAAGGCGAACCAGCTGGCCAACAAGGGCCTGACGATGCTTTCCAACCTGTTCACCCATCTGAAGCTGACGGACATGGAAACCTGCTACAAGTGCTTCAAGCGGGAGGTCATCCAGGCGGTGGATATCAAGGAGAACCGCTTCGGCTTTGAGCCGGAAATCACCGCGAAGGTGGCAAAGATGAAGGTGCGCGTCAAGGAGGTGCCGATTTCCTACTATCCCCGCACGAACGAGGAGGGCAAGAAGATCGGCTTCAAGGACGGCCTCAGAGCCATCTACTGCATCTGGAAGTACAGGAAGGGCTGACGGGCCGGAAGGAGAGGGTTTGCCATGGCGGCGCAGGGGAAGGTCATCAATCTGTTTGTACCGGGCAGACTGTGCCTGTTCGGCGAACATTCCGACTGGGCGGGCATGTACCGCACGGTGAACGCGGACATCGCCAAGGGCCAGGCCATCGTGTCGGGCACCGAACAGGGCATCTATGCCACCGCGGAGAAGGCGGATAAATTCATCATGGCCAGTGGCGGGGAAATCGAAAAGGATGAACACTGGGAGTGCGAGATGGACACCGCCAAGCTGATCGCCGCGGCGCAGCAGGGCGGATATTTTTCCTATGTGGCGGGCGTGGCCTCCTACATCAACGACAACTATAGCGTGGGCGGCGTGAGGATCACGATACTGAAGCGGGACCTGCCGATCAAGAGCGGGCTTTCCTCTTCGGCGGCCATCTGCGTGCTGGTGGCCCGGGCCTTCAACCAGCTTTATCATTTGAAGATGAACGTCAAGGGTGAGATGCAGGCGGCCTACCGGGGCGAACAGCGCACGCCCTCGCGCTGCGGCAGGCTGGATCAGGCATGTGCCTACGGCGTCAAGCCGGTGCTGATGGAGTTTGACGGCGTGGAGCTGGATTCCCGGGAGCTGCGGGCGGGGGCGACCTTCCACTGGGTGATCGCCAACCTGATGGCCTCGAAGGACACCATCAAGATATTGGCGGACCTGAATCGCGCCTATCCCTTTGCGGACAACGAGAAAGAGCAGAAGGTACAGGAGGCGCTGGGCCCGGACAATCAGCGGATCATTGCCAGGGGCATCGAGCTGTTGGAAAAGGGCGACGCCGAGGGCCTCGGAGCGCTGATGAACGAATCCCAGGCAAATTTCGACGCGAAGGTGATGCCTCAGTGTACCGAACTGATCGCGCCGGTGCTGCACTCGGTGCTGACGGATCCGAATATCAGGCAATGGGTGTACGGCGCCAAGGGCGTGGGCTCTCAGGGCGATGGAGCGGTGCAGTTCCTGACGAAGGATGAAGCCTGCGCCGCGGCGCTGCAAAGGTATTTGGATGAGGCGCGGGGCATGCCCTCCTTTACGCTGACGCTGAAGCCGGGCCAGGCCGTGAAGAAGGCGATCATTCCGCTGGCAGGCTTCGGCACGCGGGTGTTCCCCGAAACCAAGTGCGTGCGCAAGTGCTTCATGCCGCTGCTGGACGCGGACGGTTTGCTGAAGCCGGCGCTGCTGATCATGCTGGAGAACCTGTTTGACGCGGACGTGGAGGACGTTTGCCTGATCATCGGCGAGGACGAGCGGGATGATTTCGAACGGTTCTTCGCGCCGCTGCCGGAGGAATACCGGGCCAAGCTGCCGGAGGACAAGCAGAGATATGAGGACCGCATCAACGCCATGCGGCAGCACATCACCTTTGTGTACCAGAGGGAGCGCAAGGGCTTCGGACACGCGGTGTGGCTGGCGAAGCAGTTTACCGACGGCGAACCGACGCTGCTGCTGCTGGGTGATTTCGTATACCGATCCAACGCCGGCGTGAACTGTTGCAGACAGGTCATTGACGCTTATAAGGAGTGCGGGCGCACGCTGGTGGCCATCACGGAGGTGCCGCTGAGCCGGGTGGTGCATTACGGCATACTCCACGGACAGTGGAACGACAGCGCGCAAACCATCATGAAGGTGGACCGCATGGTGGAAAAGCCGACGGACGACTATGCCAGGGAATACCTGGGCGTGAGGAACGCCCGGAACGAGAAGAAGTATTATGCCACCTTCGGCCAGTATGTGCTGACGCAGGAGGTGTTCGAGGAGCTGGACCGGGAGATCCGCCTGGAAAAGCGGCCGTCGGAGGGCAGCGAATACGGCCTGACGGCGGCGTTGGACGCCGTGCGGGAAAGGAACGGCATGTTCGCGTTCCTGCCGGATGGCCAGTCCTTTGACATCGGCCTGCCGGAGGCCTATCGGAACACGATGTGGCACTTCGCCGGGGCGGAACGGTAAAACCGATATAACGCTGTTAATGAGGGAATAAGCGTGATCAAAAAGCTGTTATCATCCAAGAGCGTCCGACAGTTTATACCTTATTTTGGCGTCGGCGGCGCGGCGGCGCTGGTTACGGATTGGAAGATTTCTCCGATGAACCAGGTGTCCGTTCCCAGGATCGCGGGGTTGGAGATGATGTTCAAACAGCTGGATATCATCAAAGTGACGCTGATGTCTTTCGGGGTATTCTTCCTCATTGTCCTTGTGTCGTGGATATGCCTGAATCGGGGCAGAAATATGAAAGGAAGCGAATCACAACGGTTTCGGAGGACAGCAGCGGAACGGTCGAGATACCGCTTCGCTATATGACGCCGCAAAACGGCGCGTATATAAACGGATCGATTGTATCCAACGGCGTTGCGGGCCGCGTTATCTATATGTACGGTCAAGGGTACGCACTGCCAGGCGGAAGCTATACGCTTCACATGCAGGGCAGACTGATGCAAGGCAGCACGGCGGAGGGGATTGTCATCGATGCCCTCTGCGATTTGGGAGAAGGAAAGGCGGGCATTACGAATCCTGAGAACCAGATACTGGATGTGGATGGGGATCGCTTTTCCGCGCAAATTGACTTTGTCTTGGAAAAGGACGCAACCGATTGCGAGTTCAGAATGAACTTGCAGAACGAGGCGGTTGTGAGCGTGGACAGGGTTTTCCTGACGGTGGAGCCCCGGACAGAAGATTGACGAATATGTGACGGTGGACGGCAGGCAGACGGCAAGCGCGGAGAGTGTCCTGCGTCTTATCAGTGCCCTGAATTTACCGAAGAAAGGCGTGAAAGATTATGAAACTCATCATTCAAATCCCCTGCTACAACGAGGCGGAGACCCTTGAGGTTGCGCTGAACGACCTGCCGAAGCACATCGACGGGATCGATACCATCGAATATCTCATCATCAACGATGGCAGCCACGATAATACCGTGGAGGTTGCACGGCGCTGGGGCATTCATTACGTCGTGAATTTCACGAAGAATCGCGGGCTGGCCAAGGGCTTCATGGCGGGGCTGGACGCCTGCCTGCGCAACGGCGCGGATATCATCGTCAACACCGACGCGGACAACCAGTACAACGGCGATGACATCGAGACCATCGTGCGCCCGATCCTGGAGGGGAAGAGCGACATTGTGATCGGCGCGCGGCCCATCGACCAGACCGAGCATTTTTCGCCGCTGAAAAAGAAGCTGCAGCATTTCGGCTCCTGGGTGGTGCGCAAGGCGTCGAAGTCGGACATTCCCGACGCGCCCAGCGGCTTTAGGGCCTACAGCCGGGAGGCGGCGCTGCGTCTGAACGTCACAAACGAATACACCTATACGCTGGAGACCATCGTGCAGGCGGGGCGCGAGCGCATCCCCATGGCCTCGGTCCCCATTCGTACCAACGCGGAGCTGAGGCCGTCGAGACTCTTTCACAGCATGTTCGGGTATGTCAAAAAATCCATGCTGACCATCTTAAGGGCTTTCGTGCTGTACAAGCCCCTGAAGTTCTTTGCGATACTCGGCTCAATTCCTTTCGGGATCGGGATCATTCTTGGAATCAGGTTCCTGGTATTTGCGCTTCAGGGCAATTCAGACGGCCATGTGCAATCCCTGATCCTTGCCAGCACGCTGCTGATGATGGGCTTTATGACCTATGTCGTGGGAATTCTCAGCGATACCATCGCCGCGGAGCGAAAGATACTGGAGGATGTGCAGTATCACGCCCGGAGGGCGGACTATGCCGTAGATAAAGCGGTATCTACGCAACGGGACACAAAAGCGCAATAATCGGCTGACGAAGCAGGAAGGGTTTTCGAATTGAATCGCAAGCAATTGGTGCGTACCATCGGCAACCTATTGATGGTTGTGGCGGTGGTTTTCATATTGTACAAGTTGTACCAGTACAGGGAAGCGTTTTTCGGAGTTTTCAACTGGAAAATCGGATGTGTGATGCTGCTTTCGGCGCTGTTTACCGCCTTCACGTTTGTGGTAATGGGTGTTCTGTACGGCAGCTTGGTGGGGCGCATTTCCGGGGGGAAGGCCCCCACAGGATTGACAGCGCGCATCTACTGCAAGTCCAATCTGTATAAATACATTCCCGGGAATGTCCTCCAATATGTGGGTCGGAACCAGATCGCGGAGTTCACCAAAGCGAGGCACGACCAGGTGGTGCTTGCGTCGGTAATCGAGGTAGCTGCGCAGGCGACGGGAGCGCTGCTCGTATCCCTCTTCTTAGCCCGTGGATATGTACTGGATTGGTTCAATCGACAGAACAAGACGCTGATTATCGGGACCGTAGCCCTTGGGGTCATGGTGGTGGCAGCGGTGTTGGTCATACTGATCAGGAAAAAGAAGAAGTTGATGGATGAATTGAGAGGATTCCTGATTCGGAAAAACCTGTTGTATATGCTGGGGTTGCTGGGCTTTATCGTGGTAACACAGATTGTCAATGGTGGACTGTTTGTGTGGTTGATGCACTGTATGGTTCCTGATCTTCCTCAGACGTATTGGAACAATATCGCGGGTGTGTACTGCTTTGCGTGGTTGGTGGGTTTCATCACGCCAGGTGCGCCTGGGGGTATGGGAATCCGAGAGGCAATGCTGTCGGTGCTGCTGACCAACGTAATCCTGCCGGAAATGATCACTGCTGCAATTGTGCTGAATCGCATTGTCACCATATGTGGCGATGTGATAGCGTTCTTCATTTCAAAGCTGTTCGCGAGGGGTACAGAGAGCGGAAATAGATATACGGAGGTAAATATATGAATATCGCCATCGCCGGGACGGGCTATGTGGGCCTGTCCATTGCCACGCTGCTTTCCCAGCACAACCATGTGGAGGCCGTGGACATCATTCCTGAAAAGGTGGACATGATCAACCGCAGGCAGAGCCCCATTCAGGATGAATACATCGAAAAATATTTTGCCGAAGAGCCGCTGGATCTGCACGCCACGCTGGACGCGGAGGCCGCTTACCGACAGGCGGCTTTCGTCGTCGTCGCCGCGCCCACCAATTACGACCCGGCGAAGAATTTCTTCGATACGAGCGCTGTGGAAAGCGTGATCAGGCTGGTGCTGAAGGTCAATCCCGAAGCCTTTATCGTCATAAAAAGCACCATACCCGTGGGCTTCACGGCTTCCATGCGCGAAAAATACAGTACGGATCACATACTGTTCAGCCCGGAATTTTTGCGGGAATCCAAGGCGCTGTATGACAATCTGTATCCCAGCCGGATCATCGTGGGCACGGATACGGACGATCCCGAGCAGATGCGGCAGGCCGAGTCCTTCGCGGCTCTGCTCAAGCAGGGCGCCATCAAGCGGGATATCCCCACGCTGATCATGCGCTACACGGAGGCCGAGGCGGTGAAGCTGTTCGCAAATACCTATCTTGCGCTGCGGGTTTCCTACTTCAACGAGCTGGACACCTACGCGGAGCTGAAGGGCTTGAGCGCGAAGTCCATCATCGAAGGCGTCTGCCTTGACCCGCGCATCGGCACGCATTACAACAATCCCTCGTTTGGATACGGCGGCTATTGCCTGCCCAAGGATACCAAGCAGCTTCTGGCGAATTACGACCATGTTCCTCAGAACATGATGAGCGCGGTGGTGGAGGCCAACCGGACCCGCAAGGAATTTATCGCGGACCGGGTGCTGCAAATGGCCGGAGGCTACAGCTATGACGAGGCGAGTGACTTCGATCCCCAAAGGGAGAAGGAAATCACCGTCGGCGTGTACAGGCTGACCATGAAGGCCAACAGCGATAATTTCCGCCAGTCGTCCATACAGGGCGTCATGAAGCGCCTCAAGGCCAAGGGCGTTACGGTGATCGTGTATGAGCCCACGTTGAAGGACCAGTCCACCTTCTTCAACTCCAGAGTGGTCAACGATTTGGAGCGCTTCAAGGCCCTGAGCCAGGTGATTATCGCCAATCGCTACGATTCTTCCCTGGACGACGTCCGGGACAAGGTCTATACGAGGGATATCTTTATGAAGGATTAAGCAGCCGCTGCATCATTCCCGCACCGATTCCGCGGCGCCTTTTCCGGCATCTGTCACGTGTAGGTTTCTCGATTTACCTCCAATGTGCAGAACGAGGCTTTTGATGCTGCTGACGGGCGCGGCGCTGCTGACGGGCCTGTTATTTGTCGCCGCCCTTACGGGCGGCAATGAGACGCAGACCCCCGAAGCGGTCAGCCTGTCGCGCGGGTCCGGGTTTTATGACGAAGCCTTTATCTGGAAATGCCGCTTGTATTGGAGGGCGTGGACGACAGCCGGCTCATTAACGCACGGATCGATGTGCCGGGAATTTACTGCCGGCCGCAGCGATTGACGGTGGTCGTCAACGGCCAGCAGGTTTATGACGGGGTTATCGAGGGTAAGACGGATGTCCTGTTTTTGTTTGTCCCGCCCGCGGACGACATTGTGGACGTGTTTTGCTGTTGCCCGGTTCTGTCCGGCCCAGCGAAGTCAGCTTCGGAAGCGCGGATGGCCGCGAAATTGCCCTGTATATCCGTAAGATGGTGTTCGCAAAGGGCTGACAGGGTTCTAAGAAGATGCGGATCGACACCGGTAAGCGCCCGCGCAAAACGTGCGGACAGCTTCCGAGCGCAGTGAGAATGGAGTGTAAACCTATGCTTGACGTTGGAGTATCAGTTGCCCTGTTGGCTTATAAGGAGGCTGAAAACCTGAAGGAGCTTCTGCCGGAAATACGGCAGAATCTCGAAAAAACGGGCGTTCCCTATGACATACTGGTCATTGACACCCAGCAGACGCTGGACGAGACGCCCGAGGTGTGCCGGACCTTCGGCGCGGAGTACTACAATCAGGAGGAGCCCGGCTTCGGCGGAGCATTCAAGACGGCCATAAAAAAGGCGCGCCGGGAGATGTTCCTGATCCTGGACGGCGACGGCTCCCACAATCCCGTGTATATTCCGGACATGTACGCAAAGTTCACGGCAGAGCATTGCGACCTCGTCATCGGGTCGAGATATACCAAGGGCGGCAAGACGCTGGACAGCAAAAGCTCGATTATCATGTCGAGAATCCTGAACGGCGTTTTCCGGCTGTGCATCGGCGTTCGCGCCAAGGACATTTCCACGGACTTCCGCCTGTACGATACCGGGCAGCTGAAAGCCGTGCAGCTGACGTGCGTCAATTACGATGTGCTGCAGGAGGTGCTGCTGAAGCTGAAGCTGAACAACCGGGCCTTCAGGATCGGCGAGGTGCCCATCACCTTTGAAAAGAGGCGCTACGGCGAATCGAAGCGTCGGCTGATTCCGTTTATCTTCAGCTATATCAGGACGCTGTTCAGGCTGATCGGCATCCGGATTCGACATTGAGGAGGAGAAAAGCATGCATATCAATAAAAAGTGGCTCTGGGCGCTGCTGATTCCGCCTTTTGTATATTTGATGATCTATCTGGCCAGGTATGCCGCCATCGATTCGGACTACGCCAGCCTTGTGCTGGAGGCCAACGATATTCTCCACGGGAACCTGTTTTTGAAGGGCTGGAACCTCACAGGCGTGTCGTTCATCAGCACCGATCTGCTGTTCTTCACGGTGGGCGCGATATTCAAGCGCGTCAGTCCCGAAACGTACTACATTGCCGTGGGGCTGATGGTCTCCTGCGCGGTCATACTGGGCTTCCTGCTCTGTGAGCCCGGCAAGCGGGAGAAGAAGGACTGGCTGTTTTACTTCATGATTTGCGGCGTGCCCTGCACGTTCGCGATGTCCATACTGCGCGCCCACACCGGAGCGGTTTGCTGGTCGTTCCTGGCGCTTTTGCTGCTCAACCGGGATGCTGAAAGGCGCGCCGGGGCAAACGTGGTCGTGGCGACGCTGGCGCTGACGCTGGGCTGCTTCGGCGATTCGGTGACGGTTCTCGTTGCCGTGGCGCCCCTGGCGCTCTGGTATCTGATGGCCGCAGTCAGGGCCGATGCCCGCGCCGAGAGGGTCGACGCACTGAAGAAGCTGGGTTGCGTGCTGGCCGCGCTGGTGGCGGGCACGCTGCTGGACAAGCTGTATTTCATCATCGGCGGCGCGAACAAGAACAGCTTCTTCGGCGATAAAATCTTCGAGCCCCTGGAGAACTGGGGAAACAAGTTCAATGTGCTGATTCACGCCCTGTTCGGCATGACCAACGCGGATTTTTTCGGACAGAAGCTGGCGAGCCTGAGTACCGTGGGCTACTTTGCGAATACGCTGATCGTGATTACCGGCGCCATTCTGGCCGTCAGGAGCGTCTGGTGCTTTTTGACAAAGAAGGACGCGGATTTTATCTGCGCCGCGCTGAGTCTGGGCATGGTGATCATCTGCGCGGTGTTCGTCATCACGAACATCTCCGTGGACGTGACCAGTTCAAGGTATATCAGCTATATCCTGATCGCCAACTGCGTGCTGATCGTGCGCAGCCGGCGGGCAATGTTCGATGCCTTTAAGCTCAACCGCAGGGCGCTGGCCGTGGTTTACCTGGCCGTGGCGGTGGCTTCCCTCGGCTTCAGGCTGACCGGGCTGGACGCGGGCAAGCTGGAGGCGGAGCGCGCCGCGGAAAAGGGCCTCGGACAGTTTTTGCAGGCCAACGGCCTGACCAACGGCTACGCCAATTTCATCAACGGCTCCATCACTACGGTGCTGTCGGAGGACGCGGTGAAGGTGCGCGGCATCTATTACAACGGCAAGGTGAACTTCTATAACTGGTTCTGCAAGAACGAATGGTATCAGGAGCCGGCCAGCTTTGTGGTGACGACGGACGACGACGATCGGTTTGGCATCAAGCAGGACATCATGGTAAGCCAGCTGGGCGAGCCGGTCAGCGTGCTGGAATTTGCCCACTACAGGGTGCTGGTCTATGACGGGGACCTGTCCGACAAGCTCCAGGTGAACTGTCTGAAGGATGGCGTAATCGAGGCGCGGGAGATGTACGCCAACCCGCAGGCCGTGCTGACGGAGGACGGCTTCCAGGTTAACCCCGGCGGAATCCTCTTCGGACCCTATGGCAAGCTGGACAAGGGCAGCTATACGCTGACCTATTCGGGGGACAACGTGGACTGCCTGGATCTGGACGCCTACTCCCAGATAGCCGGCCCATTGTCCCTTGAGGCTGTCAGCCGGGACGATTCCACCCTGGTTTATAAATTGACAGTGCCCCAAAACTTGACGGATATAGAGCTTAGGGAATATAATAACAGTGGAGAGACCGCAGTTTTCGATGCCATCGCCATTGCGCCGTGATGGATACGGCGCGGCGGGCGGCATCGTGTGGATTTGCTTTTGAACGTGACATGAGGAAATACGGAGGGAAGGGTATGAAGGTAGTACTGCTGGCAGGCGGATTCGGCACGCGGATCAGCGAGGAATCGCAATTCAAGCCGAAGCCCATGATTGATATCGGCGGGATGCCAATCCTGTGGCATATCATGAAGGGATATGCCCACTATGGCTTCACGGACTTCATCATTTGCGCCGGATACATGCAGCATGTGATCAAGGAGTGGTTCGCGGATTACTTTCTGCACACCAGCGATATCACCTTTGATTTCACCCAGGGCAACAAAATGATCATTCACAACCAGCATGCGGAGCCCTGGCGCGTGACCGTGGTGGATACGGGGCTGCACACCATGACGGGCGGGCGCATCAAGCGCATCCAGCCCTATGTGGGGAGCGAGACCTTTATGCTGACCTACGGCGACGGTGTGTGCGATGTAGATATCAATAAGCTGCTGGCCTTCCACAGGAGCCATGGCAAGCTGGCCACGCTGACATCCGTGCTGCTGGAGCAGCAGAAGGGCGTGCTGGACATCGGAGGCGACAATGCGGTTCACGCCTTCCGCGAAAAGAGCGTCAACGACGGCGCGCCGATCAACGCGGGTTTTATGGTGCTGGAGCCGCAGGTGTTCGACTACCTGGAGGACGATACGACGGTGTTTGAACGCGCGCCGCTGCAAAAGCTGGCGGCGGAGGGACAGCTCATGAGCTACTCCCACACCGGCTACTGGCAGTGCATGGATACAAAGCGGGAAAAGGATACGCTTGAAAAGCTGTGGAACAGCGGAAAAGCGCCTTGGAAAGTGTGGGTAGACTGATATGAAGGATTTCAGCTTTTATAAGGGCAGACGCGTGTTCCTGACGGGGCATACGGGCTTCAAGGGCACGTGGATGAGCCGGATCCTGGTCAACGCCGGCGCGGTTCTGACGGGCTATTCCCTTGAGCCGCCCACCAGCCCCAGCCTGTTTGAGATGGCGGGTCTTCAGGGCCGCATGAACAGCGTCATCGGGGACATTCGGGATTTTGAGGCGCTGCGCGCCGCGTTTGAGGCCGCGCAGCCGGAAATCGTGATTCACATGGCGGCCCAGCCTATCGTGCGGGACAGCTACAAGGATCCGAGGTATACCTATGAAACCAACGTGATGGGCACGGTTAACCTGTTGGAGTGCGTGCGGCAGTCGAAGTGCGTGCGCAGCTTTTTGAACGTGACCACGGACAAGGTTTATTTGAACCGCGAGTGGCAATGGGGCTACCGAGAAGATGAGATGCTGGACGGCTACGATCCATATTCCAATTCGAAGTCCTGTTCTGAACTGGCGACCCACAGCTATAAAAACAGCTTTTTCAACGCAGAAGGCGCGCCGGCGATTTCCACGGCCCGGGCGGGCAACGTGATCGGTGGCGGCGACTTTGCCAACGACCGCATCATTCCGGACTGCGTGCGGGCCGCGAAGGCGGGCCGCGACATCGTGGTGCGCAATCCCTATTCCACGCGGCCATATCAGCATGTGCTGGAGCCGGTGACGGCTTACCTGATGATTGCCCAAAGACAGTGGGAGGACCCCTCTCTGGCTGGCTGGTACAACGTCGGCCCCGACGAGTGCGACTGCGTGACCACGGGCCGGCTGGTAGAGCTGTTTGTGTCCCGGTGGGGAAGAGGGCTGAAGTGGGTCAACCTGGCCGACGCCCAGGGCCCCCATGAGGCCAGCTTCCTCAAGCTGGACTGCTCGAAAATCAAGTCGGTATTTGGCTGGAGGCCCACCTGGCACATCGACGAGACGATTGAAATGACCTGCGCCTGGACGCGGGTGTGGCTTGAGGGCGGGGACGTTCCCGCCGAGATGGATCGCGAGATCGCGGAATTCATGAAATAACCGGGGACACGGAAGAAAGAATTGGGAGGAAAAACCATGCAGTGGAAGAACGAAGCAGAGGCCCGCGAGCAGATTAAAGCCATGGTGGCGGCCTATTACAACGACTTCAAGAAGCCGGAGCAGCAGAAGGCGTTCAATCCCGGGGACAGGATATCCTATGCTTCCCGCGTGTACGACGAAAAGGAGATGTGTTCCCTGGTGGACGCCGCGCTGGATTTCTGGCTGACCACGGGGCGCTTTTCGGATCAGTTTGAAGAGGAATTCGCGTCCTGGATAGGTGTGAAATTCGCTCACCTCGTAAACAGCGGCTCTTCCGCCAACCTCATCGCCTTCATGACGCTCACCGCGCCGGAGCTGGGCGAGCGCCAGATCAAGCGGGGCGACGAGGTGATCACGGTTGCCTGCGGTTTCCCCACCACCGTGACGCCCATGATCCAGTACGGGGCGGTGCCGGTGTTCGTGGACGTGACCGTGCCACAGTACAACATCGATGTCACGAAGTTGGAGGCGGCGCTTTCGGAAAAGACCAAGGCGGTCATGATCGCGCATACGCTGGGCAACCCCTTCGACCTGAAGGCGGTGAAGGCGTTCTGCGAAGCGCACAATCTGTGGCTTGTGGAGGACAATTGCGACGCGCTGGGCACGAAGTATACCATCGACGGTGAGACGCGCTTCACGGGAACCTGGGGCGATATCGGCACCAGCAGCTTCTATCCGCCGCACCACATGACCATGGGTGAGGGCGGCTGCGTGTACACCAACAACGCGAAGCTGAACCGCCTGATCCTGTCCTACAGGGACTGGGGCCGCGACTGCATCTGCCCCTCCGGGCGGGACAACTTCTGCGGCCACCGCTTCGACGGCCAGTACGGCGAGCTGCCCCAGGGCTATGACCACAAGTATGTGTACAGCCACTTCGGCTATAACCTCAAGGTGACGGATTTGCAGGCCGCGGTGGGCGTGGAGCAGCTCAAGAAGTTCCCGTCCTTCATCCAGCGCCGCCGCCACAACTGGGACCGGCTGCGCGCGGCCCTGGCGGATACTCAGGACAAGCTGATCCTCCCGGAGCCGGCTGAAAACAGCGAGCCCTCCTGGTTCGGCTTTATGATCAGCGTGCGCGAGGGCAGCGGCCTGGAGCGCAACAAGGTGACGCGCTATATCGAGGACCACAACATCCAGACGCGCCTTCTGTTCAGCGGCAACCTGATCAAGCATCCCTGCTTTGATTCCATCCGCGGCACGGACGCCTATCGCGTGTCCGGCGATTTGAGCGCGACGGAATTCATCATGAACAATTCGTTCTGGGTGGGCGTATATCCCGGCATGACGGACGAAAAGATCGATTACATGGCAAGGATCATTCGCGAAGCCATAGGGTAAGGCGTGCGGCGGCGCCGAGGCGGGCCATTTTCGCTCTCGGCGCCATTGGCTGTCCTGAAATACACCCGATAACCAGGAGGATGCAATCATGGAGACCGGACAGTTTTTCCGTAGAATGGAGCCGTCCCGGAACGGTCGACTGCTGGAACACGCGCTGCGCGTGGCGCTGGTGGCAGTCATCGTGGGCTTTTCGATGGTCTATTTCAACAATACCTACCCGATCAGCGAGGGCTGGGGCGTGTTCAACGCCGAGCTGATGAACCACGGGAAGGTGCCCTATCGGGATTTTTATTTTTACCTGCCCCCGCTGAGCTTGTGGATGGACGCTCTGATGTGGAAGCTGTCCTTCGGGCTGCTGTTCATGTACAGGGTTTGGAGGCTCGTTGAGCGCATAGCGATATTTGTCCTGGTATACAATCTGCTGAAAAGGTACTTTCACTGTGTCTACGCATTCATCGGATGCGCGTTTACGGCGATTTTGGCCACCGGAGACACCTATGACCTGTTCGGCGATTACAACCAGACGATGGCGCTGCTGGCGATATTGCTGCTCTACAGTGCGATTGCCTTTGTGAACGCGCAGGAGCTGAAAAAGAAGCTGAAATGGCTGTTTATATGCGGCTGCTTCCTGGGAGGCATGTTCCTCAACAAGCAGACGATTTTCCTGGCCAGCTTCATCTGCTATTTCATCTGCCTGGGCGTCTACTGTCTGCGGGCCAAGGACGCAGGCTTCATCAAGTACTGCGTCGCCGTGGCGCTGGGCATATTGGCGCCTCTGACCCTCACAGCCGTATACCTGCTGCTCAACGGCGCGCTGATGCCGTTCATCGAACAGGTCTTTTTGAATACGGACGGCAAGGGCAGCCTTCAGGATATCATCATCAACAGCCTGACCGGAAAGCTGTTCCACTATGCCATGTGGGTATTGGCCCTGTTCCCCTTCGCGCTGGGCATGTACGCCCGCACGGTGGCGTCGGACGGCAGGCTTGATAAGCGGGAATACCGGCCCGCGTCCTTTTTGCTGCTGGCGGTTGACCTGTGCGTCATCGCCGAGTTCTATCAGCATAGCTTCAGGGCGTTCTATGGGAGCGTGAAGGGGCATTACAAGATGGAACTCATCATAGCCTTCGGCATACTGCTGTGCGTCGGCTGCGCCATATACTGCGTGCGCAGGAAGCTGGAGCCGGCCAAGCGGCTTCTGTTCATCAACCTGGCGGCCTGTCTGGGCGTGGGCATGGTGCTGGGAGCCACGGCGCTCAGCGAAAGCTATTCCATGTCGGTACACGCGCAGGGCTTCCTGTTCCTGTATATTCAAAACGACTTTGAAAAGTGGTGCCTGTATTCAACGCTGATCTTGTTCATCCTCTCCGTCACGGTGCTGTGGAAAACCGAGTATGGCAAGCCGCTGATGTTCTTCTCCTGCGCGGGCTTCAGCCTGTTCTATGCCGGGATCATGGCCGCAAACATCAGCGCCGCGCCGGCCCATATCATCAGGATCGCCCTTCCGCTGGTGATCTGCGCGATCCTTTCGCTTGAGTTCAGGGAGAAGCTGGTTTCAGGGGTTGTGAAGGGGCTGATATGGGCGACCTGCATCGCGCTGTCCGTTGTCTGCATTTCCGAAAAGAACATTTATGCCTACGGCTGGTGGGGCAGCGCCGAAAGCCCGCGCTGGGAAGAGACCTTCGAGACGGATATTCCCGCTCTCAAGGGCTTCCGCTTCTCCCAGTACAGGAAGGAGCTGTATGAGTTCGTCACCAACACCATCAATGAAAACGCCGACGAGGACGCGGTGGTGTGGGGCTATCCGCACATCCGGCTGTTCAACATTCTCACGAACCGCTACAACATGGATACCTTTGTGCCCGTTCTCTTCCCGGACGTGGTTTCCGATAAGTACGTGTTGACGGAGCTGGAGATGCTCCGGGAGCATCTGCCGGATATCGTGGTCTGGGAGACCATTCCCTCGATGCTTGAGACGCATGAAGGCGTATTCAGAAAGGGAGAACCCTTGAAGCAGCGCGAGGTCGAGGCCTTCTTCGCGGAGAAGTTCGAGACGGATTACACGCTGCTGGGCAGCTACGACAACGTGTACGTCTACAAGAAGGACCCGGACAAGAAGAATCGGATGCCGGAAAACGTCGACGAAGCCGGACAGGCCGAAGGAGATGGGGAAACCGAAGCAACTGCCGGGACCGACGAGGTGTATGAGGCCGGCGAAACGGAAACGACGGATACATCCAATGAGCTATAACAACGATTTGGAAAGGATGGACAGGATATGAAGCAGCGATTGGCCGATTACGTCGCCGATTTTCTGGTGGCGCACGGCGTTACGGACGTTTTTTCCGTGGTGGGCGGCGGCGCGATGCATCTGAATGACGCGCTGGGCCATAACCCCGGACTCAGGCTGACCTACAACCACCACGAGCAAGCCTGCGCGATTGCGGCGGAGGCCTATGCCCGGCTGGAGAACCGCATCGCGGCGGTGTGCGTCACGACGGGCCCCGGCGGGACCAACGCGCTGACGGGCGTCGTCGGCGGATGGCTGGATTCCATTCCCATGTTTGTCATCAGCGGCCAGGTGCGCTATGACACCACCGCGCGCTATGCGCTTCAGTTCACCGAAAAGCCGCTGCGCGCCATGGGCGACCAGGAATACGACATCGTCAGGTCGGTGGAGCCCATGACCAAGTATGCCACGATGATCGAGGACCCGAAGCAGATCCGCTACGCTCTGGAAAAGGGCTGGCACCTGGCCACCACCGGCAGACCCGGCCCGGTTTGGATCGATATTCCCGTGAATTACCAGGGCGGCTACATCGAGACAGATGAGCTTGAGGGCTACGACCCCGCCGAGGACGACGCCAAGCTGCCGCCGCCCGTTTCTGTCGAGACGGTTGAGGCGGTGCTGGAAAAGATTCGCCAGGCAAAGCGGCCGGTGTTTCATGCGGGCTATGGCATCCGGCTATCCGGCGGCTACGATGCGTTCCGCTCAGTGGCGGAAAAGCTGAATATACCCATCGTGACCTATTGGAACGCGGTGGACCTGATCGAGGATGAGCATCCGCTGTACTGCGGCAGGGCCGGCAACATGGGCGACAGGCCCGGAAACTGGGCCATCCAGAACGCGGACTTGATCCTCGCCGTGGGCACGCGCATTTCCATCCGCCAGGTGGGCTACAACTGGCAGACCTGGGCGCGGGCGGCGGAGGTCATCATGGTGGACGTGGATTCCGCGGAGCTGAAGAAGCCCACGCTGCACGTGGAGATGCCGGTCTGGGCCGACGCGAAGGATTTCCTCACCAAGCTGGACGCCGCGGCGGAGGACAGGGTGTTCACCGGACAGGATTGGATTGAAAAGTGCCAGGGCTGGAAGCGGGACTATCCCGCCGTGCTGCCCCGCCAGTGGGAAGAGAACGGCCAGACGGCCAACGTCTATGCCTTTGTGCGCTATCTGAGCAGCCGGCTGCCCGAAAACAGCCTCACGGCGGTTTCCAACGGCGCGTGCTGCGTGGTGGGCAACCAGGCGTATGTCATCCAGAAGGGCAGCCGCATGGCCAACAACAGCGCCATCGCCAGCATGGGCTACGGCCTGCCCGCGGCCATCGGCACCTGTATCGGCGGCGGACGGCGGCAGACCATCTGCCTGGAGGGCGACGGCTCCATCATGATGAATTTGCAGGAGCTGCAAACGATCCTCACCAACAGGCTGCCCATCAAGATCTTCCTGATCAACAACAGCGGCTATCATTCCATCCGCATCACCCAGACCAACCTGTTCGGCCACCACACCAGGGTGGGCATCGGGCCGGAATCGGGCGACCTCTCCTTCCCGGAGTTCAAAAAGATCGCCGAGGCTTTTGGCTACAGGTATTTCTGCGCCCACAGCAACGCGGAGATGAAGGCAGTGGTGGACGAGGTGCTGAAGCTGGACGGCCCCGTGTTTACCGAAATCTTCACGGATACCAAGCAGGTATGGGAGCCCAAGAGCAGCACCAAGCGCCTGGAGGACGGCACGCTGGTCAGTCCGCCGCTGGAGGACCTGGCTCCCTTCCTGCCCAGAGAGGAGCTGGAGCAGATCATGGTGATCCCCATGATGGAGGAAAAGTAACATATCCTTTTCCCGCGGCGGCAGCGCCGCGGGAAATCATACGTCTGCCAGAATTTGACGCGAATGGAGAAATACAGTATGAAGAGCGCAATCGTAAACGGATCGCTGGGTTCCATCGGCCTGGCGCTGATCAATCAACTGCTTGCACGAAAGGTCAAGGTCTACGCAATCGCCTTCCCGGGGGACCCCAGGATTGAACTGATCCCCGGGGAAGCGGAGATTGTGCCCTGCGATATGCGTCAGATCGATGCGCTGACCCAGACCATCAAGGAACCCGTGGACGCCTTCTTCCACCTGGCCTGGGCGGGCACCATCGGCCCCGGCCGGGACGACATGCTGCTGCAAACTCAGAACATCCGCTGCGCCATCGAAGCGGCCCAGACTGCCAAGAAGCTGGGCTGCGAGGTGTTCGTGGGCGTGGGCAGCCAGGCGGAGCATGGTCGGATCGAGGGCAAGGTGACGGCCTCGGCGCCGTGCTTTCCCACCAACGGCTACGGCATGGCCAAGCTGTGCGCGGGGCAGATGACGCGCGTGGTTTGTAAGCAGCTGGGCATCCGCCACGTGTGGGCCCGGGTGTTGAGCGTCTACGGCGTCAACGACGGGCCGCTGTCGGTGATCTCCGTGCTGCTGGACAAGCTGTTCAAGGGCGAAAAGCCCGTGTTGACGGCGGGCGAACAGATGTGGGATTATCTCTATGCCGAGGATGCCGGGGACGCGCTGTGCTGCATGGCCGAATCCGGCAGGGACGGCGCGATCTATCCCGTGGGCAGCGGAAAGATCAGGCCGCTGCGGGAATACTTCGAGGCGCTCAGGGACGCGGTAGACCCGTCGCTGCCCCTGGGGCTGGGTGAAATGCCCTATCCCGAAAACCAGGTGATGCACCTTGAGGCGGACATCTCCGAGCTGCAGCGCGATACGGGCTTTGCGCCGCGCACCAGCTTTGAGGAGGGTATCCGCGAGGTCGTGAAGCAATACAGGCAGAGGCAGGAGGAGAAGCATGAGCGCTAAGAAAAAAGTCAGCATCATGGTGCCCTGCTACAACGAAGAGGAAAACGTTGTGCCGATCAGCCAGGCCATCGTGGCGCAGATGAATCAGCTGCCCCAGTACGATTATGAGATTCTTTTCATAGACAACTGCTCCACGGACAACACGCGACCGCTGATCCGGGAAATCTGTGCCAAAAACAAGAAGATCCGCGCCATCTTCAACGTCAAGAACTTCGGACAGTTCAACAGCCCGTTCTACGGTCTGTGCCAAACCTCGGGAGATTGCACCATTTCCATATGCGCGGACTTCCAGGACCCCGTGGAAATGATACCCACCTTCCTGAAATACTGGGAGGAGGGCTACCAGATCGTGCATGGCGTCAAGACCTCCAGCCGGGAGAGCAAAGTCATGTACCGGCTGCGCAGTATCTATTACAAGCTGATCAAGAAGTACTCCTCCGTGGAGCAGATCGAACACTTTACCGGCTTCGGCCTGTACGACAGAAGCTTTATCAACGTGCTGCGCAATTTGAAGGACCCGACGCCGTTTATCCGCGGCATCGTGGCGGAGCTGGGCGGCAAGCGCAAGGAGATTCCCTATGAGCAGCCCCAGCGCCGCGCGGGCAAGACGCACAACAACTGGTACTCGCTGTACGACGCCGCGATGCTCAGCTTTACCTCCTATACGAAGATCGGCCTGCGCATGGCGACGTTCCTGGGCGTGGGCGTGGCGTTTCTGAGCTTGCTGGTGGCCCTGGTCTATCTGGTGCTGACGCTGTGCAACTGGTCGAACTTTGTGGCCGGTACCGCGCCCATCGTCATCGGCATGTTCTTCCTGGGCGCGGTGCAGCTCATCTTCCTGGGCATCATCGGCGAGTACATCCTCAGCATGAACCAGCGCCTGATGAACCGGCCCCTGGTCGTAGAGGAGGAGCGGATCAACTTCGACGACGAGGGCGAAGAGTCCGAGGCGTGAAGCGTCGTGCCGAACGAAGTAAAACAAAGAGAGGATTGAACCAATGGTAAATCAAAGGGCGCTGAAGGGGAAAAACCTGGCGGGCCTGCTGGTCGCCGTCCTGATCTCCCTTGGCGTCATACTATGCTCCATGCGAATCTGGGAGATGGATTTGAACGTCCCTCCCGGCTTTACAAATGACTATGCCCTGGGAGCGATGCTCACCAAGAGCATCAAGCAGAACGGTATCATGGGCCTCTGGCGCTGCGAAACCATCGGCGCGCCGGAGCTTTCCGCCTTGGCGGATACGCCTTTCCTGGATCTGAACTACGGCCTGACGATGTTCGCAATCACGCGGCTTGTGCCCAACGGCAATGTGGCGTGCTATGTCATGTACATCCTCGGCTATGCGCTGGCGGCACTCTTCATGTACCTGCTGCTGAACCGGTTCACGGACCGGGTGCTGATCAAGAGCTTTTTCAGCGTGGCCTTTGCGATTACGCCCTATCACTTTTTGCGCGGGCTGGAGCATCTGACGCTGTCCCACTATTTCAGCGCCCCCGTGGCGGTCTATCTGATGCTCGTCATCTATGGCGAGGACTTTTCGGGCGTCGCGCCCGAAAGGTACCTCCGCGCGAAGTGGAAGATTGCGGTGCTGTACGCAAGCGCCCTGCTGCTGGGGCTGTCGAACATCTATTATGCCTTCTTTGGCCTCATGGGCATGAGCCTGGCGCTCATTGGCAAGCTGGTGCGCCAAAAGAAGCTGTCCTGTCTGATCAGGGAAGCGCTGCCGATCTACGCCGCGCTGGCGGGCGTTGTCATCGGGCTGGTTCCCAAGCTGTACTATTCCTGGCGCCACGGCTTCAACGCCGGGGCGGTGGTACGGCCGCTGGTGTCGGTTGAGATCTTCGCGCTGAAGATCGTACAGCTGCTGCTGCCGTCCAGCAACAACAGAATCGGCTTCCTCGCGGACCTGAACCGCCAGTACAGTCAAAATGCCACCAATGTCAATGAAAACGCCTGCGCCACGCTGGGGCTGATCGCCACAGTAGGCTTTATCATCGCCTGCGCGTGGCTGATCGGGCGCCTCTTCCGCCGCGACGAGCGCAAGGGCGCGCTGGACGACAGAATGAGCATCATCTCCCTGTCGATCCTCACGATCCTGCTCTATTCCATGCCGGGCGGCTTTGGAACCTTTGTCAACTACTTTGTGACCCAGGAGCTGCGCTGTCTGAACCGTGCGAGCATCTACATCGTGTGCCTGAGCCTGTGTACCTGCTGCCTGTTTTCGGATTACCTGGCCGAACGCTTGAAGAGTGCGGGCCAAAGACGGCTCGGCGCGGCGGCGCTTCTGCTGGCGGGGGCCTTCGCACTGTATTCCGAGGTGCCTGTGAATCCCTCCGGCCTTCAGGACTGGGCCAAGGCGGAGGACCGCGTTTTCCGCGCGTTTTTTGCCGAAATGGAAGCGGCGCTGCCTGAGGATTCGATGATCTACCAGCTGCCCTTCATGACCTTCCCGGAAAACGGGCCCGTGAACGGCATGGCGGATTATGAGCCCGCGCTGGGCTATGTCTACACCGACCATCTGCGCTGGAGCTACGGCGGGATGAAGGGCCGCAACGACGCCGCGCAGGCGCTCTACATCGACGAGGGCATGAGTCGCCGGTTCGTGAAGCACATCGTGGAGGCGGGCTTTGCCGGCGTCTACATTGATGTGAAGGGCTACGCGGACAATGGCGAGGCGGTCATCGCCTTTTATTCCGACGAGCTGGGCCTGACACCCCTTGCCACCGCGGACGGCTGGCTGTATTTCTACAACCTTTCGGATGTGGATGTCGCCGCCTGGGACGCGGACGCGGGCGCACACTTTGTGAGCGCCTTCGCGGCGCGGTGCGGCGTGGACGCGGACGTGGAGAAGGTCGATGCGCTGGCCGCGGGCCTGGTCAACCGTGACGAGGATACGCTGGACGAGCTGTGGGCCTGGGCGTTGAAGCTGGGCGCGGACGACGCGGAGACGATGGACAACCGGGATTTCGTGCTGTTTTTGTATAACGATCTGATCGGGCGGGACGAACCCAATCCCGAGCATTGGGCCGGCCAGATCGACGACGGGAGCCTGACGCGCAGGCAGGCGTTCGGCATTTTCCTGACCTGCGACGAATTCAGAATGACAAGGGGAATTGACTGATGGGCAATGTGGACGAAAGGCTCAAAACCCTATTGAGCGCGGTTCTGAAAAAGCTGCGCATAAGCGTAAAGGAATCTACGGTGGACGCGCTGGTGCAGTTCGTGAAGTTCGGCGTGGTGGGCCTCACCAACACGCTGATCAGCTATGGGCTGAACGTGCTTGTGCTGCTGGTTTTGAAGCCCTATAACCTCTCCTGGGATTATATCGCGGGCAACGTGATCGCCTTCATACTCAGCGTGCTGTGGTCCTTCTATTGGAACAACAAATTCGTCTTTACCGCCCGGGACGGCCAGAAGCGCAACCTGTGGCAGGCGCTGATCAAGACCTATATCGCCTACGGCTTTACGGGCATCATACTGAACAACGTACTGTCCCACGTCTGGATCAATGTGCTGGGCATCTCCAAATTTGTTGCGCCCCTCATCAACCTGATCATCAGCGTGCCCCTGAATTTCATCATCAACAAGCTGTGGGCCTTCAAGGCGTAAGCGGCCCATGCCCGCGCGAAGCCGCCGCGCAAATCTGGCGCGGCGGCTTCGCGCGGATAAACCGGGAGGATAATTTCATGCGATCGAGCGTGACCGGGACCAAGAATAAAAAAACAAACGCAGCGCGCGTCGAGGCAGGGCTTGAGGTCCTGTTTCTGTTTCTCTGCGCCGTCTATCTCGTGTATGGCTTTTCGTCGATGACGACATTTTACTTTCCGTGGCCGGCGCTTTTTCAGCGCTTTTTGCTGCTGGCGATGGCGGTGACCGCCCTGGGACGGCTGGCGTTCATCGGCCCCAAACGCTTGGAGCCCTGGATCGCTCTGGCGGCGGCTGCCGCGTATTACCTGGTCTACCGGTCCACGGACTACAGCTTTCTGCCCTTCCTCGCGGTCATGACCGCGGGGATGGCCGGCATCGATTACCGCAGGGCGCTCAGGGCTTATCTGGCAGCGGTGGGCGGTATGCTGGTATTGACGGTGGCGGCGGCGCTTTCGGGCAGTATCGAAAACTTTGTGTATTTCCGGGACGGACTGAAGAGCAGCTGGGGTATCTCCTATCCCACGGACCTGGCCTCGGCCTGCCTGTACGTGCTGATGATGCTGTGGCTCATTTGGCGCAGGGCGCCCGGCTGGGTCATGCTGCCGGTGAGCCTCACGTCGGTGCTGATGGCGCTTTTTGTCGCCCGCAGCCGCAACAGTCTGGTGTGCGGCGCGCTGTTCGTCTGTGCCGTGGCCTGGCTCTGGCTTGCCCGGGGGCGCAAGGACGGGAAGAGGGGCTTCCCCGGCAGGGCTTTTGACGGCCTGCTGACGGCGGCGTTTCCACTGTTCGCGGCCATTACGTTCCTCATGGTGTTTTTGTATGCCAGGCAGACCGGCTTCGGCGACTGGCTTAACAATATGCTCTCGGACCGGCTGCGGCTTTGCCTGGACGGCTGGTGGGACTATGGGCTCACCCCCTTCGGCACGGCCTTCGACCAGATCGGCTACGGCTTTTCGGCCTTCCCGCCGGACGGCTATAACTTCATCGACAGCTCCTATATGCTCATCCTGCTGCGCTATGGCTGGGTGACGCTGCTGGGCTGCTCAGCCGCATGGGTTTGGATGACGCGCAGGGCGCTTCAAAGGGGCGATAGGCGGCTGGCGATCGTGCTGGGTATCATCGCGTTCCACTCCATCGTGGAGCATCACTTCATGGAGGTCCACTTCAATATCCTGCTGGTGATGCCGTTGGCGGCGATTGCGGGCAACGATGCCGAAGAGGCGCGCGCGCGCACAAAGCGGCCGCGCGGCGTCGTCATCGGCGCGGCGGCCTATGCGGCGCTCATGGCTCTGGCGGTTTGGTTCGGCCTGCCTGTGCTGCTTACACGGCTCAGAACGGTGTTCCAGGCGCTTGGCTGGCAGGGCGGCGGGCAATACGCGCTGCCAGTGGCGGCGGTGCTGCTGGGCGTCATCTGCGCGCTGGCGGGCACGGTATGGGCGCTGTGGCGGCTGCTGCGCAGGGCGCTGATGAAGGAGCGGTTCAAGCTCCTCGTCGCCTGCGCGCTGGCGGGCTGCATTGCCCTGAACGCGGGCTTTTGGGTTTGGACGGACGGCGTCGTGCGGAAGGCGGCGGTTGACAACGCCGATATGATCGAAGCCAACGTGCCGGGACTGGAGTGTGTGCTGTCCGCGGCGACGGGCGAGGTCTATGCCGATGTGCTGCCGGAGGCCTTCGCACGGCGGGTTCCGGGCATCCGCCCCACGGTGCTGGCCGGGGAGGACATGAGCCGCCTGCGCGGGACCACGACGCTGCTGGACGCCTGGAAGGAGCATCATGTGTTTTTCCAAAACGGCTTTAAATATGCCCAGATATCTCCGACCCACGCCGTGTACACCGACGACGCGCCGGTGGCGGAGGCGCTGGCGGCGGCGGGCTATGCCGTGACGGACTACTACTCCTCCCAGCTGCAAATGGACCTGGTGCGCCAGGCGGAGCTGAACGAGCTGCCCCTGGACGGGCGCGGACTGCTGCTGGACGGCACGGCCCATTCGATGATTTACGGCCCCTATGTGGATGTGTACGGCGGCCAGTACCGGGTGGTCTACAGCCTCAGTCTGGCCGAGGACGACGCCGGGGATGCGGACGAGACGGTGTGCAGGCTGCGCGTCTGTTCCTATTGGGGTCAGAACCTGCTGGCGGAATTGTCTGTCACGCGCGGCCAGTTTGACGCCTGGGGCAACCTGACGGCGGTCATACCCTTCGTCACGGGCACGGAGCGGGGTATGGGCTTTCAGGCCATTGCCGCGGAGGGCTGCCGGCTGTATGTGCGGGATGTCAGCTATTACAAATTCGGCGGATGAGTCCCTGCGCTGCTTTACGGCGCGGCGACGGGGAATTCCCGCGGCCCGCTGTCGCGGGGCGGACATGCCGCATGATACACCTCAAACGCAATAAAAGTATCGCAGGGACGTCGATGCGGCGTCTGCCGGGCGCGAATCGAATCGCTGTACCCGGCGGGCGGCGCGTCGCCGCCCCTGCGCCGCTTTTCATATTTTTACAAATCAGGCGGAGACAAAATTCAAAGCAGTCTTTATACTTTTCCTAAAGTGCAGGCGATCCGCGCCGACCGAAGCGCGGACCGCGGAATCGGGCGCGGCCGGATCGCCGAAAGAGGCAGGTACCATGAAATCGCTGTTGCCATATCTGAAAAAGCGCCGGTGGCTGATCGCCGCCGTGATGCTCGTCAAGCTCATCGGCACTCTGGGGGAGCTGCTGATCCCCTCGGTGCTGGAACACATGATCGATACCGTGGCGCCCACGGGCCAGCGGGGCCAGGTATTCCTGTGGGGCGGCATCATGATCGCCCTTGCGGTGTTCGTGCGCACCGTAAACGTGGGGGCGAACCGGCTCAGCGTGCGCGTGGCCAGGGAGAGTACCTTTGAGATCAGGCGCGACCTGTTCCACGCCTCTCTGAACCTGTCCGGCGGACAGATGGACGCCTTCGGACTGCCCTCCATCACCTCCCGCATGACCTCCGATTCCTACAATGTGCAGAGCTTCATACAGGCCAGCCAGACCATCGGCATACGCGCGCCGTTTCTGCTGATGGGTGGGATATTGATCACGCTCATCATGGATAAAGGGCTGGCCGCTATACTCTGCGTGATGGCCCCGGTGCTGATCGTGATCGTCATCGGCATATCCATGCGGGGCATCCCGCTGTATGACAAGGTGCAGAAGGGCCTGGACGACATCGTGCGCGTCATGCGCGAGAACATCACCGGCATCCGCGTGGTCAAGGCCCTGTCCAAGGAGGAATATGAAAAGCGGCGCTTCCGGGGCGTCAATGAAACCGCCGCCGCCCGGGATATTCGGGCGGGCGTGGTCATGGCGCTGCCCGGCCCCATCGTGACGCTGTTTTTGAACATGGGGCTTACGCTGGTGGTGGTGCTGGGGGCGCGCCGGGTGGACGCGGGCGTCACTCGGCCCGGCGTCATCCTGGCGTTTTTGACCTATTTCAACATGATCCTGATGGGCGTCATGGGCCTCAACCGCATCTTCATGATGCTGTCCAAGGCCAACGCCTCCGGCAAACGCATTGCCGCCGTCATCCATACGCCGCGGGTCCTCGCGCCCATATCGGAGGCGCAGGCCGCCGTGACCAACCGGGAGGGATGCCTGGTTTTTGACCACGTCAGCTTCAACTATGACGCGGACGAGGGCCACGGGGACGCCGCGGACGACGCCGCGCGCTTTGCAGGCGCCAGCCGCCAGAGGGCACTGGAGGACGTGGACTTTGCGGTGAAAAAGGGCGGCTCTCTGGGCATCATCGGCGCCACCGGCAGCGGCAAGACCACCATCGTCAACCTGCTGATGCGGTTCTATGATCCTCAGCAGGGCCACGTGTTCGTGGACGGCAGGGACGTGCGCGCCTATGAGCAGGACGAGCTGCACCGCAAGTTCGGCGTGGTGTTCCAGAACGACGTGGTGTTTGTGGACACCATCCGGGGCAACATCGATTTTGGCCGCGGCCTGACGGACGAAGCCATTGAGCGCGCCGCCGGGGACGCCATGGCCCGCCAATTCATCGAGGACTACGCGAATACCTACGACCACCGCGCCGCCATACAGGGCGCGAATTTTTCCGGGGGCCAGCGACAGCGCCTGCTGATCGCCCGGGCCCTCGCCGCCGATCCTGAAATCCTGATTCTGGACGACGCCTCCAGCGCCCTGGACTATCGCACCGACGCGGCGCTGCGCTGCGCCATCCGGGCGCACCACGGCGACGCCACCACCATCGTCATCGCCCAGCGCGTCAGCTCCATCATGGCGCTGGACAACATCCTCGTGCTGGACGAGGGCCGCGTCATCGGCTATGGCACGCATGAGGCGCTGCTGGAGAGCTGCCCCGTCTACAGGGATATCTATCTTTCACAGATGGGGGAGGTGGCATAAATGGCGGCCAGGGATTCGGTGATGAAAAAGCCGAAGGACGCCCGCGGCGCGCTGCGGCGGCTCATGGGCTGTCTCGGCCCGTTCAGGCCGGTGCTGCTGGCGGTGTTCGTGCTGTGCCTGGCCAGCAACGTGCTTTCGCTGCTGGGGCCCAGCCTCGCCGGCGCGGCCATCAACGAGGCGGCGGCGGGAAAGGGCAGGGTGAACTTTGAGCGGGTTTACAGTTATGCCCTCAGGATGCTGATCTGCTATGGCGCGTCCTCCCTGCTGAGCATATCCATCAGCGTGGTGATGACCACGGTGAGCAAGCGCGTCGCCAGGCAGATGCGTCAGGATGTATTCGACAAGCTGATGCGCCTGCCGGTGAGCTTTTTTGACACCCATCAGGCGGGCGATATCATCAGCCGCGTGTCCTATGATATCGATGTGATCGGCACCTGCCTGGCCTCGGATGTGACGGCCATCCTCACCAGCGTGGTCACCGTCGTGGGCTCCATGGCCATGATGCTCTCCCTGTCCCTGCCGCTGGCAGCGGTGGCCCTCGTCACCGTGCCCGTGGCTGTGCTTTATACCACCCGTATGCGCAAGATTACCCAGCCCCGCTTTGCGAAGCGTTCAAAGCTGTACGGGGCCATGAACGGCTTTGTGGAGGAAATGCTGACGGGGCAAAAGACCATATTGGCCTATACCTATGAAAACGGCGTGGAGCAGCGCTTTGAAGGCATCAACGGCGACGCGGCGGCGGCCTATTACGACGCGGATTACTATGGCGCCACCATCGGGCCCTCCGTGGGCTCCATCAACAACCTGGGCCTCTCCATCATTGCCATCGTGGGCTCGCTGATGTACATGGGCGGCTCCATCCTGCTGGGCCAGATTTCCGCCTTTGTGCTTTACTCACGCAAGTTCTCCGGCCCCATCAACGAAATCGCCAACATCGTCAACGAGCTGTTTTCCGCTCTGTCCGCGGCGGAGCGCGTGTTCGCCCTGCTGGACGAGGCTGAGGAGAGCGCGGACCGCGCCGACGCCACGGCGCTTGAGGCGGTGCGCGGCGACGTGGAAATGCGGCATGTGACCTTCGGCTATACGCCGGAAAAGACCATCATACACGACCTGAGCCTGCGGGCCGACGCCGGCAGGATGATCGCCATCGTCGGGCCCACCGGCGCGGGCAAGACCACCATCATCAACCTGCTGATGCGCTTTTACGATGTCAACAGCGGGCAGATTCTGCTGGACGGCCACGACGCCCGGGCCCTTACCCGCAAGAGCCTGCGGGGCGCCTACGCCATGGTGCTGCAGGACACCTGGGTGTTCAGGGGCACGATCTTCGACAACATCGCCTACGGCAAGGAGAACGCCACCATCGGGGAGGTGGTGGCCGCGGCGAAGGCGGCGCACATCCATCCCTTCATCATGCGCCTGCCCGAGGGCTATCAGACCGTGATCAGCGAGGACGGCGGCAACATCTCCAAGGGTCAGAAGCAGCTTCTGACCATCGCCCGGGCCATGCTCTACGACACGCAGATGCTTATACTGGACGAGGCCACCTCCAACGTGGACACCAGCACGGAGCGGGAAATTCAGCGGGCCATGCGCCGGCTGATGGAACACAAGACCTGCTTTGTCATCGCCCACCGGCTGTCCACCATACAGAACGCCGATCTGATCCTGG
>JAFUCP010000160.1 GCA_017459565.1 Clostridia bacterium | reverse complement strand
ATGCGGGACATATCGAGAATATCGTTGATGATGTTGAGCAGATGCTGGGCGGAAGCGCCGATCTTGGTCAGATATTCCCTGATCCTCTCCGGCACGTCCGGCTCGTTGAGGGCGATGTTGTTCAGGCCGATGATGGCATTCATGGGTGTGCGGATCTCATGGCTCATGTTGGACAGGAACGCGGTCTTGGCCTTGCTGGCCTGCTCGGCCTCGCTCAGTGCCTCGCTGAGGGCATGGCTGCGGGCCATGGACTTGCGCATTTCCGCGTCGATGACGGTGAAGCCTACGCCCACGGCGTGGACGATGTGGTCGTCCCTGTCGCTGGGATGGCGCACGCCGGCCATGCGCAGCATTTCATAGTATTCCCTGCCGCCCCGCCGCACCAGATATCGGAAGGCGATGATGTTTTCAGTGGCCAGGGCGGCGCGGATGTTGTCGGGATCGATGAATTGCAGGAAATCCCGCTTGTACTCGTCGTCCACATACAGTTCGCCATAGCCCCTGAAGCGCTCGTTGAAGCTGAAATGCACCCCCTCGGGCGTCTGCTTGGGGTCGTCCGGGTCCTGTCGGTAGCAAACCGCGTCGTCCGCGTCCAGGTCCACATGGTACACGGCGCGGTAATCCGATGCCATGGCGGTGATCATGCTGTCCTGCTCCTTGCGGCGCTTTTCCTGCTCCAGCAGGCGTCCCTGCAGAGCCAGCTTTTCCTCCAGCTCCTGCTGCTTGGCCTGGCTGGCGGCCTCGGCGGTCTTGATGCGGGTCATCTCGGTCACGTCCACGCACATGCCCAGCAGGCACAGCCGCCCGGAGGCATCCATGAACTTTGTCTTGGTGGTCTGCAAATTGCGCAGGTTGCCCTTGGCGTCCGGCACATCCTCAAAGAAGATATAGGCCTCGTCCATAGCCAGCGCCTTCCGGTCATCCTCCACAAAGTGCCGCGCGGTCACGGGATCGAAGATCTCAAAATCAGTCAGGCCTACGACGCCTTCCGGGCTTTGCTTGTGAGCATAGTTCGCAAACGCCTGGTTGCAGGCCAGATAGACGCCGGTTTTCGCGTCCTTGGAAAAGCTCATGGCGGGCATATTGGTCAGCAGAGAGGACACGGAGCCCATCAGCTCCGCCAGCTTCGCGGCGGACTGGACCTGCGCGATCAGCCTTCTGTTCTCCGCCTCAGCCCTTCTGCCCTGCTCCAGGGCCCTTTGCAGCTCCTGGTGCCGGCGCACCTCGTCGTCCACGTCCTTGAAGCCCATCATGACGCCGACGCGGCCTTCGGGCATGTAGACCTTGCCCAGATCAATGCGGTAATGCCGTGGGCCGGCATCCAGTGCCCGCACAAAGTTGACGGAAAACTGCTCCCGGCTCTCAAACTGCTTTAGAATATAGGGCAGCGAAATCTCCCGCTGCATCCGCTCCCGGTCCGCCGGAGCCACCATTGTTTCCACATACTCGTTCTTGGTATCGGTATAGCGGGCGTGGCTCAGGGCATTGCGGATGGCCTCGGCGTGGGCCTCGTCCCTGTCCGTATGGAACAAAGAGCATGCCTGCGTCTCCACGTCCTCAATGAGCCAAACGGTGTTGTAGGCGTTGGTCAGGGTCCGGATCACCGCGCCGCGCATCGCGTAGTTCTTTTCCTGCTTCGCGCGCTTTTGGGTGATATCCGATATAAAGACATAGTAAACCCCGCCATAGGCATTGGTCTGTACATAATGGCCGTAGTCGTCCACCCAGCGCACCGAGCCGTCCTTGCGAATGATGCGGTACTCCACATAGTCCATGCCCTCGTCATCCGAGGCAATCTGCTCCTTTATGGATCTCGAAATCTCCTCATAGTCCTCCGGGTGCAGCATCCCCCTGAAGGTATAGCCCGTCAGCCGCTTGAAATCCTCCAGACCGTCGCAGCCAAAGATTTCAAACACGGCGCGGTTGGCATACAGCAGCGTCTCCGGCGGCTCCGCCCTGTAGATAAAGAAGCCGCCAGGCATGTGCCTGCCGAATTCCTCGATCATGGAAATCGTCTCCGGACCGATTTGCAGCTGCTTGCCAAACATAGCTTTAGCCTCCTTCAGGCGCGTTCGGGAACGGATATGCACATCGCCTTATCGGCCGGGCACGCTCCCCGTTCCGCGGACACACCGCCGCGCGTATAGGTGTCATCCGTTTATATTATAATGGAATACGCGCAAAATCGCAACCGTTAAGGGTCCATCCGTTCCATAAGTGTTTGGAGTTTTACCATCGGCATGGCCCTGAGCTGAAGGGCGCGCTTATCCATATCCGGGCAGATGATACAGGGGCGCCGATGCGTGCCCGCCGGGAACGACGATTTTAGCGTTCCCGGACGGGCGCACATCGGCGCCCCTTTGGTATGTCTCAATCGGATTGCGCGTCAATCCCATGCCTTTGGAATTATTGGTATTCCGCCACGCTGATCCACTTTTCAAGCAGCTCGCGCTCAGCCTCCTTGTGCTTGGCCAGCTGCGCCGCGGCCACCACGGGCATCCAGGTCTGGATATACTGAATGGGCATGTCCGCCTTTTTGCAGAACAGGCGCAGATACTTTTCCGCCAGCTCAGGGGCATCCAGGGAGAAGCGCATATAGGTGATGGCGGCGTCCGCGCCGGCGTTGCCCGCGCTTGCATGGGCCCAGTCCAGCACCACCCAGCTGCCGTCCTCCTTGATGACGATGTTGGAGGGCACCAGATCCCCGTGGCACAGCTTGGTGTGGGGCGCCATGCCATGGATGCGCTGGAGCAGCTCATACCTGGTGCTGGCGTCGATCTGGGTCAGCGTCTTGATGGAGTCCTCCATCTTCAGGCGGGTGTTGCGCAGATGGCGCACCCGGTAGCCGCCCACCTCCAGCTGGATATCCACCAGCTTTTCAAGGTACTCGTCGCTCTTCTCCGGCTGCTCCTGCATCAGCTCCCACAGGGTCTTGCCCGTCACGTATTCCATGGAGATGGCCCAGCCGCCGCCCGCGGGGTTCACGCCCAGCAGCTTCGGCACCGGTACGCCGGCGTCCTCCACGCAGGCATGGATATAGGCCTCGTTATAAACATCGGATTTGGGATGGGAGGGCGTGAATTCCTTGACGATCACGTTTCCTTCCCGGTATACGGTCTTGTAGGATTTTTCTTCGATTATCTGCCTGTTCGCCATATTCGTTCCCTCCTTCGCGTCAAATCTTTTCGGCTTCCCGGGTGTCCTTGCCGTAGTAGGCCAGCAGATACAGCTGCTTGATTTCGCTCATCAGCGGATAACGGGGGTTCGCGCCGGTACACTGGTCGTTGAAGGCATTCTCGGTCATTTCATCCAGCGTGGCCAGGAAGTCCTCTTCCTTGACGCCGAAATCCTTTATGGACGCGGGGATGCCGATGGTCCTTTTGAGTTCCTCCAGCTTGTCGATGAGCATGTCAAAGGT
>JAFUCP010000159.1 GCA_017459565.1 Clostridia bacterium | reverse complement strand
CATCATGGGCCTGGGCACCTATGCCCTCGACCACGACACCTGCGTCAACTCCGTGATGACCCTGCTGGAAAGCGGCGGCAGGCTCATCGACACGGCCTATATGTACGGCAACGAGGAGGCCGTGGGCGAAGGCGTCCGCCGCCCACCCGCAGCCGGTCACTTGGCGGCCACTCCGTTTTCCTCCAGCAGGAGCCAGATGGCCCGGTTGATGCTCCTGCGCACCTTGCCGTAGTTCCGTTCCGTGCTGACGGCGGAAATGGCGATGGTAACGTCGCCGGCGGTAAATTCGACGACGCCCCTGTATTCGGGCCCTTCGATGATCTCCGGAATGCTCTGTCCGATCCTGGGCAGCTCGCGCCGGAGCAGCGCTTCGACCTCCTTCAGCGGCTGGTCGCCGGCAAGGGTAATATTGATGGTATAGCTGCAATTTCTCCTGGACAGGTTCAGTATGTTTCTCATGTCCCGGTTGTTGAAGTGCTTGAGGTTGCCGTCGTTGTTGACCAGAACCGTGGAGCGTATGCCGATATCCTGCACCCAGCCGCGAAAGCCGTTGACATCGATATAATCGTCTATCTGGTACTCGTCGGAGAAGGCGATGGTGATGCCCGCAAGCACGTCGGTCACCAGGCTCTGCGCGCCCATGGAGACCGCCAGCGACAGTATGCCGACCGATGCCAGCAGAGCCCGACCGTCCAATCCCAGGCTGTCAAACGCGCTGAAGACGAAGGCGAGCACGATGAAATACTGTATAAAGCTGCTGACGAGGCGCCATATGGTTTCGCTCCGCTTTTGAAGCAATGCGCAGATAATATCGGTCACGAGGCCGAACACCAGCAGTGCCAGCGCCACGCTCAGGCTGACGATCAGTATTTTTGCATAGGCCTCTGGACGGCGTCGGCCACATCCCGATAGCTTTCCAACAGGCTGTTGTTGCTCTCCGTGACGGTATAAAGCTGGGTCAGGCAGTTGATGAAGAACGTCACGACACCTACAGACAGCATGCCCGCAAGTCCCAGGACGACGACGGAGCGGCGGACGCGGTCCGGGTCGTACAGCTTGCGCTGCTTTTCGTCGGCGGATGGATTTCGATATTCCCGACCGGCGGACAGCACCCAGCAGACGGCGGTGATGAAAAACAGCAGCGCCACGCACAGCGCGAGCGCCAGCCGGGGAATCCGGAGGTTGGACAGCCCTTCGACGGAGACATTCAGCAGGTCGAAGGGCTTTTCCGGGGCCGCCAGATCGACGTAGTAGTAGTCCCCGTACACGCGGCAAAAGCCGTTGAATGTCGGCGAAGCATCTCCTTCGCCGGTCCCGCTCATGTAGAATCCCCAATCCCGCCGCGCGCCGTCGTCATCCCTGAACGCGGAGGCATCGAGCGACGACAGGTCGACGCCCTCCGGCGCGATCAGAGCATCGCCCGACAGCCGGACGATGCAGCCGTCCGCGTAAAGGCCGATGACGGCGTCGCCCAACCGCTGCGCCTGCGCCCGGAAGGGATACGCCCGGAGCTCTACATATCTGCGGCAGGCTTCCTCCTGCCTGACGGCGATGCGGTTGGCGTCGCCCACAACCTCCACGACGGCGTCGGTCAGGCTGTCAATCTTTTCGGCGCACTGCTTTTGGCGTAGCGTATGTCAGATCGCAGGCCGATCCGGCTGTATATAGCCGCGAGCACGGCTGTCAGCAGCAGTATCGAGATCACGCAAAGCGTCCCTTTGTTTTTCAAGCGCTTCATAGGTTATGCACAGCCTCCCAATAAAGCCGTCTATCGCGGCACGACGCCGCCCAATGCCAGGTCCGTTCACGGCCCGATCAGCGCGTCGTTCAAAAAGCCGAACAATCTGTCCTGAAAGTCCCTATGGTAAGGCTTTTCAAGAAAGGCCACGTGCGACGCGCCTTTGATTACTTCAAGCCTGGAATGATCCGGCAGATCGCGCAGCACCGCGTTGACCCGGTCATAATTCAGGTAAGGGTCGCTGTCTCCGCATATCACAAGGGTGGGCGCGGAGATCTTTTCAAGATCGATCAGCGCCTGTGACGCATCGATGCAGATGTCGCGCCGCCCGCCGTTGGGGCTGTATTCCCCATCATAGTGCCACGAGCTTGAGCAGAGCATTTCTATGACGACAGGGTCCGCGATGCTGTAATCCAACACACCCGGCTGTGTGCATTGGAAATCGCCCGCCGCGTGCGCCCATGTGTTGTGATGGAAGGGCTCCGTCACTTCGCTCTCCCCGATGCCGCAGAGGATGGGCGCGTACAGCACAAGCCTTCTGATGTGCTCCGGGTACTTTGCCGCGCACCGGCTGGTGGTCACCGTGCCCCAGCTCCAGCCCAGCAGGTCGATCCGGCTCCGCCCGGACAAATCGCATATCCGGTCAACCGCCGCGTGGATGTCCTCGGCGGCATAGTCCGAATCCGGCAGAAAGCCGTCCTCAACCGCGCCGGATTGGCCAAAGCCCGCGATGTCCAGCCGCCAAACGGCATAGCCCTCCCGCGCCAGCGCGCGCACAAGGCTGTAATCCTCGTAGTCGATGTCGAATTCATGAGAGGAATAGGTGACGCCGTGGACGAGCAGAATATCTCTGTCCGGCTCCGCGCCATCGACGCACACGCAATCCAGGTGCAGGGCGATCCCCGCCCGCTCCAGCGGGTATTCCGCACAGGCATAGGAAACCGCGTCCGCTTCGGCCAATGCGGACAATGACGCCAGACACGCCAGAAGGATCACCATCCATATAACAGCGGCTCTTTTCATGTCAAGTCCTCCTTCGTTTATCGTGGTATTTGAAAACTATATTAAATCATGTTATAGTTTACATCGTAATTGTGAGGAAATTGGTTTGCATTCGTAAAGTTTTGCTGCATTATTCCCATTACAATACCATTGGGCCCCGGGCTGTAAACTGCATTGGTAAATATTATGTAAATCACACGACCGCGTGATTGTTTTGCGGCGCAAGCCGTAGTATACTGCTTTCGTAGTCAGGGGACAACACGGACCGACTTTACACAGGAGTGTACGATCATGGAGGACAACAAAGACGTCAGGGAGTTGAACACAGAGGAAGAGGAAAGGGTCGTCGGCGGCCAGAAGCCGACGCCGCCCGATTTACCGGAGGATCTTCAGAAGGGCAGGCCCTTCTACACAGGCAAAAAGAAGCTTGTCGACTCGGGCGGACGTGTCGACCGCTTCCGGAAGCGCCTGGAGGGACAGTGACCAGGGAGCGCAAAGAGAAAAGCAAGCTTAACCGGGGATGACGACATACAAGTGGGAGGCACACCATGAAGAAGTTTTCGCTGATCTGTATCTGTCTGATTTGCACATGCCTGATCTGCGCCGCCGCGGCTGAATCCATCTACCAGGTCGCGCTACTTCAGTCCCTGGCCCAGGGCTACTTCGACGGCATCATGACTGTGGGAGAGCTGAAGACCCACGGCGATACCGGCATCGGCACCTTTGACGGCCTCAACGGCGAAATGATCGTGCTGGACGGCGTGGTCTACCAGGCCACAGGCGACGGTTCGGTCGTCGTCCCTCCCGACGACGAAACGGTTCCCTTCTCCAATGTCACCTTCTTTGAAGAGGACTTATCCCTTCCCCTTGCCGGCATCGCGGACATGGCCGCCTTACAGGCCGCCCTCAACGAGGTCGTCGGGGAGCACGGCGCCAACCTCTTCTACATGGTGAAGATACCGGGCGTTTTTTCCTCCATCAAGGTGCGCAGCGAGTTCAAGCAGGAGAAGCCCTTCAGGAATTTGGATGTGGCCCTTGCCGCCGATCAGAATGAATTTGATTTTGAGGATGTCCGGGGGACGATGGTCGGCCTCTATTGCCCGGATTACATGGGCGACCTGAACAGCGTGGGCTGGCATTTCCACTTCATCACAGAGGACCTTGCGCAGGGCGGACACGTATTGCAGGTCAGCGTGGGCGAGGCGACGGCCCTGCTTGACGCGACCCAGGGGTTTGAGCTTTTCCTGCCCGAGGAGGAGGTCTTCCAGGGCATGGAGCTGTCCAGGGATATGGATGAGGCGATTCACAAGGCCGAAACGGCGACCAACGAAAAATGACGAAATTGGCGGGGGCTGTGACACAGCCCCCGCCAATTTCAGGCGGTCAATCGAAGGGCCTCGCGCATGCATCGGCGCTCCTTGACACAGCTCATGATGAACCAGCAGATCTGGCTTGTCAGGGACGCAATCCAAATGCCCCAGATGCCGCAGGACAGCGCCGATGTCAGCATGAAGGCCACTGCCGGATTGATGAACAGCACGCAGATCGTCGCCATGATCCGGGGCGATTTCACATCGCCCATGCCGCGCATGGCCGCGACATTGATGATGCGGATGATCTGCAGAAGCGTCAGCGCGGCCGCGACATAAGTATAGGAAATACCATGCGCGATGGCTTCAGCATCCCGGAAGAACTGGCTGTAGAATCTGTGCGCGCCAAGGATATAGACGGCGCTGAGCACTATGGATACCACAGCGCCCACGATCTGGCTCAGGCGGACATAATCCTTGACCTCCCGGTATTGCCTGGCGCCCATTTTCTGTCCTGTCAGTGTTAACACCGCGGCCTGAAGGCCGTCGCCAAAGGAAAAAGAGTAACTGAGCAATATCATCGTGACGGAGTAGACCGCCGTCTGATCCGAGGGCAGGCCGGAAATGATGATACTGGAAATCAAAAAGCCGATGCGGGTGAAGAGGTTTTCGACCACGGTGTTGCCCGCCTTCACGCGGACATTTTTCATGATATCGGGATCTCTCCTTGGGGTAAACAGGCCTTTGAGCGTCATAAAACCCGACTGTGTGGACAGCAACACGATACTGGTGACGCAGGCAGCCGCCATGCCGCATACGGTGCCCAGCGCGTCTCCCAGCACGCCGAGCTTCGGGAAGCCACAGCGGCCTTCAATCAGCAGGTAGTTGGCGAAGATGTCCACCACGCCCATCACGATGCTGGAAATCAAGGTCAGGGGCGTCTTCCCGATGCCTCTCAGGGCTGCGTTCAGCACGATGGACACGGCGTTGAACACCAGAAAGAACATGATAATGCGGAAGAAGCTGACGGACAAGCCGACAGTGTCCGGCTGGCGATTGCATATCGACATGATGGGCCTGGCCAGCAGGCCTGCGAGAATGCCGACGACAAGGGAGAGGATCACCGTGATCCGCAGGATCGTCTGGAAATAGGCGTTGGTCTCCTCCCTGTCATGGCGGCCCAGGGCCTGCGCCACGAAAACGGATACGGTTGTGCCCAAGGCGAAGAAGATCGACAAGATGATGAGCTTTGGCTGGGATGTGAACGAAACCGCGGAGACCGCGCCTTTCCCAAGGCCTGAAATCATCTTCGTGTCGATGGTGCTGATGATCACAGAAATGATGCTCTCAATCACAGCAGGGACTCCGATGACAATAATCTGCTTCAGCTTTGCCAACCTGCCGACCTTTTGGATGGGTTCTTCCATAGGGCTTCACGCCTCTCTGCTTCCGAATTGTTCAGCGGTCCTGCTTGCAGCCGATCCTGTAGTTATCCAGCGTCAATGTATCGCATTCGGAATAGCGGAATCGGTTCATGATCGT
>JAFUCP010000158.1 GCA_017459565.1 Clostridia bacterium | reverse complement strand
CGCGCTTTATGTCACGGGAAAATAACGCTCCCGACGCCATTCTTTATGGCTTTGCGTTTGACGAACGGCGCAAACAGGCGTATACTATAGTAAAACATAATGGGTGTTTGTGCCGTCCGGCAAAGGAGGTTCGGCGTGTTTTCAATCGGCATCTATACGGATTTTGTCAATCTGCCCGATGTGGCGCATCTGGGCTTTGATTACCTGGAGCTGCCCCTGGACGCGCTGGCGGCGCTGCCGGAATCGGACTTCCGCCAGTTCGCGGACTACGCGGACGGCCAGGGGCTGCGCATCGGCGCGATGAGCCGCCTGCTGCCGGGCGACCTGCCCATCACCGGCAGCGGCGTGAACGCCACGGCGCTGCACGGCTATCTGAGCCACGCCATGAGCCGCGCGCGGCGGCTGGGCGCGCGCATACTGGTGCTGGACGCGGCCAAATCCAGGTCCGTGCCGGAGGACGGGGACTATCCCTTCGCCTGGCGGCAGCTGGGCAACTTCCTTCGGCTCATCCAGGGCCACGCGAAGGAGTGTGGCATGAAGGTGGCGCTCATGCCGCTGCGCAAGGCGGATTGCAGCCTTTTGAACCTGGTCAGCGAAGCCACGCTCATCGCCGGGCTATTGCAGCTGGACAACGTCTGCGTGGCCGCCCACTGGGGGCACATGTCCATGGCCTCGGAGCCCATGAGCGCCCTGCGCCGCGCCGCGCCGCTGCTGGGATACGTCCAGCTGGAAAACGCGCTGAACCGCGCCCTGCCCCGCCCCGGCGACGGCGAGGACTACGGCCGGCTGCTGGGCACGCTCGCGGACATCGGCTATTCGGGCGGCGTCACGCTGTGCGGCGCCATCACGGACGCCTTCCCCCGGGACGCGGAGGAGGCGCTGGCGTATATACGGAATACCCAAAAGGGGGCATACAGTTGAACATCATCATCGTCGGAAACGGCAAGGTGGGCTACACGCTGGCCCAATATCTATCCAAGGACGGCCACGATATCACCATACTGGACAACAACCAGCACGCGCTGAACAAGGCCAGCGAGACGCTGGACGTGATGTGCGTGCGGGGCAACGGGGCCAACGTCAAGACGCTGATGGAGGCGGGCGTGGAGACCGCGGACGTGATCATCGCCGTGACGGGCAACGACGAGCTGAACATGGTGTGCTGCCTGGCGGCCAAGCAGCTGGGGGCGAAGTATTCCATCGCCCGCATCCGCGACCCGGAATATACCGAGAGCCTGACGCTGCTGCAAAAAAAGCTGGACATCGACCAGGTCATCAACCCGGAACGCACCACCGCCCAGGAAATTTCCCGGCTGCTGCGCTTCCCCTTCGCCATCAACATTGAAAGCTTCGCCCACGGCCGGGTGGAGATGGTGGAATTCCGCGCCGAGGAGCGGGACGCCATCCTCAACACACCCCTGTCCAAGCTGCACAGCCGCTATCCCCGCATACAGTTCACCGCCGTGCAGCGCAACGGCGCGGCCTTCATCCCCGACGGCGCCAGCGCGCTGCTGCCCGGGGACCGGGTGTATGCCACCGGGGACCGGGAATCGGTGACACAGTTTTTCAAGCATCTGGGCAAGGACACCCAGCGCCTGAAGTCCGCCATGCTGATCGGCGGCGGGCACATTTCCTACTACCTGGCAAAGATCATCGCCGGCATGGGGGTGTACCTGCGCATGATCGAAATTGACGAAAAGAAGTGTCTGCGGCTGGCGGACCAGCTGGACAACGTGATGATCATCAACGCTGACGGCACGGACCAGGAGGTCCTGGAATCCGAGAACCTGGGCGACTGCGGCGCGCTGATCTGCCTGACCAACCGGGACGAGGAAAACCTGATCACCGGCATGTACGGCTCCCGCCACGGGGTGAAGAAGGTGATCGTGAAGGTGAACCGGCTCAACGCCATGGACGTGATGGAGGATCTGGGCATCGATTGCGCCGTCAGTCCCAAGCTGACCACCGCCAACGCCATCCTGCGCTCGGTGCGCGCGCTGAACAACAGCCGCAATTCCGTGGTGGAAAAGGTGTATTACATGCTGGGCGGCCAGGTGGAAGCCTATGAGTTCACCGCGCTGGAGGGCGCGCCCTACCTGAACATCCCCCTGAACAGGCTGAACATCCGAAAGGGCATCCTGGTATCGGTACTGGTGCGGGAGCGCAAGTGCATCATCCCCTTCGGCAGCGACCACATCGAAGCCGGGGACACCGTCATCCTCACCGCCAAGTCGGGCACGGTGGTCAACCTGGAGGATGCCTTTGACATTACGGAGATCAGAAGATGAACAAGCGATTACTCTGCCACCTGGTGGGAAACGTGGTGCGCGTGTGCGGCGCGCTGATGGCGCTGCCTGTGATCGTGTCGCTTTTGCTGCACAGCGGCGATACGATGCCCCTGCTTTTGTCCATGCTCATCGCCATGGCCGTGGGCACCGCCATGGCCCTCGTCCGGCCCCGGCGCGATACCCTGCGGGCCCGGGAGGGCTTTGCCATCGTGGCCTTCAGCTGGATCATCGTGTCCTTCCTGGGCGGACTGCCCTTTTACTTCTCGGGCCATATCCCCTCCCTGGTGGACTGCTTCTTTGAAACCGTCTCCGGCTTCACCACCACCGGCGCCACCATCCTCACCGACGTGGAGGCGCTGCCCAAGGGCCTCTTGTTCTGGCGCAGCTTCACCCACTGGGCCGGCGGCATGGGCGTGCTGGTGCTGTCGCTGGCGCTGATTCCCAAGATGGGCGCGCGCTCCATCCATCTGATGCGCGCCGAATCCCCCGGCCCCTCCACCGACAAGCTGGTGCCCCGGGTGGCCAACAACGCCAAGATCCTGTATGAAATCTATATCGCGCTGTCGCTGTTCATGGTGGCCGCGCTGCTGTTCTGCGGGCTGGACCTGTACGACGCATCGGTCCACATGTTCGGCGCGGCGGGCACCGGCGGCTTCGGCACCTATGCCACCAGCATCGCCCACTTTGACAGCGCCGCGGTGGACATCGTCGTGGGCGTGTTCATGGCGCTGTTCGGCGTGAACTTTTCGCTGTACTACTATCTGATCCACCGCAACTGGCGGGCAGCCCTGGGCAACAGCGAATTGCGCTGGTACGTCCTCATCCTGCTGGTCGTCAGCGGCGTCATCGCCGTGAACATCATGCCCCTTTACCACAACAATTTCTTCACCTCCCTGCGCTACAGCTTCTTCCAGGCCTCCTCCATCATGACCACCACCGGCTATGCCACCGCGGACTTCGATCTCTGGCCCCAGCTCAGCCGCGTGCTGCTGGTCATCCTCATGTTCATCGGGGCCAGCGCGGGCTCCACCGGCGGCGGCATGAAGGTCATCCGCGTGCAGCTGCTCTTTAAAAGCATGGTGCGCGATATCCGCCGCACCGTGCATCCCAAATCCGTCAATACCGTCAAGCTGGACGGCCACACCGTGGACGAGGGCATCCTCAGCGGCGTGCAGGGCTTCTTCTTCGCCTATATGCTCATCCTGCTCACCGCCACCATCGTCGTCGCCCGGGACGGCTTCTCCTTTGAAACCAACTTCACCGCCGTGCTGGCCACCCTGTCCAATATCGGCCCCGGCCTGGGCATGGTCGGCCCCACCGGCAGCTTCGCCGCGTTCAGCGATTTGAGCAAGATCGTGCTGAGCCTGTGTATGCTCATCGGCCGATTGGAAATCTTCCCCATGCTCATGCTGTTCAGCCCCAGCGCGTGGAAGAAATAAAAGCAAAAGCGCCGCGCTTCAAGCCTTCCCGCCGGGGAAGGCCAGCCGTAAACGACCGCATTTTGCCCACGGCACCAGCGCGGCAGGCAAAAATCCCCGCCACATTTCTTGTTCGGCAGGGATTTTTTTGTGTTTGCGGGCTTTGTCAGCGGTCTGAGCCTTCCCGCCGGGGAAGGCAATATCATCCCGCGTCCCGCCATTCAGCCTTCCCCTCTGGGAAAGGTGCCCCGAAGAGGCGGATGAGGCCGCCTCCCGCCTCTGTTTCTGCGTCCCCGCACCTCAATTCAGCCGCAGGGACACCTTCAGCGCCTCCCCCACCCGGGCCATCACCTCCGGGCGCAGCGCGCCGATGCGCTCCCGCAGGCGGCGCTTGTCCAGCGTGCGTATCTGCTCCGCCAGCACCACGCTGTCCTTGGCCAGGCCCGTCCCCTCGCAGGCGATGGGCACATGGGTGGGCAGCCGCGCCTTGTTCATCTGGCCCGTGATGGCCAGCACAATCACGGTGGGGCTGTGCCGGTTGCCGACATCGTTCTGGATCACCAGCACCGGGCGGATGCCCCCCTGCTCCGATCCGATCACGGGGTCCAGACAGGCGCTGAACAAATCGCCGCGGGAAATCATGCTATCACGCTCCGCATACATCGTGTGCGGCATACTATGCGGATTGGTCGTCGGGCGTGAAATAAAATCGGTGTATGTGGACATATGACGCTCCTTGTCGGGTGAATTTGGATCCATCGGCCCTGTGCCGGCGCCCGCCGGCACGGCTCACATCACCAACTCCCCGTTTTCCCCGGAAACCACCTGCATCAGCCTGCGCTCCACGCCGGTCATGGCGTCGATATACGCCAGGAAGGTATCCTGCCCGGAGGTGGCCCGGACCTCATAGCACAGGTATTCTTCCGCATTTTCCGGGATGACGCACAGCCGGGCGCCGACGGGGGTCAGCGCGCCGCCGATGCGGGCGACGGCGTCCTGCTCCGTCAGCGCGGGGATCTCCAGCGCCCGGGGCACATGGTTCATCAGATAGTTCGCGGCCTCCAGGCCCACGACCTCGCCGTCCGCCAGGGAAACCTG
>JAFUCP010000157.1 GCA_017459565.1 Clostridia bacterium | reverse complement strand
GTAGTCATAGGCAGGATTGATCGAAAACAGCAGCATGTCCACCGGCGCCTCGTCCAGGATCCGCTCGATCACCGCTGGGGTGTGGGAGGACAGGCCGATATGGCGCACCACGCCGCGCTCCTTCATCCGGCGAAGGAAGTCATAGACGCCGTTCTTCCGGTAAGTCTCCCAGTCCGAAAACTCGTCCTGGCAGTGGATCATGCCATAGTCGATGGTGTCCGTGCCCAGCTCCTTCAGCATCCAGTCCACGGACCGCTTGATCGTCTCCAGCTCCAGCGTCCAGCCGTACTCGCCCTTGGAGTAGTCCGCGCCGAAGTGGACCTGGTACAGCACGTTTTTCCGCACATCCCCGAGCGCCTCGCGCCACATCGAAAACGCCTTGCCGTTTCCCGCGCCCAGGTCAAAGTAGTTGATTCCGCCGTCATAGGCCGCGCGCAGGGCGCGCACCGCCTCGTCCATGTCCGCGTCGCACAGGTAGGCAGAGCCCAGGCCGATCTCGCTGATCCTGTCCCCGGTCCGCCGGTTGATCCTGTATTTCATCGTATTTCTCTCCCGCCTGCTTTTGGTCTCTCAGGCACTTCTATTTTCCGTCGCGTCCTGTCATTCAACATTATAGCTCCCGAACCGTCTCCGCAAGCGGCTTGCGCTTGGCGTGCAGGTGCGCCGGATGGCTCTTTTCGCCAGGATAGCCCAGCGCCAGCATCATCACGGGAACGTGGTTCTCCGGCAGGTCAAAGGCCTCGACCACATCCCGGGAATCGAAACCCCGGATCCACAGGCTGTGCACGCCCAGCTCCTCCGCCTGAAACATCATGCTGGCGGCGACGATGCTGGCGTCCTGCTCGCCCACGCAGTAGTTCTCGTAGCACCGATCCCCCGGATTGTGCCACGCCACATCGCGGTCATAGCAAACCAGCAGGGCCACGGGACAGCCGCACAGCGACGCCCCCGTGGACTTCGCCTTCTCCATGGCCGCCTCGCTTTTGATGACATAGACCACCTGGGGCTGGTAGTTGCAGCCCGTCGGCGCGATCCGCCCCGCCTCCAGGATCAGGTTCAGCTTCTCCTCCTCCACCGGGCGGGCGTCGAAGTGGCGCTCCGAAAACCGGTTTCTGGCGAGATCGATAAAGCGCATGGCAGTCCCCTCCTTGTAATGTATATGTCGCGCTCCTTATCCTTCCAGCAGGTCGTACAGCCCGTCCTGGGACAGCACGCCGCGCTTCAAACCCGGCGGCAGCTCGCCCCGCTCATCCGCCTCATAGTCCTCCCGCCACCGGCCGGAGGTGTAGTACTCCTCCAGCAGGCGGAGCTTCTCCGGATCACGGGAGGCGGCGGCTTCGTCAAACAGCCGCTCGTATTTCTCCACCCGCTCGATGCAATCCGCGCGGCAGAAGCGCCGGCAGGCCTTTCCATTACGCTCCACGGTCCCGTTCCACATCTCCGCCGGGCGCACCCACAGCCCATGGTCGCCATACAAGGCGCGATAGACCACCAGAGCTTCCTCGGTTTCGCTGTGGCGCGCGATCCCGATCACTTCGTAATCATTGCCCTTGAAGTGGCGATAGCGGCCGGGCCGGATGGCTTGCACCGCTTCCTCGTAAGTCATCAATCACAGCCCCTTCCCGTCATAGCGCCACCCGTGATCGCCGTGGTAGATCATGAGCCGGGTCATACCGCCGTCGACGCAGATATTCTCGCCGGTGATGAAGCCCGCCCGGTCCGAGCACAGGAACAGCGCCATTTCGGCAATGTCCTCCGGCCTGCCGACCCGCCCCGCCGGCTGCTGGACGGCATCCGCGCCGGAGATATCGCTGCCCGTGGTGTCGATCCATCCGGGCGAGATGCTGTTGACCCGCGCCTTCCCGGCCAGGCTGATCGCCAGCGCGTGGGTCAGCGCCGCGACGCCGCCCTTGGCGGCGGTATAGCTCTCCGTCTGCGGCTGGCTCATCCGATCCCGGGAGGAGGCGATATTGACGACGGAAGCCCCCGCGGCAAAGTGGGGCGCGAGCAGCTTCGTAAGGTAAAACGGCGCGGTCACGCCGACGGCGAGGGCCCAGGAAAAGTCCTCCCAGCTGCATTCGTCGATGCCCTTCATCGGCGGCAGCGCGTTGTTGATGAGACAATCCACATGGCCGCTCTCCCGGATCACGTGCTCTGCAAACCGCTCCAGCGTGTCCCGGTCGCCCACGTCGCCCACAAACCAGTCGCCGGGCCGGATGTCGATGATGTGCGCCACGGCGCCTTCCCGGCGGAAGGCCTCCGCGATCGCCCTGCCGATCCCCTGTGCCCCGCCGGTGATCACTGCGACCTTGCCTTCAAACATATTGCTCATGGTTTTGGTTCCTCATATCACTTCGTACTGAAGCATCTCATACTTCCTCTTTTTCGCCTCGCCGTTTTCAGTCATGATGATCACCAGCTTTCTATTGGGCAGCGCTCGTGTTTTTTCTCTGCCGTTGGGTTTACAGGGTTATGTCTGTGATACACATAGCTTCCACTGCAAATCCAGATGCATCGCACAGCAGGTATGCCCCGAAAGCCTGCAGGGCGTCCCGCCCCATCAACAGGGTCGGGAAAGCCCTTGAAGTATCGTATCTTGCGGCGGTTCCGGCTTGGAAGTCAATTTCATATTCGAGTATCATCAAATGCGCATATGCCATAAGTTCACCGCATAGTACTGTGCGGCATTCCCTCAATTCGGCAAATAGAATTCCGTCGTGGTCGGGTTTTTCTGGATCAGCACGGAGTTCTGGTTGAAGGTCGCGATCAGCTCGTCCGCCGCGGCGTGCACGGCGTCCTCGGTGGTGTCAGAGAGATAGATAACCAGCGTGTACTCCTGGTACTCCATGCCGTCGTCGCCGATCCAGCCGCCAAAGGCCTCCTGGATCGTATAGCCGCCGAAACGCGCCATCAGGATCTCCCGGGCCTTTTCCACGGCCTCGGCCTGGGTGAACACGGGCTTGTTGGTGTCCTTGTCGTTGGTGCCCAGGTACATGACATATTGAACGTCGTCCGTGTCGCTCGCTTCCTCCTGCGCAGGAGCTGGCTCGCTCACAGCCGACGTCGAGCTCTTTTCGGCTTCCTCCGCAGTCTGGCGCATTTCCGTCTTTTCCACGCCGTCGCCATAAATGGTCGCGAAATCATCACGCATGGAAATAACGCCGATGCCCATGCTTTCATAGTCGGACTTCTTTTCGGCGGCGCTGTCCGCGTCTCCATACTCCCGTTCCCCGTCGTCCGCAAGCACCATATACGCCGCGCTTCGGTAGGGATTGTTGGAAATGGTGTAGATCTCCATCGCCAGATCTCCGGAGGAATTGCCAAAGGCCAGCACCGGCTGTTGACCGATCTCGCGCACAATGGCATCCACCTTGCATGTCTTGGCATTCTCGCCATCGTAATTGCCGTCGAATACGATTTGATCCTCCGCCTGATACGTGTAATCCGCATCCGCCGCGTCGCCCTGATTCGTCGCCACATAGCCGTATTCCGTGCCAATGACATGGGACGGCGGGATATCCAGCGTTCCCTTGATGATTTCGCGCACGATATTTCGCTCGGTCGCCGTGACGATATAGGCCTCGAAGCCATTGGCCTGGAGCATCTCAAACAGCTCCACCATCGGCTTGTACCAGGCTTCGCCTCGCGTCATGCCCGTAAAGCCCCAGGCGTCGCTGCCCTTGAAGTCGGATACGACCCCGGAAAGCGCTTCCATCGTCATGCCCTTATAAGCAATGGCAGCCGCGGCGGCCTGGCGCGTGCTCATGCCGTCCGGCTTGGCTTTGCCGGCCGCATCCACGATCTCCTGGGCAACCGCCAGCACATCCTCGGGCATCGCGTCCGCATGCTTCAGCGCGTAGTCCGCGAATACCATGTATTCAAAGCAGAAGGGAAAGGTCTCGCACATCAGCGTGCCGTCCAGGTCGAACACGGCAATGCGATCCGATTCGGGGATATAATCCGGGGAATTCGGGTCGGTCACCGCCGCCACATAGTCGGTCAGCGCCTTCAGCGCCGGGGCGTCCGCGTTCCAATGGGAAAGCGGTTCCTCCGCCATCTCGGCAGGAATCTCCTCCGCAGAGACGCAGCCGGTCAGGGTCAACATTGCCAGCGCCGCGCACAGCAGCACGGCCAACAGCTTGTTCAGCTTCATTCGTCATTCCTCCTCAGTCTCGTTTCTTTGTCGGATGCGTCCGCGACGACTATGCGCAGATGGTCGTCGATAAGGAAGCAGTCGCGGAAATCGCTGCCGGGACGAACAAAACCAGGACATTGGCGCCTGCCCGAACGAGTATTTCCCGCCTTTTCCAGGCGCTGCCCGCCTTCTCCTTCTGAACCAGCCAAAGCGGTCCGTTCACGATGTCGTGATGTCGTTATACCGCACACTCTTTTCTCGCATTATACCGTAAATCTGTCGCTTTGTCTATGGCCGTTCAATGCTTGCGAGCTCCATTGCGTTGACGGCCCGAAGCCCATACACGATCCCGTTCTCCTCCCGTTCCCTCCGGAAGGCGTTCACGGGGACAAGGCATGAAAACGTCTCCTGAAAACGGGAGATCAGCCGCCCGCCTCCCAATAAGCAGGCTGATGCCGACAACCGGCCGAGCTGCCGTTGACAGCAAAAGCTCTTCTCTTACAGCCGCTACACAATCAACGAAAGGGCCGCCTCAAAACGAGGCAGCCCCTTCGCTGTGGGGACACTTAGAAAGCATTGCCATAGGGCGGGCGGCCGATCCCGCTTGAAAAGTGCATATCGTTCCTCTGTTACAGCGTCCGCTTGTCAGTCCCCCGATCCGTTGAACAGCTTGTCCAGCAGGCTTTTCCACAAAGCCCGGGCACGGAGCGCAGCGAACTGCCACTTTTTTACTCTTTTTTTCATTTCACTTCATTACCACTCCAGCGCGGAAATACAAAACATGGTATAATG
>JAFUCP010000156.1 GCA_017459565.1 Clostridia bacterium | reverse complement strand
CGGCTAGCTCTTCGTCCGCGGGCGCTGTGTCAACGGCTACCTCTGCTTCCGCGGGCGCGGCCTCAACGGCTACCTCTGCTTCCGCGGGCGCGGCCTCAACGGCTACCTCGCCTTCCGCGGGCGCGGCCTCTGCGGCTACCTCGCCTTCCGCGGGCGCGGCCTCTGCGGCTACCTCAGCTTCCGCGGGCGCGGCCTCTGCGGTAGCCTCTGCTTCGACGGGCGCGGTCTCAACGGCTGCCTCAGCTTCCGCGGGCGCGGCCTCTGCGGTAGCCTCTGCTTCGACGGGCGCGGCCTCAACGGCTGCCTCGTCTTCCGCGGGCGTGGCCTCTGCGGTAGCCTCTGCTTCGACGGGCGCGGCCTCAACGGCTGCCTCAGCTTCCGCGGGCGCTTCCGTCTCCGCCACGGGTTCGGGCGTGGGCTCCGATATCGGCTCGGCCTCCACGTTCACGGGCGCTTCGTCCCCGGGCTGCGCCGCGGCTTCCCCATCGTCGCCGAAGAAGAAGCCATCGTCTTCAGCATCGCCCCAGGCAAAGCCCTCGTCCTCCGCTTCGCCCCAGGCAAAGCCCTCAGATCCGGCATCCTCCCCGGGCTGCTCCGTCTCGGGGGTGGGCACGGGCGTGGCAAGCGCCTCGGGCGTGGGCGTGACCGCCGCCGGGACGCCCTCGACGTCCCTGGGGGTCCTGCCGGAATACCAATGGTAGGCGAGGATGCCCGCAGCGATGCCGATGATGAAGAAGATGACACCTATGATAATCATGCGCCGGCGGTACTGGGCGCGCAGGCGGCGAACCCGGGCCTGCGCGGCCGCGCCGTGCCTGGCGGGAGGGTTCTTTTCGTTATTTGTATTTGCCATAATCGTCGCTACCTCCTGAAAATGACAGTTATACTTAATAACATTATAGCCATTGTGCCGAATGATCGTCAAGCCGGAACAATGGCGCAATGGCTAATTTTACATGATGAAATTGTGACCGAACGCGCGGAGGGCTATATGCCGATCTCCCCCTCGGGCTTCAGTGCCTCCACCTCGGGAAGGTCGGCGAGGGTTTCCATGCCGAAGTGCTGCAAAAACTTGTCGGTGGTGCCGTAGAGAATGGGGCGACCCAGGGTTTCCCGGCGGCCCTGCTCCTCGATGAAGCCCTTGTTCATCAGGCTCTGCACCGAATAATCGCACTTCACGCCGCGCACGGCCTCGATATCGCCCTTGGTGACGGGCTGGCGATAGGCGATGATGGACAGCGTCTCCAGCACCGCCTGGGACAGCGGCTGTTTTTGCAGCGGCTGCAAAAACGCCTCCACCTGGGCGGCGTACTTGGGACAGATGGACAAAAACACCGTTTCTCCGCTGCGGTTGAGTTGGATGCCCCGGTTTTCCAGCGCCAGATGGTCTCCCAGCTCCGCCAGGGAAGCGTTCAGCTCCGAGACCGTCAGGTTCATGGCGTGGGCCAGCGCGTCGACGCGGACCGGATCGCCGGAAACAAACAGAATCGCCTCGATGATGGCCGTCAAGTTTTCCATACGCAAACCCCTTTTTCGTCGTGTGCCGTCACATTCTATCACATTCCCGCGGCGCAATCAAGGGCGGGGTGAAAAACTAACCTTGCGCCAATGTTCGGGTTTTGGGCTTTCTTCTGGCGTTCTTGGCCGAAAAACGCGTCCATTATATGGAAAAATCCGAACTTTCATGCCGATTCATCCGACAATTTACAAAGCCGACGCCCAGTTGTAACCTTGCGCGTGTATGATAACCATGAGCCCCAGGGGGGCGAATAAGAAGAAGGAGACATTCATTATGAAGAAGATCGCATCCGTCCTGCTGATTGTCGCCATGCTGTTCTGTTCCGCGGCCTTTGCCGAGGTGGCGAAGGAGGACATGAAGATCGGCCTGATCTGCCTGCATGACGAGAACATGGGCTATGACGCCAACTTCATCGACAGCATGAAGGCCGCCCTGGAAAACCTGGGCATGGACGAGAGCCAGCTGATCATCAAGACCAATATCCCCGAGGACCAGGGCTGCTATGACGCCGCCATCGACCTGGCCGAATCCGGCTGCAACTACATCTTCGCCGATTCCTTCGGCCACGAGGACTACATCATCCTGGCCGCCGAGGAATACCCGGAGATCCAGTTCTCCCATGCCACGGGCACCAAGTCCCAGAGCGTGGGCCTGGAGAACTATCACAACGCCTTCGCTTCTATCTATCAGGGCCGCTTCGCCGCGGGTTATGCCGCCGGCCTGAAGCTGAATGAGATGATCGAGAGCGGCAAGATCACCGAGGACCAGGCCAAGGTCGGCTATGTGGGCGCATTCCCCTATGCCGAGGTCATCAGCGGCCTTTCCTCCACCTTCCTGGGCATCCGCCACGCCTGCCCCTCCGCCACGATGGTCGTGAAGTTCACCAACAGCTGGGGCGACCAGGCTCTGGAGCAGGAAGCCGCCACCGCGCTGATCGCCTCCGGCTGCGTGCTGATGAGCGAACACGCCGACACCGTCGGCGCACCCACCGCCTGCGAGGACAACAACGTGCCCAACGTTGGCTACAACATTTCCTTCAACGCCGTGGCCCCCAACACCTCCCTGGTTTCCTCCAGGATCAACTGGACCCCCTACATGCAGATGGCCATTGAAGCCACCATGAAGGGCGAGAGCTTCCCCACCGACATCGCTCTGGGCATGGCAGAAGGCGCGGTTGAGCTGACCGAGCTGAACCCCCACGTGGCCGCCGAGGGCACTGTGGAGCAGGTACAGGAGGTTCTGGACGAGCTGGCCTCCGGCGAAATGCAGGTTTACGACACCAGCACCTTCACCGTCAACGGCGGCATGACCGTTGAGGAGTACGTGCAGACCGAGGACTACCTCCAGGATACCGCCAACGGCGGCTTCAACGCGGCCACCCACCAGATCGCGGCGGAGTACGTCAAGGACGGCTATTTCCATGAGTCCGAGTTCCAGTCCGCGCCCTACTTCGACCTGCCCATCGACGGCATCTCCGAAGGCTGATTCAGACGGAGCAAACCGCAAAAAGACGCCGGCACGGAACATTCCGCGCCGGCGTCTTTTTGCAGCGATTAAACCTCCCGGAAGGTGCATATGCTCTCCACCTTGTTGCTCTTGTCCCGGACAAAGTCGGTCTTCATATGCAGCTTGACCGGGCTGGCATTGGGCGGGGTCAGCACAAATTCAAGCTCAAAGGGCTTTTTCTGCTCGATGGCCTCATAGGTCACCACCCGCAGCCTTTCTGCCTCCGTGGCGTCGAGGCCGCGAAACAGCTCCCCGCTGTTGAGGTACTTCTCAAATTCCTTCGCGGTCATGCCCAGGCGCGCCTCCAGCCCATGCACGACAACCCGGTATTTCCAGGCGTTTTCCTTCACGCGCACGAACACCACGTCGTCCGTGGAATACTTGCTCAAAAGCCGCATCTGGTTGCGCAGCTTCACCACGTCCGTCACGTCGATGGCCACGCTCTGGAAGCAGACCTGGCCGTCCAGGTCGGTCAGGCGGCTCTGGTTCATCACATAGATATAGCCGTCCTGCTTACGCTTGAGCCGGTAGGGCTTGTTGTCCGGCTTTTCGCCCCGGCGGATGCTCTCGGCGCGCTGGCGCAGGATATCCACGTCGTCCTGATGCACCATGTTGACAAAGCGGTTGTCGAACTTGCGCCTGATCTCCTCCTGCGTGTAGCCCACCATGTCCATGAAGCCCTGGCTGATGTAGAGGAACTCAAAGCCCCCGTCGGCGGAGCAGCGGTGATAGCCGCCGGGTATGTCCGCGTTGACATACTGCATCTCCGTCACATCCTCGGCGGAGCCGTAGAAGCGCATCCCCTGCTCGTTCTGCTCCATATAATACAGCTGCAGGGAGATCCAGCACATCGCGCCGTTGGGCTTGTAAACCCGCACCACGCCCTTTGAGCCGTTCATGCGGTCCCGGGCCGCTTCCTTCAGCATCTGGAACAGCCGGGGCTGATCCTCGGCATACAGGTACTGCTGCATCCCGGAGCAGCGCTCGTTCATCTCCTTCAGGTCGATGCCCACCATGTGGAAGAACTGCTGGTTATAGCGCACGATATCCACATTGTCGCCCTTCCAGCAGTAGATGGCCACGGGCCCGAGGATGTTGTTGAGCATGGAATCGCTGATGACGTTTTCGTCCAGGAACTCCCGGGTGTGCATCTGCTCGTTGGCCTTGGCCTCAAAGCCCCGCAGGTCCAGGTTATGCTCGTCCGATATCAGGCTTTCAAACTCCTCCACCGGCATGGGGCGATAGAAATAATAGCCCTGCATGTAGCTGCAACCGATGTTGGACAGGAAATCGGTCTGCTCCTGGGTCTCCACGCCCTCCACGATGACCGGGATGGCCATGGTTTTGGCCATGTTGATGATGGATTCCAGGATGCTGATGCCCTTTCGGGACTCGTTTTCGCTGATGTGCAAAAACTGGGCGTCCAGCTTGATCACATCCACGTTCAGGCTGCGCAGCATGTTCAGGGAGGAATAGCCGCTGCCGAAGTCGTCCATCAGCACAAGCATCCCCATGGCGCGCAGGCGGCGCACCGTCTCCCTGACGACGGCGGTGTCCTCCACATAGGCCGATTCGGTGATCTCCACCTTGACCAGCTCGGCGGGCAGGCCGTACTTTTCCAGCAGGCCGCCGAAGAAATCCGGCACATCGATGGAGAATATGTCCAACTGGGAAACGTTCACCGACACCGGCACCGCCGTGTGGCCCGCGTCCAGCCATTTGCGCAGCCACTTGCACACGCCCTCCCAGATGAACTTGTCCAGGTTCGTGACCATGCCGTACTTTTCCAGCACCGGCACGAACCGGGCCGGGGGGATCATCCTGCCGTCCTTCGTGCGCCAGCGCGCCAGCGATTCCGCGCCAACGATCCGCCCCGTGGAGAGGCGGCACTGGGGCTGGAGGCAAAAGAACACCTCGTCGGTGTCCAGCGCGTGCTGGAACCGGGAGATGATGCGGTACTCCTCGGAATTGCGCTTCTGCGCGGCGGGATTGTACACCCGGATGCGGTTCCTGAAATCCCCCTTGATCTGCTCGGCAGTGAGCGCGGCATGGTTGTACAGATCCACGATCTGGTCCGCGTCCTCCTCCACCATGCAGATGCCGAAGATGGGCTGGAAGCCCACATAATCTCCCTTGGAAACGATCAGCTCCCGCAGGCGCTCAAACAGCTCGTTGATGCGCTGGATATCATAGGGAATCAGCAGGGCGAAGTCGTCCTGGCCGCGATAGCCCGCCAGGCCGCCGGCGGCGCGCTCCACCTCCTGCAAAATGCCGCCGATCTCCGCCAGCAGCATCCGCCCCACCTGCTGGCCGTGCCAGTCGCAGAACAGCTTGTAGTTTTCAATATCCACGGCCATGACGCACCACTGTCCCGGCGTCAGGCCGGACAGCCGCCGCTGGGCCATGGCGAAGAATTCCTTGTCCGTGAGCAGGCCCGTCAAATCGTCCCGGCGCTGCGCGTTCTGCGCCCCCGCGCCACTGGCGCCGCCCTGCTCGCGCTGCTTCTGAATCTGGACATCATAGATATAGCAATGGATGACGCCCTCCGGCAGCCCGTTTTCGACGCCGCTGACCACCACCTGCAGAGTCCACAGCCACTTGCCTTCCACGGTTCTGTATCGGAATTCGCCCTCCAGAACCCCGCGCTGCGGCGCGTTTTGCAGGCGCTCAAACAGCGTGTCGGGGTCCATCAGCTCCCGATAGGCCGCCTGATCCTCAGGATGTACCATATGCTCACTGCAATAATTGAACAGCTCCGCCCAGCCGCCGTTCATGACGGGCACAAAATACTTGCCCTCGACATGAAAGATATTCCGGCAGCGGTCGTTGATCATGTCGATCTCCACCAGCTCGTCAAAGGGCGAATGATTCAGACGGTCCTGTACCGTCTGATAATCCGAACTGCGGCCTTCCAAATTCAGCCAGTCGGCTTTCATGCTCAATCGCCTCTTTTTCACGCAATATGCCAATATCTGAGTTAACTCTCAATGTATTTTATCACACAAATCGTTACAATGCAATCCTTGCAAAAGACAATTGTCGAAGTTAAAAGAGTAACTTTTCTGTAACCTTGTCCCCGCCGGGACAGGTCTGGAAAAAGATGCCCGCGCCCCTTGCAAAGCGGCGCGGGATACACTATAATGGTCAAAAACGCGAAAGGGAGCGTGCCCCATGCAATACCGCACCAACCCGAAAAACGGCGATCATCTGTCCGCGCTGGGCTTTGGCTGTATGCGCTTCACCAAGCGCGGCACGGCCATCGACCAGGAAAAGGCCGACCGGGAGCTGGCTCTGGCCCTGGAGAGGGGCGTCAATTACTTCGACACGGCCTACATCTACCCGGGCAGCGAGGTGTGCCTGGGCAAATTCTTGGCCGCGCACGGCTGCCGGGAGCGCATCCGTATCGCCACGAAGCTGCCCCAGTACCGCGTCAAACGCATCGAGGACGCGGACAAATTCTTCACGGAGGAGTTGCAAAGGCTGCAAACCGGCTATGTGGATTACTACCTGATGCACATGCTCAACGACGCAAAAAGCTGGGAACGGCTTTGCGCGCTGGGCATACGGGAGTGGATCAACGCGAAGAAAAACAGCGGCGAGATCCGCAACATCGGCTTCTCCTTCCACGGCGGCACGCTGCAATTCAAGGCGCTGGTGGACGCCTACGACTGGGACTTCTGCCAGATCCAGTTCAATTACATGGACGAACACAGCCAGGCGGGCATCGAAGGCCTGAACTACGCCCATGAAAAGGGGCTTCCCGTGATCATCATGGAGCCGCTTCGGGGCGGCAAGCTGGCGGGGGCGCTGCCGGCGGCGGCGCGGCGGGAGTTCGAGGCCGCCCGGCCCGGGCGCAGCTGCGCGGACTGGGGCCTGCGCTGGATCTGGAACCACCCGCAGGTCACGGTGGTGCTTTCCGGCATGAACGATGTAAGCCAGGTGGAAGAAAACTGCCGCATCGCCTCGGAAAGCCTGCCCGGGCTGCTCACGGAGGAGGAGCTGGCAGTGTACGGCCGCGCGCTCAACGCCATCCGCAAGACCACAAGGGTGGGCTGCACCGGCTGCGGCTATTGCCAGCCCTGTCCCAAGGGCGTGGACATTCCCACCTGCTTCGCCGCCTACAACGCCAGCTACGCCGACGGCCTGTTCACCGGGCTGAGGGAATACCTGATGTGTACCACCCTGCGCAAGGTGCGCAGCAACGCCGGGCTGTGCGTGAAGTGCGGCAGGTGCGAGCAGCACTGTCCCCAGCACATCGCCATCCGCGACGAGCTGGACAACGTGAAAAAGCGCCTGGAAAACCCGGCTTACAGGATCGCGGCCTGGGGCGCGCCGAAGTTTATGAAGTATTGATCATCGCTTGTGAAATAACGCCGGGGCCGTTGACCGGGCCGCGGCGATTCCTTATAATAATAGCATCACGATATGAAAGGAAGTTTTCACGATGGCAAAGCGCGCACTGGCACTGCTTCTCACCCTCCTGCTGCTGGCCCCCGCGGCCCTGGCGGAGGTCACCGGCCCGCTGTTTGAGGCGGAATCCATGTCCGACAGCGGCGCGGAGGACACCGGTATCTTCATCTTTACCCAAAACCGCCTGGAGGGACTGGTGGACGCGGAGGGCAACGTCCTCTGCGAAGCTCAGTTCGGCGATCTGAGCTATGCAGGCAGCGGCTTTTACAAGGCTACCAACGAGGGCGGCTTCAACACCTCCGCGCTGGTGAACGCCGGCGGTGAGGCCGTCACCCCCTACGAATACAGCGATTTTGACGTCATCAGCCCCAACTGGGCCGTCGGCGTGGTGCTGGAGGGCACCGACGACAAGGATGGCTCGGACTACAACGTCATCTTCGGCGAGAAAAAATACGCGGTCATCGTGCGCAACGACGTGTTCTATCTGCCCCAGAAGAAGCTGGTCGGCACCCTGGAGCGCGCTAAGTACAGCCGCGCCAGGGAGGCGGGCATCAACGGCTGGCTGCTGGTAATGGACCGCGCCGACGCCGTCACCGCCTATGACTTCGACTTCAACGCCACCCAAACGCAACTGAAAAACATGTTCGACGCCGAGGTTGTGGTGCAAAGCGAAAACGAGCTGTCCCCCAAGGCGCTCTACTCCGCCGTGACCGGGGAAAAACTGGCTGAACGGGAATACACCGGCCTGAACAACATCGCCCGGGGCTACACCGCCTTCTACGACGGCGAGCAACGGCTCTACGGCATCCTCAACCCCCAGGGCGAGGAGATTTGCCCGCCCAGCTTCAGCTCCGTCAACTCCACCCTGTACGCAGGCCGATATGTAAAGGTGAGCCTGAACGGGGCCGACGGTGCCTCCACCGAAGGGCTCTACGACCTTGATGAACAGAAGCTGGCGATCCCCTGCGCCTATCAGCGCGTCTACGTCTGGGGCAGCAAGGCGCCCATCAACAACGGCTATGTGTGCGTGGAGCAGGATGGCAAGCTGGGCTATACTGACCTGGAGGGCAACGTGACCTGCCCCATCCAGTATGCCAAGGACAACGTGAGCTACTATGGCTGCACCCTGGGCGCCACGGACCTGACCGGCGCTGTGACCCTGATCGCCGCCGACGGCACCGTGACGGCGCTGGAGGGCGTGACCAAGCTGGACACCAAGAACGGCCTCACCAATTCCGACGGCCGCTTCCTGACGGTGGAAAACGCCGACGGCAAGCACGCCGTGGTGGACTGGCACGGCGAAAAGCTGGTGGATTTCGTGCTGGACTACGGCGCCGCCATTTACGGCAAGGATTGCCTGTTCACCGGAAAGAGCCTGTTCAAAATTGAAAACGAGTAACACTCAAAAAAAGCTGCCCGCGGGCAGCTTTTTTATGGGCAGAGTAATGACAAACCCTACATTCAGAGAAGGATGCAGGGTTTGTCAGTACATAGAACCCTTGAAAACGATATGTCTCCAAGGACTTTATGGTCGCAACAGGACTCGAACCTGTGACCCCATCGATGTGAACGATGTGCTCTACCCATGCGCCCAATGTACATGACGATTTGGGGTAGATTTCGCCCACATGATCGGCACCCCATTGGCCGATTCGTTGCGAACCATCCCTTGACGAATATATCATACCACAGCGGCCCAGCCCGATGCAATAAGAAATCTCATGCCTTAAATTGGTCAACACAGAGAACCGTCCCCGTGTGTTGTTTTCTG
>JAFUCP010000155.1 GCA_017459565.1 Clostridia bacterium | reverse complement strand
GATCAGTATGATGTCCGCGCCGCCGGCCATGCCCGCGTTCAGCGGCAGCCAGCCCACCTTGTGGCCCATGATCTCCACGATGAAGATGCGGCCGTGGGAGGCGGCGGTGGTGTGGATCATGTCGATGCAGTCGGTGGCGATATCCACGGCGCTCTGGAAGCCGAAGGTCATGTCTGTGCCCCACAGATCGTTGTCGATGGTCTTGGGCAGGGTGACCACGTTCAGCCCCTGCTCACTCAACAGGTTGGCCGTCTTGTGGGTGCCGTTGCCGCCCAGGATCACCAGGCAGTCCAGCTGCAGCTTGTAATAGGTCTGCTTCATGGCCGCCACCTTGTCGATGCCGTCCTCCTCGATGACCTCGATCATCTTGAAGGGCGTGCGGCTGGAGCCCAGGAAGGTGCCGCCCTTGGTGAGGATGCCGGAAAAATCATCATAGGTCAGCAGGCGGAAGCGTCCGTGGATCAGCCCCTGATAGCCGTTCAGGAAGCCGTAAATCTCCACTTCCTCGTTGGAATTGTACAGGGTCTTTGCGACGCCGCGCATGGCCGCATTCAGGGCCTGGCAGTCGCCGCCGGAGGTCAGCATACCGATGCGAATCATGGGGGACACCTCTTTCTTTCTTCTTTTCAGCCTCGTTAAAACGGAAACACTGCTTTAACATATTATAGCGCGTTTTGAACGGAATGGCAAGAGGGAATTCGATATTGAAGCGAGCCGGATTATCTGCTATAATATAGGGCGGAAAACGGAATGTCTTGCGAAGAACACAGGAGGCCGTCAAGGTGGAAAACGCACCGAAGGTAAAGCAGCGGGATTTGAGCTACACCCAAAACCGAGAGCTGAGCTGGCTGAAATTCAATGAGCGCGTGCTGGCCCAGGCCGTGGACCCGGGCGTGCCGCTGATGGAGCGGATGCGCTTTGTGTCCATCTTTACCAGCAACCTGGACGAATTTTTCATGGTGCGCGTGGGCAGCCTGATCGACATGGACATGATCGCGCCGGAGGAGGCGGACAACAAATCCGGCATGACGCCCAGCGAGCAGGTGAGTGCCATCTGCGCCGCGGTGGTCCCGCTCATCGAGCGGCGGGACGCCATCTATCGCGCCCTTGTGAACGAGCTGGACAACGCCGGGGTGACGGAGGCCACCATGGAGACGCTCACTGCCGGTCAGAAGGCCTACGTTCAGGAATATTACAAGGAAAACATACGCCCGCTGCTGTCTCCCCAGGTCATCGACCGCAGCCATCCCTTCCCGCACCTGAAGAACAAGGCGCTTTATGCCGCGGCGCTTTTGACGCTCAGCGGCAAGCCCGCGGGCGGCAAGGAAAAAGAAAAGGAAAAGGACAAGGGCGGCGGCAAGCAGCAGGCGCCGGGCGGGAAGCAGCCCTCGGTGCTGGGCATCGTGGACGTGCCCCAGAGCCTGCCCCGGGTCATCATGCTGCCGGGCGGCGGCGTGCGCTACATCCGCACGGAGGCCGTGATCGCGGCCCATATGAAGAAGATCTTCAAGATTTACGACGTGTCGGAGCAGGCGATTATCTCCATCACCCGCAATGCGGATATCAGCCTCAGCGAGGAGCATTACGACGACGAGAACCCGGACTATTTGAACTACATGCGCCGGCTGCTCAAGAAGCGGGACCGCCTGGCCCCGGTGCGGCTGGAGCTGGAGGGCAGGGCCCCGCGGCTGGCCAAGCGCCTGGCGGAGTTTTTGAAGCTGGGGGCAGAGCGCGTCTATGCCTGCGAATGTCCTCTGAAGCTGGATTACATAGACCAGATTGAAAAGTGTCCCGCGGCGCTGTTCAATCCGCCCCATGTGCCGGTGTACCCGGCTTATCTGAACGCCGATCGCCCCATCTGGGAGCAGGTGGTGCAGCGGGACGTGCTGCTGTTCTATCCCTATCAGAGTATGCAGCCGTTTTTGGACCTGCTGCGCCAGAGCGCGAAGGACCCGGATGTGGTGTCCATCAAAATCACCATCTATCGCCTGGCCCGGAATTCCGCCATCGCCAAGGCGCTGTGCGCCGCCGCGGAAAACGGCAAGGAGGTCACCGTGCTGATGGAGCTGCGCGCCCGGTTTGACGAGCAGAACAACATCGATTGGACGGTGGAGCTGGAGGAGGCGGGCTGCCGGATCATATACGGCCCGGAGAATCTGAAGTGCCACGCCAAGCTGTGCCTGATCACCCGGCGGGAGCGGGGCGGGCTGGGCTATATCGCCCAGATCGGCACAGGCAACTACAACGAAAAGACTTCCACGCTGTACACCGATTTCTGCATGATGACCGCCGACGCCGCCATCACCCGGGACGCCGTCAGCTTCTTTGAAAACATGCTGATCGGCAACAGCGACGGGGAATACGACAAGCTGCTGGTGGCGCCGCTGGCCATGAAGAACCGCATCATCGAGCAGATCGACGCCCAGATCGCCCGGGGCGCGGACGGGCGCATCCGCATCAAGGTCAATTCCATCACCGACCGGGAGCTGATCGACAAGCTCAGCGAGGCCAGCTGCGCCGGAGTGCGCATCGATCTGATCGTGCGCGGCATATGCTGCCTGGTGCCCGGCGTGCCGGGAAAGACCGAGAATATCACCGTCACGTCGGTGGTAGGGCGGTTTCTGGAACATTCGCGCATCTATGCCTTCGGCGAGGGCGTGGAAATGAAGCTGTACCTGTCCTCCGCCGATTTTATGACCCGAAACCAGGACCGGCGCGTGGAGGTGGGCGGCCCCGTGCGCTCTCCGGAGCTGAAGGCCTTTCTGGAGGAATATCTGAACCTGCTGCTGGCGGACAACACCCGCGCCTGGCGGCAGCACAGCGACGGAACCTATGCGCGCCTTGCCCCGGGAGAGGCCCAGAGCATCGACGTGCAGGATTGGTACTTGACCCATGAGATCGCATTTGCCGCCTCGCAGACGCCAAGGGAGACGCTCAAGGGGCGGTTCAGGCGGCTCTGGCGGCGGTGATTTGGCCCATGGATCGCGCTTGAACGGCAGAACCTACGAGAAGGAAGGAAGGAAGAGAAAGATGTCATTTCGGAATTTCAGCTTTGAAAAGTACAGCAAGAACAACGCGCTCATGTCCGTCGTGATGGTGGTGTTGGGCCTGGCGCTGTTCATCTGGCCGGGCAAGACGCTGGATGTGCTGGCCCATATACTGGGCATCGCCCTGCTGCTGAGCGCGGCGATTTCGGGCGTCTCCTGGTATCGCGACCGCCACAGGGCGGGCATGAATTACGGGCCGCTGGCCGTCGCGCTGATGTGCGTGGTGATGGGCTTGGTGGTGCTGTTCGCGCCGCGGGGCATCATTACCCTCCTGCCCAAGCTGATCGGCATTGCCATAATCATCAACGGCCTGATCAACCTGGCCCAGGCGCTGGAGCTGCGCAAGGCAAGCGTCGGGAACTGGACCTCGTCGCTGGTTGTCGCGGCGCTGACCGTCGCGCTGGGCATCTTCCTGGTGGTGTTCTCCTTCAGCGCCATGAAGGCCGCGGTCATGGTCATCGGCGGCATCTTCGTCTACAACGGCGTGTCCAACCTTTGGATCGAATCCAGCTACAGAAAGATGGACAAGTGACGGCCCTTTTCGGCAGGCGCGTTCCCGTACAGGGAAGCGCCTGTTAATTTTTGAAGATGCTCTAAACACTTCTCCGCTTTTTTGCGTCTAATCGGTGTGGCCCTTGATTTTTATGAGGCGCCGGCGTGGCGGGCCCTTGTCGGCGCGAACGGAGGCGGGGAACGTGAAAATGTTGGATTTGGCAATGCTGGACGGCAGCCTGGAAATATTGTTTTATATCGCCTGTCTGCTGGGGCTGGGGCTGTGCGCCGTGCTGGTGGCGCGTGGCGCGATGCTCTGGCGGCGGGACAGCCGCGCGCCGCGGCTGACTGTGCCCGCGGGCGTCGTGTCGCTGCGGGTGGGACGCAGGCTGAAGCACGCCTCGGACCACTATGCCACCTTTCGGGTGGAGAGCGGCGACTGCATCGAGCTGTGCGTGCCGGGGCGGGATTTCGCGTATCTCTCCGAAGGAGACAGCGGTCGGCTGACCTTTCAGGGGCGGCGCTATGTGTCCTTTGAACGGGGCGCGGCGCCTTTGTGAGCAAAAGGATGGATAAATAACACGGAAGCATTTGCAAATCCGCCGCTTCAGTGCTATCATGGTTGCGACCAACGATTGTGCCGAAACGGAGTGAGCGCATGTTTCCCTTTATGAAGCGGCTGGATAAGGGCCAGCGCGCGCTGATCTATACCTGCTTTTATGCCTTCTTCTGCAACGGCCTGCTGTCGCTGATGCTGGGATCGCTGATGCCGGACATGAAGGCCGCCTATGGGCTCACGGACACGGCGGGCGGGGTGATGCTCTCTGCCCATTCCATCGGCAACCTGGTGGCGGGCTTCGCCAGCGGGCTGGTGCCGCTGTATCTGGGCAGGCGGCGCTCCGTGGTGGCGCTGTCGGCGCTGGCGGCGGTGGGTATGCTGATGATCGCGCTGTTTGGCGCGCCGGGGCTGCTGTTCATCGCCTTTGTGTTCACCGGCGTGGGCCGGGGCAGCGTGACGAACTTCAATACCCGCACGGTGAACGTGCTGACAAACGGCGACCCGGCGGCCTCCAATCTGCTGCACGCGGTGTTCGCCGTAGGCGCGATTTCCGCGCCGATGTTGTTTTTGCTGCTGCGCGGGCTGATGGGCTGGGCCGCGGGGGCGGTTTTCGTGGCGCTGTGCGGCGCGGTGATGGTGGCCAATTTTGCCCTGCGCGTGCCCGATGAGCGCCCCAGCCGGGCGGAAAAGGTCAACCGCAGCCTTGCCTTCATGAAGGACCCCGCCTTCCTGGTGCTGGCGGGGATGCTGCTGTTTTATATCTGCTCGGAATACGCCATCAACGGCTGGCTGGTGAGCTATATCCAGCACAAGGAATCGCTGACCGCCGCCTTCGGCGGAGAGGGGGAGGCACTGGCCGCCGCCATCCGGGCCTACAGCCAGAGCATGGCCACGCTGCTGTGGGCCGTGATTCTGGTGGGGCGGCTGTTCTGCGCGTGGATGAGCCAGCGGATGCACCCGAAGAAGCTGATGCTGATCGCATCCGTGGGCGAGGCGGCGGGCTTCGCCGGGATGCTCTTTGCGGGCAGCCTGCCCATGGTGACGGCCTCCGTGGCCGTGCTGGGCTTCTGCATGGCGGGCATCTGCCCGATGATCTATTCCGACGCGGTCTATTTCACCAACACCTTCCCGCTGGCCACGGGCGCGCTGCTGGCCATCGGCGCGGCCGGGGGCGTGCTGATGCCCACCGTCGTGGGCGTGCTGGCGGATGCCCACGGCTTTGGCGGCGGCATGGCGGCCATACTGGCGGCCATCGTGCTGCTGGCCGTGTTTTCCGCCGTCAACGCGGCGATGCGGGAGAGGCGGTAAACCGACGAATCACAAGGAGGTTCTATCATGAAAGCCAATGTTGTTTTTCACAGGGACGCGGTCCTGAACGATCTGGGAGGCGGGGTTTCCCGGCGGGTGCTGGCCTATACGCCCCAGCTGATGATTGTGGAGGTCAACTTTGAAGCCGGCGGCGAGGGCGCCGTACACACCCATCCCCACTGCCAGAACACCTATGTGCGTTCGGGCCGCTTCCGCTTCACCGTGGACGGCGAGAGCGTGGAGGTGGGCCCCGGCGATACGCTGGCCTTCCCCTCGGACGTGCCCCACGGCACGCTGTGCCTGGAGGCGGGCACGCTGCTGGACATTTTTACCCCCATGCGGGAGGATTTCGTAAAATAGCATTGCCAACCGCCGCGGCGTCTGTCGCGGCCTTTTTTGTGCCGGCGATCGTTAAATGTTCGCGCAGCGCCCACATCCCTTGAAGAATGTTTGTTTATCATTTATAATGGATTGTGGAAGAATAGTGTTTATGTGTTCTTTCCAATGGGAAACAGTTTGACGACGGAGCGTTTTGACGAATGAAGTGGATTGCGAGCGCCGCGTTTGGCATGGAGGGCATGACCGGGCGCGATTTGAAGCACATGGGGCTGCAAAACGTGCGCGTCATGGACGTGGGCGGCGCGGAGTTTGAAGGCGGCTTTGCCGATGCCTTCCGGGCGAACCTGTGGCTGCGCACCTGCGACAGGATTATGCTGGTGATGGCCCAATTTGAGGCAAGGAGCTATGAAGAGCTGTTCCAGGGCGTGAAGGCCGTGGCATGGGAAAAGCTGCTGCCCGCGGACGCCGCCTTTCCCATTCGCGCCAAGTGCGTGAAATCCGGGCTGATGAGCCCTTCGGACGTGCAGAAGATCGCCAAGCGCGCCATGGTGGAGCGCATGAAGGGCGCCTACGGCCTGGACTGGTTTTCCGAGACCGGCGCGGTGTTCCAGGTGGATATCTCCATTCGGAACGACCTGGTCACCGTGGCGCTGGATACCTCCGGAGAGCCGCTGTCCAAGCGGGGCTATCGCACGTGGAACGGGGAAGCGCCCCTGCGGGAGACGCTGGCGGCGGCATTGGTGCTGCAAAGCGGCTGGCACCCCTGGCAGCGGCTGTACGATCCCTGCTGCGGCACGGGCACGATCCTGATCGAAGCCGCGTTCATCGCGCTGGACCGCGCGCCGGGACTGACCCGGAAATTCGCCATGGAGGCATGGCCCTGCGCGCCCTATGAGGAATTTGAGGCCATCCGCGCCGAGGCCCGCGCCCGCTTTGAGGCGGGCAGCCGCCGGGCGCTGAATGTCTCCGGCAGCGATATCAATCCGGAGGCCATTGAGCTGGCCAAGCGGCACCTGAAGCAGGCGGGGCTGGCGGGGCGCATAGCGCTGGCCGTGAAGGACATGCGCGATGTCATGCCCGGCACGGACATCCCGGCGGGGGAGGCGGGCGTGTTCATCGCCAACCCGCCCTATGGCGAGCGCCTGGACAACCTGCGCTCGGCCCACGCCGTGGCGAAGCAGCTGGGCGCGCTGCATGAGCGCTTCCCGGATTGGAAGCTGTGCGCCTTCAGCGCGGATATGGGCTTTGAACGGGAATACGGGCGTCGCGCCACCCGGCGCAGGCGCTACTATAACGGCCGCATTGAATGTGAATACAGGATATTTGAGCCGTAACACACTGGAACTTTTGAGGAGCTAATGCCATGAAACCCATCTTCAACAGAGCGCCGCTGACGCCCAACACCCTCACGCCGCTGCCGCTGGGCAGCATCCGCCCGGAGGACTGGCTGCTCAAGCAGCTTCAGACCCAGCGCGATGGCCTGACCGCGAAGCTGGACGAGGTCTGCCCGGAGATCGGGCCCGGGTGCGGCTGGCTGGGCGGCGAGGGCGACAGCGGGGAACGCGCGCCCTATTACCTGGACGGGCTCATTGCCCTGGCATGGACGCTGGACGACGAGGCGCTCAAGCAAAAGGCCACGGCCTATGTGGAATGGATTTTGTCCAGCCAGCGCGAGGACGGCTGGTTCGGTCCCGCCCAAAACCGGGATTACTGGCCGCTGATGCTGGCGCTCAGGGCGCTGCGGCAGTATTTCATGGCGACAAACGACCGGCGGGTGCTGGTGCTGATGGACAGATTCTTCAAGTACCAGTATCTGAACCTGAACGACCATCCCCTTTCTGACTGGGCGGTGGCGCGCGGCGGCGAAAACATGGAGCTGGCGCTGTGGCTGTACAACATCACCGGGCAGAAGCACCTGCTGGAGCTGTGCAGGAAGCTGCGCGGGCAGACGCTGGATTGGCCCAATTACTTCCATACCTTCTCCAACACCGTGCCCATGAGCAAGTCCCTCAAGTGGGAGCGGCTGGACGAGGCGCTGCGGGAGGAGAAGAACGAGCCGCTGCTGGGCGAAAAGCGGCCTTATTTCCACACCCAGTATCACCTCTCCCACGGCGTCAATATCGCCATGGGGCTCAAGACTCCGGGGGTCATCAACCTGTTCAAGTCCGGCTTCAAGGAGCAGGGCGGCTTCAGGTTCGGCTGGGCCAAGCTGGTGAAGCACCACGGCGTGGCCAGCGGCATGTTCATCTGCGATGAGCATCTCAACGGCAACAGCCCCACCCAGGGCTCTGAGCTGAGCGCCGTGGCGGAGCTGATGGTGACGCTCCAGACGCTGCTGGGCCTGGGAGATTTCAACGCCGAATATGCCGATTTGCTGGAGAAGCTGGCGTTCAACGCGCTGCCCGCGGGCTTTAACGCCGATATGACCGCCTGCCAGCGCACGGGACAGGTGAACCAGGTGAAGATTTCCCGGGAGCAGCGCAAGTGGTACAACAACGGCGACGACGCCAACCTGTACGGCGCCTCTCTGGAGGGCGTGAGCTGTCACCAGGCCTGGCCGAAGTTCGCCGCGTCCCTGTGGTATGCCACGGTGGACGGCGGCTTGCAGGCTGTCAGCTATGCCCCCTGCACCGTGCGGACGGTGCTGGACAATGTGCCGGTGCGGCTGCGCGTGTCCGGCGGCTATCCCTTCGCACAGTCGGTCCAGATCCAGGTTTCCGTCAAGCAGCCCTGCGAATTTCCGCTCTATTTGCGTATGCCCTTCTGGACCCGCCAGCCCATGGTGTTCCTGCCCGACGGGGAGATCATGCAGGTTCGCGCGGGCGACATCACCTGTGTCCGCCGCCGCTGGCGCTCGGGGGACGTGCTGCGGCTGGAGCTGAACACCGTGCCCCGGATCACAAAGTGGTACCACCAGTCCGGCGCGGTGGAGCTGGGCCCGCTGCTCATGGCTCTTCAGCCGGAGGAGGCCTGGGAGCGGCAGCCGGACGGTGAATGGCAGGTGACCGCCCAGAGCCCGTGGAACTGGGCGCTGGTGCGGGACGAGCCCATGAAGGCCGTCTATACCGGCATACAGCCCTCGGCCTTCGGCAAGGGGGAGGCGCCGGTCAAGGTGCTGGTCAAGGCCGCGCCCGTGGAATGGCACATGGAGGGCGGCAGCTGCGCCAGCGTGCCCATGGTGCCCGCCATCCGGGAGGAAAGCGCCCAGGTGATCGAGCTGGTGCCCTTCGGCGGCACCTGCCTGCGCATCGGCCAGTTCCCCCTGGGACGGGGCAAGACCCGGGAGTGAGATTGGGCAGGCAGCGCTCAGCTGTCCGAAAGCCGGGAACGCCGGCGCCGTCACAGGATAAACGCGGAGCGGACAAGGATGCCAAAAAGACAGGCGACGGGGAGCAGGCGCAGCAGCCCGCTCCCCGTCGCTTGTTCCATTTTCTATTTTGCGTACAGCGTCTCTTTGGCGTAGGTGGCGCGCTTGGTGGACTGGCTGGTCCGGGCGGCGGGGGCCTCGTAGTTGAAGCAGAAGTAATAGCCCGCGTCATAGGCCCCGTCGGCGCTGTTCTCCACCTGCTTGAGATAGCTGTGAACCGAGCTGTAGCGGCTGGTGATCTCGTGCTGGAAAAAGCGCAGCTGGGCGTCCAGCGTGGTGTAGTCCAGCCCGTTTTCCTCGCACCAGCTGATCAGGTTGGTCTTGCGGCCCGCGTGCCACTGGCAGATGCCGTAGCTGGTGCCGCCGTCGCCGTTGCACTCGGGGTTGTAGCTGGACTCATATTTGATGTTCGCCAGAACGCCCATCGCCGCGGCGCGGTTGTAGTGCATCTCGCCGGTCAGGAAGGCATAGATGGCATATTCGTTGCTGTCGGAGGAAAAGGGATTGGCGTTGGACGGCGCGGCGGAGCTGCCGGAGGCGCTCTTCAGCGCGGAGAGAGAGGTATAGCCGATGGCGCCGTCGCGCTCCACCATGGCGCAGTCGCCCCGGATCGCCAGCAGGGTGAGGCTGGTGCCCTTGTCCACCGTCACATAATCGCCGGTGCTGTCCGCGCCGGAATAGACGCGGGTGGACTGGCTGGTCACCACGGGCGCGTTGCCGGTCCGCACGGATCCGGTCTGTTCCTGGGCGGCGGGCGCTTGCTCCTGCGCGGCGCTTCCGGGCTCGCCCAGGTGGCTGTACACCGCGTAGCCCACCTTGCCGTTGTAGGATACCTTGGCGCAGCTGCCGTTTACGGCCAGCAGCTGCATGGAAGCGCCCGCCTTGACGGAGGTATAGCTGCTGGAGGTGCTGGCCTTTTTGTAGACGCGGGTATCGCGCGTCGCTACCACAGTTCTGCTCTCAGCCGTCCCGGCGCTCTCCTGACCGGAGCTGGCTTCCGATACCGGGCTCATGTCCGAAACCTGCGCCACGCCCGTCCGGCCGCCGTAGCTGATCAGTGCCGCGCCGCCGGAATAGGCCTTGACCGTCACGACGGTGCCCCGCGGCAGCGCGCCGAGATATGCGTGGGGGGCCGCCTCGGCATAGACCTTCATGGAGCTGGCCGATACGACGGCCTGAAAATCGCTGTCAGCCAGCGCGGCAGGCATGGCGCAAAGGAGCAGCAGCGCCAGCAGCGCGCGCAAACAGGCTGTTTTGCGGATATAACGAATCATAGATATTCTCCAGATCATTGATTTTATGACGACATGGGTCATAAATTTGTAATAATTATACCATCAATGAAATGATCTGTCAATATCTATTCATAAATTCGGAATATCCAAGCGAAAAGCGGCTCTTCACGCTGTGTGAAGAGCCGCGAATAATACCGATGAACCGGGTCAGGCTTCCTCCCGCCAGGCCTTGCAGACATCCACCCAGCCCTGGCAGTTCTGGGCGGCGGCCTCCAGCTCCGGGCAGGAAAGCTCGATGGCGCTGTTGGCGCTGCCGCAGGCGGGGAACACGGTGTCGAAGCGCTTTAGGGATACGTCCAGGAAGGTGCGCACGCCTTCGCTGAGCGCGAAGGGGCAGACGCCGCCCACGCCGTGGCCGATCAGCGCCTCGACCTCGTCGTGACCCGGCATCCTGGCCTTGGCGTGGAATTGGGCCTTGAAGCGGGCGTTGTCCACCTTGGCGTCGCCGGCGGCGATGACGAGTATGGGCCCGTCCGGCAGCACGAAGCTCAGGGATTTGGCGATGCGCGCCGGTATGACGCCCACGGCCCGGGCGGCCAGCTCCACCGTGGCGCTGGAGGCTTCAAATTCCAGCACCCTGCCGTCGAGGCGGAAGGGCTTCAGATATTCGCGCACGCGGTCTATGGACATGGGAAACGCTCCTTTTCGAATGTGGTTTGAAGGGGGTCAGCCCTTTTTCCTTGCGCGGATGGCGTCGATCACGTGCCTGCGCATGGCGTCGTCGGGCTGGATCACGGCGATGGCGGTCCTGCCGCCGGCCTTGCAGGCCAGGGCCAGGGGTTCAAAGCCGCACTGTCTGCGCGTGGCGCGCATTACGCGCGCGCCGGGACAGCGTTTTTTCATTTCCTCAAGCGTGCCGTAGGCCGTCACCTGGTTGAACCAAATGTCGGCGATAAAGCGCTCCCGCTTGCCGTAGCAGCGGCACAGCCGCAGGCAGTCGGCATTGGCGGTATATATGAAGCCCATGGCGAACCAGTTCAGCAAAAACCAGGCCACGGCGCAGCCGTAGGCGATGAACAGCAGCGAAGAAAGCGTGCCGATCAGCGGCTCCAGCCGGGTACACAGCGCCGATCCCGCGATCACCGCCAGCGCGATGCCCAGCACCACGAAGATGCCCTGAATCGCGTCAGGCTGCCGGTTCTGAAGCCTCTGTTCCAGCATACGCGCCCTCCGTCAAGTCCTCCATCATGTATTCCAGCGCCTTCATCGTGGTTTCCAGGTTGCCGCCGTTGCCGGTCACGCACAGATACGCGCCCTGGTTCGCAAACGCGCCCATTTCGGACAGGGCGTTGACCGTGTCCAGGCTCAGCCCCGCCAGGAAGGTACTGCTCTGGCCGGTTTCCTCGTCCTCCAGCGTGACATAGTAGGGCGCAAGGTTGTATTCGCCCAGCCAGCCCGCGGCCACGTATTCGTCCAGCGGCTCCAGCGCCTGGGAGCGCGCCAGCTGGTCCATGGCCGACTGGCTGGCCAGGAAGGCGTCGCCTTCGCCCACGGCCAGCCGCGTCATCAGCAGCATCATGCCCGCGTAATCCTCCCCGGTGTATTGCAGGTTCTGGAATTCCACCTTTTTGAGCGTCTCGTCAAAGGCCTGGGTGCGCAGCAGCATGTCCTGCGCCACGCCCTCCAGCGGGGCATAGTTGGAATAGCCGTCGGCCAGGAATACGATGACGTTCTGCTCGTTGGGGATCTGCGGGCGCGTGGTGGTCCACAGCAGGCTGGTGAGGACCAGGCACACGGCGATGCCCGCCAGATAGATCCAAAAATATCTGCGAATGTGGCCGCAAAGGGCGCGAAGGGAAAATTTCGTGTCGGGCATAGGGGAGCCTCCCAATCGATGGCAATATGATTTATTCTATCTTACCGTGGTATTATAAACCACATTTGAACGTTTATCAAGGGTTTTGGGGGGAAACGCCGCTTGACAGGCGGAGGGGAAGCGTCTACAATGAACACAGGCACATTTCAAAGCGGGAGGGATGCGCGATGAGGCCGCAGCCGCAGCTGGCAATGATGATCAAGGGACAGGTGTTCGACGGCTTTTTGCTGGTGCGCGCCGCGACGCAGCGCACCAGCTCCAACGGCAGCAAATATTTGGATATGACGCTTTGCGATATTTCCGGGGAGGTCAACGCCAAGATGTGGGACGGCACGACGCCGGTGCCCGCCGTGGCGCTGGTGATCCGCGTGCGCGGCATGATGCTGGAATACAACGGCAGGCCGCAGCTGCGCGTGGACAAGATGCGCCCCGCCGCGGAGGAGGACGATTATGACATGGACGCGCTGACGCCCTGCGCGCCCTATCCGCCGGGGGAGATGCTGGATTACATTCTCAACCGCGTGGACGCCTTTTCCGATTATGAACTCAAGGCGCTGGTGCTGAAGCGGCTGGAGGAGTGCGGCGACAAGCTGACCTACTATCCGGCGGCCTCAAAGCTGCACCACGCGGAGCGCGCGGGCCTGCTGCACCACACCAGCACCATGCTGCGCGCGGCGGCGGCGATCTGTGAAATCTATCCCACGCTGGACGGGGAGCTGCTGGCGGCGGGCGTGATCCTGCACGATCTGTGCAAAATCACGGAGATGAACGCCGACGAGATCGGCATGGTATCGGATTACACCGCCGAGGGGATGCTCATCGGCCACCTGGTGCAGGGCGTGGCGGAGCTTTCCCGCTGCGGCAGGGAGCTGAACGTGCGGCCGGAGCTGTTGATGATGCTGGAGCATATGGTGCTGTCCCATCACGATTTGCCCGAGTACGGCAGCCCCAAGCCGCCCATGTTCCCGGAGGCCGAGGTGCTGCACGTGCTGGATCTGCTGGACGCCCGCATCTTTGAAATGAACCGGGAGCTGCAAAACGCCCAGCCCGGCGGGTTCACAGAGCGCATTTGGTCGCTGGACCGCAAGCTGTACCGCAGGAAGGAGCGGCCGTGCGGCCGCGCCGGCGAATAGAATAAAAGGAGAATACATATATGATCTACTATGTCAGCGCGAAGGCGGCGGGCCCGGGAGACGGCAGCCGCGAAAAGCCCTTCGCCGCCATCCAGCAGGCCGCGTCCATCGCCCGCCCCGGCGACGAGGTGCGGGTGCTGCCCGGCGTCTACCGCGAAGCCGTCAGCCCCGCCTACGGCGGCACGCCCGAGGCGCGGATCACCTACCGTTCCGTGGAAAGGGGCGGCGCGGTGATCACCGGCGCGGAGCGCGTGACCGATTGGCAGGCGCTGGGGGACGGCGTGTGGAAGGCGTGTGTGCCCAACGGCATGTTCACCGACCGCAACCCCTACACCACCCTGGTCAGCGGCGACTGGTTCATCGCCACCTTCATCGCCCATACGGGAGATGTGTACCTGAACGGCAAGTCGCTTTACGAGGTGACCTCTCTGGAGGCGGTGCGCCATCCCGAGCCCTCGAAGCTGTCCTGGGACCCGGATTTTTCCGTCTATACCTGGTATACCGAGCAGGACGCCGCGAACAACGCCACGGTGATCTATGCCAATTTCCACGACGTGGACCCCAACGCCGCGAATGTGGAGATCAGCGTGCGCAAGAGCTGCTTTTACCCGGAAAAGGAGGGCGTGGGCTATATCACGCTGTCCGGCTTTACCGTGTGCCAGGCCGCGACCCAGTGGGCGCCGCCCACGGCCTATCAGGAGGGCATGATCGGCCCGCACTGGTCCAAGGGCTGGATCATCGAGGACTGCGAGGTATATGAATCCAAGTGCAGCGGTATCTCTCTGGGCAAGTATTTGCAGCCCAACAACGACAACAAGTGGCTGCGCTTCAAGTATAAGGACGGCACCCAGACCGAGCGCGACTGCATCTGCCAGGCCCAGCGGGAGGGCTGGACCAAGGAGAACATCGGCGGGCACACCGTGCGCCGCTGCCACATCCATGATTGCGGGCAGACCGGCATCGTGGGCCATTTGGGCGGGGTGTTTTCCGTCATTGAGGACAATCACATCCACCACATCAACAACAAGCAGAACCTGGCCGGCGCGGAAATTGGCGGCATCAAGATGCACGCGGCCATAGACGTGGTGTTCCGCCGCAACCACATCCACCACTGCACCCGCGGCCTCTGGCTGGACTGGCAGGCCCAGGGCACCCGCGTGACCCAGTGCCTGTTCCATGACAACACGCTGCCCCACGCGCATCTGATGGTCCCCGAGGCCATGTTTGCCTGCGGCGAGGACATTTTCATCGAGGTCTCCCACGGCCCGACGCTCATCGACCACAATCTGCTGCTGTCCACCCGCTCCATGAAGCTGCCCACCCAGGGCGTGGCGCTGGTTCACAACCTGCTGGCGGGCTCGCTGGCCTGCGTGGGCAGGGGCACGGACAACGGCTCCAGGACGCTGAAATCCTCCCGCTATACGCCCTACCACGTGCCGCACCGCACCGAGGTGGCGGGCTTTATGACCTTCCTGCACGGCGATATGCGCTTCTACAACAATGTCTTTGTGCAGCAGCCGGTCCATCCGTTCCTTGAAAGGATGGCGGAGTATCAGAAGGACCCCGCCGTAAACGAGTGGGACGACGGAAACGTGTGGGCCGGGACCTGGATGTACGACGACGGCTATCAGACCCGGGAGGAGTGGGAAAAGGCCTTCGAGGGCTATTGCGGCATGGGCTCTGAGCCCAGCGACCGCTATTACATCCACCTGCCGGTGTGGGCGGCGCAGAATGTCTATTTCAACGGCGCGCGCCCCTGGAAAAAGGAGACGGACGCCCGGGTGGACGCCGACCATGCGGTGACGCTGTCCCTGGCGGAGCGGGATGGCAAATGGGTGCTTTGCACCAATCTGGGCCGGTTTTTGCCCGCGGAGGGCATGGACAGGGTGGATACCGCGCGGCTCGGCATGGCCTTTGAGCCGGAGCAGAGCTTCGAAAACCCCGATGGCACGCCCATCTGCTTCGATACGGATTTCTTTGGCCACCCCGCCGGAGAGCGCCCGCTGGCCGGGCCCTTCGCCGTCGCGCCGGGGGAGGAAACGGTGCTGTAGACGAACGACGCCCCATAAAAAAGAGCCCATCCGATTGATTCGGATGGCTCTTTTTTTGCCCCGGAATCAGGCCACGGGTATGACCTCGCCGATGGGGTTTGGGTGGGCGGCCTGGCGCATGGCCTCTGTCAGCCTCGTGAAGAAGTCCGGGAAAAGCGCAAAGGCCAGGAAAATCAGCACCGCGAAAACCACCAGCAGCAGTATGCCGGCGATGGCGAAGCTGCGCTTGCTGGAGGATTTGGCGAAGATTGCGGAGAGGATCAGGAAAATCAGGTTGACGCCGGGGATGGAATACAATAGCAGAGAGCCCATCCAGTTCAGCACTGTGGGCTGTTTTTTGCTCGTTTTGGTGGTCTTGGTTGTCTTGGCCATGATCGAAGCTCCTTCCTGTGGACAGCCGTGGGGACGGCCGATCAACGCGCAACGATATACACCTTTATTATACATGTCACGCCGCAGCACGTCAAACAAACCGGAATGATTTCAAAAAAAAGCCCAGATTTCCTGTGAGCGCTGTTCAGACGCCGGGAAGCCCCTGCCGCGCCGCGGCGCTTTGTTCAGGATGGCGCGCGGCGCGGCTTTTTCGGCGGGCGCTGACCCGCGTTTTGCGCTTTAGCCTGCAAAAGTGTCTGAAAATCCCATATATTACGACGATGATTCGATAAAGCTGGAATATTTTAAGGATTTTACACTATTTGAAATAGTTTTGTAATATAATTCAATCAAGTGGTAAAAACTTGAAAGAAAGGTGTCATGAAAGATGTTCCGGCGTATACAAAAGCTATTGAGCGCGCTGCTGATTGCGACGTTGATCGCATCGGCGATGGTCCCCGCTGTGGCGGAATCGGTGACGGCCAGGGTGTCGTCCTCATCCGCGAAGATCTATCAATCCGCCTCCAGCTCGTCCAGGCATGTGTCGCTGAAAAAGGGCACGAAGGTGACGGTGAAGTCCGTGTCCGGCAGCTGGGCGAAGGTGAAGATCAGCGGCAAGACCGGCTATATGCCCGTGAAATACCTGAGCGCCGCCTCGTCCTCCTCTTCATCATCCTCCTCCTCCAGCCGCTATACGGCCTATATCAGCAAGAGTACCTACATCTACGAGAAGGCCTCCTCCTCCTCGTCCAGGTATTCGGTTTCGCCGAACACCAAGGTGTATGTGGTGGGCAAGAGCGGCGACTACTTCAAGGTGCAGAATTCCAAGGGCTCCGCGACGGGATATGTCAAGACCGGCTGCGTCTCCCGGAGCAAGGTTTCCGCGGACACGGCCAAGAGCGCCGGCAGCTCCAGCTGGAAATCCAAGGTGGTCAAGCTGCAGTGGTTCAAGGACGGCAAGAACGTGCTGAAGAAGGGCTCCTACGGCTACATTTACGATATCGATACCGGCATTGAGCTGAAGATCAAGCGCATGGGCGGCCATTACCACGCCGACGTGGAGCCCGCCACCATCACCGACACCGCAAAGCTGCTGCGCGTCGCGGGGGGCCACTTCTCCTGGAAGAGCCACGCCGTGATCCTCAAGGCCGGCGGCAAGTACGTTGCCTGCGGCATCAATACGGAGCCCCATGGGGACCAGACCATCAAGAGCAACGGCTATAACGGCCAGTTCTGCCTGCACATGGTGGGCAGCTGGACCCACGCCTCCAGCAAGGAAAACGATTACCACCAAAGCTCCATCGAGCGCGCGTACAGGTGGGCGCACAAATAAGCGGCCGGACAGGGCGTTTCAAAACGACATCGAAACAGGGCAACAGAATTGCGGCGGCGGTGTTCAAACCGCCGCTGTGTTATTTCCGGGATCGGCGCGGATTTGCCGGCAGGGCGGACGAATCACCTTCGCCTCCGGCGAGGGGCGGATGAGGTGCGCTTAACGGCAAGCCAAGCTTTCCATGCGCACAAGCAACGGAAAGGCAGCTCTTGACGGGTGTATTTATGATTGGGAAGAGTATTGAATCTGCGACATTGCCCGCCGGGGAAGGCGGGGCGGATGGTGCCCTTCGCCGCGCGCGTTTCGACGGCCTGGCGGCATATCCGGGACAATAATTTCCCGCGCCGGATTATGCGGCGCGGGAAATCGTTGCATTATGGCGCGTCGGCGGATCGCCGCCGCTGCGGGCAGATTACATCAGAACGTCCATCCAGACGTCGTCGTACAGCCAGGCATTGTCGAAGCTGGAGATATCGATGTAGTATTCGCAGCGGGCCACCATGTCGTCGGTGGGGTTCAAGGCGGTGCTGGCCAGCTCATCCTCGGAGAGGTTCTCGACGACCTGCTTGATGGGGGAGCTGTAGTAGATATAATCCATGTTCATCTGGGCGATGTCCGGGCGGCACATGAAGTTGATGAAGCACTCGGCGGCGGCCTTGTTCTGGCAGGACGTGGGCACGCACATGCCGTCGACCCAGATGTTGCTGCCCTCGTCGGGGATGACATAGGCCAGCTTGTCATTCTTTTCGATGGCGTACAGCGCGTCGCCGGAATACATCACGGCCATGGCGGCCTCGTTGCCGGCCATCATGTCCTTGGCCTGGTCCAGGATGTAGCCGTCCACCACGCCGGAATCCTTCTGGTTAAGCAGCCAGGCGCGGGCGGCCTCCAGCTCGTCCTCGCTGTCGCTGTTCACGGAATAGCCGTTCATGATCAGGCCAATGGCCAGGGTGTCGCGCATGGAGTCCATCATGAAGATCTTGCCGTCGTGCTTTTCAAGCATCGCGGTCCAGCTGGTGACGGGCTCAGACACCATTTCGGTGTTGTAGACGATGCCCAGGGTGCCCCACATGTAGGGAACGGAGTGGGCGTTGCCGGGATCATAGATGGGATCGCGCAGGTTGTCCACCACGTTATCCAGGTTGGGAATGTTGTTCAGGTCCAGCTCCTCCACGAGGCCCTCTTTGATCAGGCGCTCGATCATGTATTCGGAGGGGATGATCACGTCGTAGCTTTCCGCGCCGGTGGACAGCTTGGTATACATGTCCTCGTTCTGGGAGAAGGTGACGTAGTTGACGTGGCAGCCGGTCTCCTCCTCAAAGATGCTCAGCACCTCGCGGTCGATGTAGTCCTCCCAGTTGTAGACCTTGATTTCCGTGCCGGCGAAGGGTTTGTCCGCCTCGGCCAGACAGACGGTGGGCAGCGCGGCCAGCAGTGCGACCAGCAGAACGATGGCGAGCTTTTTCATGTGCAACTTCCTTCCTGTTTGTGGGTGTAATATATCTGCAAGCCCCGAAGGGATACAGCCGGGTCACATGTTTTCCAGCTTGGTCCGCCTGTTGATGAGCACCAGCAGGATCAGGATTGTGGCGAACATCAGCGTGGACAGGGCGTACATCGTGGGCTTGACCCCCAGCTTGGTGGAGGAGTACACGATGCGGGACAGGTTGGGGTACATGTCCGAGGACGTGAAGTAGGAGATGACGAAGTCGTCCAGGGACATGGTGAAGGCCAGCAGCGAGCCGGTGAAGATGCCGGGGGTGATTTCCGGGATGATGACCTTCCACAGCGCCTTGATGGGCGTGCAGCCCAGGTCCAGCGCCGCCTCGTACAAATTCGGGTTCATCTGCCGCAGCTTCGGCATCACCGAAAACAGCACATAGGGGATATCGAAGGCGATGTGGGCGAAGATCATGGTCCACTTGCCCAGGGGCACGTGGCAGAACAGGTACATCAGCATCAGCGATACGCCGGTGACGATATCCGGGGTGGTCATGGGCAGATAGGACACGTTGACAAGCACGTTGGCCATGCCGGTATTCATGGCGTGCATACCGATGGCTCCCAGCGTGCCGATGGCGGTGGAAATCGCCGTGGCCACCACGGCCACCTCAAGGGTGGTCTTCAGCGCGCCCAGGATCGCCGGGTCGTGGAACAGCTTCACGTACCAGTCCAGGGTGAAGCCGGTCCACTGGCTGCGGGACACGGAGGCGTTGAAGGACAGGGCGATCATGATCAGGATGGGCGCGTAGAGAAACAGCATCAGAAGCGCCATCCACACGGTGCGGAAGGTCTTTACAGCGCGGGTATTTCTCACCACATGCCACCCCCTTCGTTATCGGGGTCCACCTTGCGCAAAAAGCCGATGGAGATCAGAATCAGCACCAGCATGATCAGCGAGAACGAGCTGCCGATGTTCCAGCGCGTGGGGTTGGAGGACTGGTTGAAGATGTAGTCGATCAAATCGCCCGCCAGGCGGATCTTGCCGTTGGAGAGCAGCGTGGAGATGGCGAAGGACGTGACCGCCGGCATGAACACCATCGTGATGCCGGATACGATGCCCGGCACGGACATGGGGATCACCACCCGGGTGATGACCCGCAGGGGGTTGCAGCCCAGGTCCTCGGCGGCCTCAATCACGGAATAGTCCATCTTCTTCAGCACCGTGTAGATGGGCAGCACCATGAAGGGCAGGTAGTTGTAAACCAGGCCCATCAGCACCGCGCCTTCCGTGCCGATCACGTGGATCTTGCCCAGGCCCAGCGCCTCCAGCGCCGCGTTCAGCACGCCGTTGTCGTCCAGCAGCGTCATCATCGCATAGGTGCGCAGCAGCAGGTTCATCCACATGGGCAGCAGGATCAGCACCACCAGGCTCTGGGCGTGGTTGAAGCCCCGGCCCGCCAGGAAATAGGCCGTGGGATAGCCGATCACCAGGCACAGCACCGTGCAGTACAGCGCCAGCTTCAGGCTGCGCAGTATGACGCCCATATAGCGCGGCTTGACAAATTCCTGAAAGTTGGAGAGGGTGAACGTCCCGTCCGGGGTGGTGAAGGCGTACCAGCACACGAACAGCAGCGGCACCACCGCGAACAGCAGCATCCACAGCGCGTAGGGCGAGGCATACCAGGATCGCTTCATTGGCTTACGCCTCCTTGCTCGGTTTCTGCTGAACGGGCACGGCGTCCGCCGTGGTGGCCTTGTGCATGATGTGGATGTTGTAGGGCACGATGGTCATGCCCACGCGGCTGCCGGCGGGCTGCATCGTGGTGGAGTGGACCTTCCAGTTGAAGCCGTTGCCGTCCCCGCAGATCATCATTTCATAGTGGACGCCCTTGAAGATCACGCTCTGCACCGTGCCGGTGAGCATCCCCACGTCCTCGCCCACAAGCATCACGTCCTCCGGGCGGACCACCACGTCCACGGGCTCGTTGGTGCCGAAGCCCTCGTCCACGCACTGGAACTCGGTGTCGCAGAACTTTACCAGGTCGTCCTCAAGCATCACGCCGTCCAATATGTTGCTCTCGCCAATGAAGTCCGCCACGAAGGCGTTGTTCGGCTCGTCATAGATGCGCTTGGGATCGCCGATCTGCTGGATGCGCCCGCCGTTTATCACGGCGATGGTATCCGACATGGTCAGCGCCTCCTCCTGGTCATGGGTGACGTAGATGAAGGTGATGCCCAGCTGCTGCTGCATACTCTTCAGCTCCAGCTGCATCTCCTTGCGCAGCTTCAGATCCAGCGCGCCCAGGGGCTCGTCCAGCAGCAGCACCTCCGGCTCGTTCACCAGCGCGCGGGCGATGGCGATGCGCTGCTGCTGGCCGCCGGAAAGCGCGTCGATGGAGCGCTTTTCATAGCCTTCCATCTTCACCAGCTTCAGCATCCGCCTCACCCGGCGGTCGATCTCCGCCTTCTTTTCCTTCTTAGAGCCGACGCCCAGCTGCTCCGGCGTCTTGAGGTTCAGGCCGAAGGCGATGTTGTCGTATACGTTCAGGTGGTTGAACAGCGCGTACTTCTGGAACACGGTGTTGATGCGCCGCTTGTAGGGCGGGATGCCCGTCAGGTCGCTGCCCTCGAACAGCACCTCGCCGCTGGAGGGCATTTCAAACCCGCCGATGATGCGCAGCAGCGTGGTCTTGCCGCAGCCCGAGGGCCCCAGCAGCGTGATGAATTCGCACTTGCGAATGTACAGATCGACGTCGTGCAGCACATGGGTGTCGCCAAAATTCTTGCAGACGCCCTTCAATTCGATCAGGCGCATATCCTGTACCATGATGAACAACTCCATTCGGGGGGAGATTGGTATTGCGGGCTGGCGGCCTCGACGCGCCCCGCCTTAAAACGACGGCGGGGTGGAGACCCAGAGGACCCGGCAGACGCTCTTGCCGGCGTTGACCAGCTTGTGGGGGGCGGTGGGGTGGAAGTAAAAGCTCTCGTCCTTGCGCACGCGCTCGGTGCGGTCGCCCAGCACGATGCGAAGCGTTCCCGACAGCACATAGCCGAATTCCTCGCCCTCGTGGGGGTCGTCCTCGTCGGTCTGTCCACCCGGGGCCATCTCCACCAGGATGGGCTCCATCTGGTTCTTCTGGGCCGATGGAATCAGCCATTTGATGACGCCCCGGATGCCCTCGGGATCCTCCTTGACGAATATGTCGTCGCTGCCGAACACCAGCTTTTCATCCTCCACGCGGAAGAAGGTGGGCAAGTCGCTGCCCAGGGTTTCCAGCAGGTCGGCCAGCGTGTCCAGAGAGGGCGAGGTCAGATCCCTTTCCAGCAGGGATATGAAGCTCTTGGACAGCTCGCAGCGATCCGCCAGCTCCTTCTGGGTCAGCCCCCGCTGCATGCGCAGCCTGCGCAGCCTGTCTCCGATCTTCAATTTCCCACCCCCGTTTGCGCATATGGCGAGTTTAAGATTACTGAACTTTTGAGCGAGATATATTAAACCATCTTTCGGGGACCGTGTCAATACAAACAGGGCATGATTCGCGTTAAATGTGTGTGATTAAATTATATGCCCAAAAGTTTAGTATCATTGAACCCCGACGGGCGTGAAAACACGGCCGCGCGTCTTGCGCCGCGGGGAGGGCTGTGATATAATTTTTCCGGGGTTTACAGAATTCACAAAAGCGGCGGGGAGGCGGTTTGCGTGCTGGTGATCGGCGCGGTTTTCGTGGATGTCAAGGGTTTCGCCCGGGAAAAATACATGCCCGAGGGGCGGAACGTGGGCGATGTGCAGGTGACGGCGGGCGGCGTGTGCCGCAACGTGGCGGAGGACCTGGCGAAGCTGGGCAAGGCGCCGCGCTTTGTCAGCATGGTGGATGACAGCGCCCTGGGGCGCGAGGTGCGCGACGGCCTGGCGGCGCTGGGCGTGGGCGTGGAGCATGTCATTTCCGCCGAAAAGGGCATGGGCATGTGGCTGGCCATACTGGATGAAAACGGCGATCTGGCGGGGTCGATTTCCCGTCAGCCGGATTTTTCGGCGCTGGAGGCATACCTTTCCGAAAGGGGAGACGAGATCATGGCCGGGGCGGACGGCGTGGCGCTGGAATTCGATATGAACGCGGCCATATCCGCCCGGGTGCTGGCGCTGGCGAAGAAGCACGGCAAGCCGATCTATTCCATCGTGGGCAACATGGGCGTCATATTGCAGCACCCGGAATACCTGCACGATGTGACCTGCTTTATCTGCAACGAGCTGGAAGCGAGCCGGCTGTTCCGCCAGGAGCTGGCGGGCGCGGCGCCGGAGGCGATGCTGGAGGCGCTCAGGCGCGGCTCCGCCGTGGCCGGCATCCCCGCCATGGTGATCACCATGGGGCCCCAGGGCTCCGTATATGTGGACAACCGCACCGGCGAATTCGGCTACTGTCCGCCCCAGGAGGTGGAGGTGGTGGACACCACCGGCGCGGGCGACGCCTTCTTTTCCGCGGCGGTGGCGGCGCTGATGGACGGCGCGCCGCTGTCCCAGGCGGTCCAGGAGGGCACGAGGCTGGCGGCGCGCACGCTGCAGGTGGCGGGCAGCTGCGCGGAAAACGGGTGATGGTTGCAATCGCTTTTGCGATGTGCTAAAATAATGCAGTCCGTTTGGACGCAACAACCGAGCGCTGTGGCAGCGGGTGCGCCGGGCGGCTTGTCCGGCGAAGAGGGAAACAGGTGCAAATCCTGTGCGAGCCCGTCACTGTGACGGAGGAGGGCGACGCAACGATGGTCACTGGCCGAAAAGGCTGGGAAGGCCGCGCCGCCTGTGGACGCCGGAGCCAGGAAACCTGCCCGCTGCCGGAGAATATCCGGGCGCGGAACCAAAGACGAGGAGGAACGATTATGAAGAAACTGTTTGCACTTGTACTGGCCATGATGCTGATGCTCAGCGCCGCGGCGCTGGCCGCCCCCACCGAGGACCGGGCGGGCAACCCCATCGAGCTGAAGGATGACATGCAAAAGCTTGTGTCCCTGGCGCCCTCCACCACGCGGGTGCTGCTGGACATGGGCCTTGGGGACAAGCTGGTGGCCATCGATACCTATTCCGCCATGTACGCGCCGGAGCTGTCCGAGCTGCCCCAGTTCGACATGATGACCCCGGACGTGGAGCAGCTGGCGGCGCTGGAGCCGGACGCCGTGTTCATCACGGGCATGAGTACCGTGGACGGCGACAGCCCCTTCCAGGCGCTGATGGGGCTGGGCATCCAGGTGGTGATCATCCCCTCCAGCAGCAGCATCGCCGCCATTCAGGAGGACATCCGCTTCATCGGGGCGTGCGTGGGCGACGAGGAGGGCGCGCAGGCGCTGGTGGACGATATGCAGGCGCAGATTGACGCCGTGGCCGCCATCGGCGAAACCATCGAGGACAAAAAGACCGTGGCCATCGAGGTCGCGGCGCTGCCCTATCTGTGCTACGCGGGCGGCGAGACCTATCTGAATGAGATGATCGAGCTGATCGGCGCGGTGAACGCCTATGGCGATCAGCCGGCCTGGGCCTCCGTGACGGAGGAGGCGGCGGTGGCCGTGAACCCGGACGTGATCCTCACCGCCATCGATTACCTGCCCGATCCCGTGGACGAGATCGTGAACCGCGAGGGCTGGGGCGAGGTGAAGGCCATCGCCGACGGCCAGGTCTACCAGCTGGACAGCGAATCGGCCAACCAGCCCAACCACAACATCGTCAAGGCGCTGTGGCAGATGGCCGAGGCGGTCTATCCCGAAGCCTTTGCCGCCGCGGACGAAGCCGCGTGAGCCGGGGATTCAAAATCGGAATAAGCATTGCAGCAGGCACTTTGTGCCTGCTGCTTGGCATGGGCGTGGGCAGCGTGTCCATCAGCCCTGGGGATATGATCGCCATCGTGCGCAGCCAGCTGGGCGGCGCGGCGCTGCCGGAGCGCATCCCGGCCATCACCGCCTCCATCCTCTGGTCGCTGCGTATGCCCCGGGCCATCATGGCCTTCCTGGTGGGGGCGTCCCTGGCGGCCAGCGGCGCGGCCATGCAGTCCGTGCTGCGCAACCCGCTGGCCTCCAGCTATACGCTGGGCGTGTCCTCCGGCGCGTCCCTGGCGGCGGCGGCCGTGATATTGAGCGGTTTTACGCTGCCCTTCTTCCAGGGCTATACGCTGGCGCTGGCGGGCTTTGCCGGCGGGCTGGCCACGGTGTTTCTGGCCATGGGCCTGGCGGGGCGCTTCGACCGCAATCTGGAAAACACCACCGTGATTCTCATTGGCATGGTGCTGTCTTTGTTTGTCAACGCCATTCTCACGCTGCTCACGGCCTTTTCCGGGGAGCATTTACAGCAGCTGATCTTCTGGCAGATGGGCTCCTTCGCGGGCCTGGGCTGGACCAACTGCGGCCTGGTGGCGGCGATTGCGCTGCTGGGCACCCTGGCGCTGACCCGCTTCGGGCGGGAGCTGGATCTGATGACCTTCGGGGAAGAGCAGGCCCTCTCCGCCGGGGTGGAGCTTCGGCGGGTGAAGCTGGCGGTGATCGCGCTGTGCGCGCTGCTGACCGGCTCGGCGGTGGCCTTCGCCGGGGTCATCGGCTTTATCGATCTGATCGCGCCCCACGTGGTTCGGCGGCTGTTTGGCAGCAACCACAGGCTGGTGATTCCCATGAGCGCGCTCTTCGGCGGCAGCTTCATGGTGGTGGCGGACCTCGTCTCCCGCACCATCGTGTCCCCCGCGGAGATGCCCGTCGGCGCGGTGACGGCGCTGGTGGGCGCGCCGTTTTTTGCCTGGGTGTATTTCAGGCGCAGAAGGGGGGAGCGCCGTGCTTGAACTTCGGCATGTTTGCGCGGGCTACGGCGACGGGGATGTGCTGAAGGATGTCAGCTGCGCCATTCCCGGGGGCGGCAGCTGGTGCGTGCTGGGGCCCAACGGCTGCGGCAAGACCACGCTGCTGCGGGTGATGGCCGGGCTGATCCCCCACCGGGGCGAGGTGCTGCTGGACGGGGTGGAGATCGGCGGCATGAAGCGGCGGGAGCTTGCCTCCCGCATCGCGGTGATGAGCCAGATCAACGCCGTCTATTTTCCCTATACCGTCTATGATACGGTGCTGCTGGGGCGCTACCAGCACATGCGGGGACGGCTGTTCGGCGGGCCCTCCGCCGCGGACCGGGAGGCGGTGGAGCGCTGCCTGGAATCCACGGGCCTTGCGGATTTGAAAAACCGCATGATCGACGAGCTTTCCGGCGGACAGCGGCAGCGGGTGTTCCTGGCCCAGACGCTGGCCCAGGACCCGGAGATCATCCTGCTGGACGAGCCCACCAACCACCTGGACGTGCGGCACCAGGTGGAGCTGATCGACTATCTGCACATCTGGTGCGCCCAGGGCGGCCACACCGTGATCGGCGTGCTGCACGATGTAAACCTGGCCCTCCGGCTCAGCGGCAGCGCCCTGTTCATGCGGGAAGGGCGGATCGAGCGCCAGGGGGACTTCGCAAGGATCGCCGACGGCGCGTTTTTACAGGCGCTGTACGGCATGGACCTGGCGGGCTTCATGCGCGATTCCCTGGAGGCGTGGAAGGATTTGTAGAGCCCTGCGCCCGACTGCCGGAATAGACCCTTGCAATGGCCTCCGCGGCTTCGCGGAGGTCGTTTTGCGTCGTGCTCCGCCCGATGCTGACGCGCAGCACGCAGGCGGCGTCCTCTTCCGAAAGCCCCATGGCGCGGTAGACGTGGCTGGCGGCGCGCTCCCGGGAGGCGCAGGCGGCCCCGCCGGAGACCTGTATGCCCAGAAGGTCCAGCTCCGCCACGGCCCGCTCCGAGGAAAGCCCCGGCAGCAGCACGGCCGCCAGCCCCGGCAGCCGCGGCGCGCCCTCGCCCAGCGGCCGGCAGGGGGGAACGCGCCGCCGCAGATCGCCGATGAAGGCTGAAAGCAGCGCATGTTCCCGCGCGGCCTCGTCTGCCGGGTCGAGCAGGTCGATCACCGCCTGGAACGGCGCCACGCTCGCGGGCCAGATGATGCCGTCCTTGTCGTGGCTCTGCTCGATGACGGCCTGCAGCGTGCGCGACACGCCGACGCCGTAGCATCCCATGATCATCACCTTCTCCTCGAGCCTGTCGTTCTTGTAGACGGCGTTGAACGCGGCGGAATACTTCGTGCCGAGCTTGAAGACCTGGCCGACCTCGATGCCGCGCGTGAGGGCGAGCGGCCTGCCGCACTTCGCGCAGATGTCGCCATCCCTGGCAACGACCAGGTCCGCGAAGCGCGAGATGTGCGCGTCG
>JAFUCP010000024.1 GCA_017459565.1 Clostridia bacterium | reverse complement strand
CGGGATTTGTTTGATTCAAAGGAAACGGCAGTAGTTACTACGTTTCTCGGTCCTTTGAATAAAAGAAATCCGTCAGGATTTCTACCTTCCCTAACACCTAAAACCTATAACCTAAAACCTAACTACTGATTTGTCGCAGCGCGACAAATCAGTGTTTATTGACATCCAGCCAGCCAAAGCGATATAATGGAAGCGGTAACGACAGGAACAAGAGGAGGTTATACATAATGAAGCGACTGACACTGAAGCTGCTGGCGCTGGTGATGGCGCTGGCGATGCTGGGCGGCATGTGCGCCGTGGCGGAGCCGGTAATCATCGAAGACGCACCGGATGACGCATTCGCCCTGCCCGGGGCGGAACTCGATATCGACCTGCCCGCAATCGGGGATTTCGAGCTGGCGCAAAACGACGTCGCCTCGGAGGACGCCGTCACGGAGAATGACGTCCCCGCCGCGCCCAACGCAACCGTGAAGAGCGGGTCCTGCGGGCCGAACGTCAAGTGGTCGCTGGATGACAGCGGATTGCTGACCATATCCGGCAGCGGCGACATGGACAACTACTTTGCCTTCTGGGAGGTAAACGGCGGCGTCGGCATCAAGCGGGCCGTGGTTGAGGAGGGCGTCACCTCACTGGCCCTCAACACCTTCAACGGCTGCGAATGGCTGGAGAGCGTCTCGCTGCCGGACAGCCTGGAAAACATCTTGGCCAGCGCCTTCAGTGATTGCAGAAGCCTCACCCGGGTCGACATCCCCTACGGCGTGCCGTGGATCTCCGGATACTGCTTCGCAGGATGCTACAGCCTGACGCGGGTGACGGTGCCGGAATCGGTGACGGAGGTCGTCGACCACGCCTTCGACAATTGCCCGAGGCTCACCCTCTACGGCTACGACGGCAGCACTATCGAAACCTATGCCAACGAGAACGGCATCCCCTTCGTCTCCCTGGGCGCCGCGCCCGCCAGGCCGTCGAAGCCCAAGCACAGCGTGATGGACAGCAAGATCACCGTTAAGGACCAGGTGTACACCGGCAAGGCCCTGAAGCCCGCGGTGAAGGTGGTCCTGAACGGAAAGACGCTGACCCGGGGCAGCGACTACACCGTCAGCTACAGCTACAACACGGCCATCGGCACAGCCCTCGTGGAGGTCACCGGCATCGGCGACTACACCGGCACCGCGATGACCGGTTTCAAGATCAACCCGAAGGCGGTGACCGGCCTGAAGCTGACCGCCGGCAAGGGAAAGCTGACCGCAAGCTGGAAGAAGGTCCCCGGTGGCGTGGGCGGCTACCAGCTGCAATACGGCCTGAAGAAGAACTTCAGCGGCGCAAAGAAGGTAACGGTCAGCAAGGCCGCCACAGTTCGAAGGGTGCTGAAAAATTTAAAGAAGGGCAAGATCTACTACGTGCGCATCCGTGCCTGGAAGAAGGACAGCGGAAAGACCTACTGGTCCGCCTGGTCCGGCGCGAAGAAGGTGAGGGTGAAGTGACAAATACTGATTTGTCGCGCTGAACAAACAACAATGTCCACCCGGTTTTCCGATTTGGAAAACCGGGTGGACATTGTTTGCAAGCCTACATAAACCGCTTCTGCAATTCCTCGAACCGCTCGTGGGTGATCAGGGCGTCCTCCCGGAGGCCCTTCAGCTTGACCACGTAGGTCCATCGGCCATAGGGCTGTATGGATTCGATCAGGTTCAGGTTCACGATGTAGCTCTTGTGGGTGCGGAAGAAGATCTCGTCCGGCAGGCGCTCGTCCAGCTCGGCCATGCCGTCGGGCACCACGTAGCGCGCGCCGTCCTTCATCAGCAGCACGGTGGCGCGGTTCTCCCGCATCACCATGGCGATGTCGGCCACGTCCACGAAGCTGACCCCCTCCCGGTGGCGCAGCATCATGCGCCCGGGTACGGGCGGCGCGGCGGGCTCGGGACCCGTGGCGGGGGAGGCATCGGCGTCCGCACCTTCCATGTCTTCAGGCATGGGCATCGGCGCCACCGCGCCGCCCCGCAGGCGCTCGCGGATGCGCCGGAAGGTCTCCATGGCCCGCTCCACCCGGAAGGGCTTCACCAGGTAATCGAAGGCGTACACCTCGAAGGCGTTGGCCATGTACTCCTCGTGGGCCGTGGCGAACACCAGCACCGTGCGCGGGTCCCGGTCCTGTATGGCCCGGGCGCACTCGATGCCCGACAGCTCAGGCATCTCCACGTCCAACAGCACCACCTCGGGCCGCTGCGCGTCGTACAGCCGGATCAGCGCCGTGCCGTCCGCCGCCTCGCCCACCAGTTCATAGCCCTCCGCCTGCTCCACGAGCTTGCGCATCACCAGCCGCATGCCCGCGTCGTCGTCGGCGATCAGTACAGTGATCGGGGTCATGGGTACCTCCTTTGTAAATTCTGATTTGTCGCTCTGCGTCAAATCAGTATTTAGGTTTTAGGTTATAGGTTTTAGGTGTTAGGGAAGGTAGAAATCCTGACGGATTTCTTTTATTCAAAGGATCGAGAAACGAACAAACTACTGTCGTTTACATTGAATCAAAACAAATCCCGTAAGGATTTGCGACGCGAAGCTAGCCCTTTAGGGCACCACCACCTAAAACCTAACCCCTTAAACCTAACCCCTTAAATACTGATTTGTCGCAGTGCGGCAAATCAGTATTTCCTCAGCGCCCTCGGCTTTCCCAGCACCTCGGCCATCACCACGGCACGGCGCAGGGCGGCGGCGTCGATGGATTCGGGCAGGATGTCCTCGCCGTCGGGGTGGCCCGCGTCGATGGCGGCCATGCGGCGGGCCTGGGCGGCGCGGCTGACGCCTTCGGTATGGGTGTGTTCCATGCTGCCGCCGGCGCAGTCCTCGTCCGCCAGGCTGCTGTGGCCCTCGTCGTGGGTGTGGGGCATGCTGCCGCCGGCGCACTGGGCGTCGTCCAGCATCGACGCGCCCTGGACCGACTGGGCCGCGGGCTGCACCAGGGGCTTGACATCGCCCTTGACCTCGGCCATTCCGTCCTCAAGCCACTGGTTCATCGCCGCCTTGAGGTCGTCCAGGTTCTTCGGCAGGGCGGACGCCGGCCTGACCGGCTTGACCTTTCCCGCCGACGGCTTCGGCCTGGCGCTGCGGGCGTTGGCGACGGGCGCCTGCTGCCGCGCGTTGCCGGCCGTGCCGGGCCTCTGGGCGGCGCTGTTCCCCTTCTTGTTCTTGCTGCCCGCGCCGACGATAAAGAACAGCACGAACAGGATCACTCCGATGATTTCCACAAGGCCGCCTCCCTTCCTGTCAGTTTTCAGATCCGGAGGGGGACGCGCCCCCTCCGCGAATGCTTACTTCTTCTCTTCCTTTGCGGGGGCCGCGCCTTCGCCGGCGATGGCCTCGCGCATGCGGGTGTCGGACTGCACGTTCTGCATGTTGTAGTAATCCATCACGCCCAGCTTGCCCTCGCGCAGGGCGGTCGCCATGGCCTTCGGCACCTCGGCCTCGGCCTCGACCACCTTGGCGCGCATCTCCTGCACGCTGGCCTTCATCTCCTGCTCATGGGCGACGGCCATGGCGCGGCGCTCTTCAGCCTTGGCCTGGGCGATCCGCCGGTCGGCCTCCGCCTGGTCCATTTGCAGTTGCGCGCCCACGTTGCGGCCCACGTCCACGTCCGCGATATCGATGGAGAGGATTTCAAACGCGGTGCCGGCGTCCAGGCCCTTGTTCAGCACGGTGCGGCTGATCAGATCCGGGTTCTCCAGCACGTCCTTGTGGCTCTCGGAGGAGCCGACGGTGGTGACGATGCCCTCGCCGACGCGGGCGATGATGGTCTCCTCGCCGGCGCCGCCTACCAGGCGGTCGATGTTGGCCCGCACGGTCACCCGCGCCTTGGCCCGCAGCTCGATGCCGTTCTTGGCGATGGCCGCGATGACGGGAGTCTCGATCACCTTGGGGTTGACGGACATCTTCACGGCCTCCAGCACGTTGCGGCCGGCCAGGTCGATGGCCTTGGACTGTTCAAAGGTCAGCTGGATCTGGGCGCTCTGGGCCGCGATCAGCGCGTCCACCACCCGGTCCACGTTGCCGCCCGCCAGATAGAGCGTTTCCAGCTCATTCATCGAAACGTCGATGCCGGCCTTGCGGGCCTTGATCATCGGCGGCACGATGCGGCGCGGATTCACGCGGCGGAACTTCATGCCCACCAGGTTGAATATGCTGATCTTCACGCCGCTCATCAGCGCGGAGAACCACAGGCCCAGCGGGAACAGCGAGAACAGCGCGATCACCAGCACGATGATGATGATCGGTATCGCAATCGGCATAATCTGATTCATATTCATGAGATTCACCCTCCTGTCCAGTCGAAACCTTCAACCGTCGTTCTTATTCTTCCCTCAATTCCCGCACCACAATGCGGTTGCCCTTCACCGAAAGCACGCTGATTCGCGCGTCCTTATCGATGAACTCGCCGTCGGACACCACGTTCAGCTTCACGCCGTCAAATTCGGCGATGCCAGCGGGCCTGAGCGCCGTCTGGGTGACGCCCTGCCGCCCGACGAAGTAGTTCAGGTCGTTGTTCTCCGCGGCGTCGGCGGCCACGGCAACGTCGTTGAGGACCAGCTTTGACTTGCTCAGCCGCCCCCTCGACGCCGTGATCAGGCAGATCGACAGCGCGACGCACAGTATCGCCACCAGTATGGCGAACAATATCAATCCCTGCGCCAGCGTCGGCCCCAGCAGCACAAAGCCCAGCACCAGCAGCGCGATGCCGGAAATGCCCGGCACGCCAAATCCCGGAACGTACATTTCAAACACCAGCAGGCCCACGCCCACCAGCATCATCACCACCACCGGGACATTGGACATCAGCAGACTTCCCAAGCCTTCCATTGGCGGCACCTCCTTCTTCGCCGATGGACCGCGCACATCGGCGCTCTCACCGGCTCATCATGATGGCATTATAGCATCCCGCCGCATGGAATAAAAGAGCTTCCCACCCAATGATACACTCTTGCCGCCCAAATGTCAATTCAAGCGACCGTCCGCGTAAAGGAAAGACAAAAAGCGCTTCAATTCGCGGCGAGGGATGAGAAACGGCCGGCGCTTCCCCGGGCCGCGTTTAAGCGGGGACGCCGAAGATCTGAATCCGCGACAGCTGACACGGGCCCGCGCATCCGATTGTACAGGCTCCGAAAGCCGCAAGGCGCACGCGGGCAAACCGGTGCGCCTTGTCTATCCTATTCCCAGCCGATTCACAAACGCCCTGTCCGCCGCGGCGAAGTCATAGCCCGCCAGGTCCTCGAAGGCCGTCCATTCAATGGCATTGCAGTCCAGCGTGCGCGGCTCCCCGGAGAGGATTTCGCACAGGTAGAACAGCACCAGCACGTCCCGGTCCGGATAGCGATAATAGATCGCGTCGCACACGCGGCCCACCCGGGCCTCAATGCCCAGCTCCTCACGAAGTTCCCGGGCCAGCGCCGCTTCAGGGCTCTCCCCCGCTTCCAGCTTGCCGCCGGGAAATTCCCATTTCAGGCCGTTGTGGGCATCGGGCCTGCGCTGACAGATCATGACCCGCCCCGCCCTGAGGGTGACGGCCGCGGCCACAATCAGGGGCTGCTCACGCATCCTTTATCTCCACCGCCTTGATATGCCTTCCGCAGCAGTGCAGCAACACCGCCGTGCCGGGGGCTGGAAAGCCGGAACGCTTGGAGACGTTCAGATAGACGATGCGCTCATCGTCCGTGTCCTCGTCCTGCCCCAGGCGAAGGCGCTCCGCCAGGGCGGAGGTGTGCTTTTCCTCAGCGCCGCCCTCGGCGTCGGGATCCAGCTTCACGCGCACCGGCAGCACCATGGCGCCGTCCTGCGGCTCGGCCCTGTCCGAAATCTCCACGATCGTGCCGCACACATCCCGGCTGAGGCCGTCCTCAAGGCTCTCCAGAAAGGAACGATAGCGCGTGTTGGGCACCAGATAGGCCAGCAGCCCATAGCAGGCCGCCACAAACAACAGCGGACCCATCACCATGGCCAGCCAGTGTATGCCCGCGTGCAGCGCGTAGACATACGCGGCCAGCAGCGCGGCGAGTATGGGCGCAAGCACCAGCCAGTTTTTGCGAATTTTGCCGTTGATCACGGCCATGTCCTGTTCGGTATACATATTTGCTCCTCTGCGCAAGCGCTTCACTTCTCCCGGGCCATCTCCAGCACGTCCCAGATGCGCTGCAAATCGTCTCCATTATAATAGAACAGCGTAATTCGTCCGCTCTCGGTGGTGCCGTCCAGGCGCACGCGGGTGCCGAACAGTTCCCGCGCCATGCTCTCCAGCTCGCCGATCTGGGCATCCCGGGGCACGCGGGGCTTTTTTTGCTCCTCCTTGACCGGCTGTGCGCAGATGCGCTCCAGCTGGCGAACGGACCAGCCCTGTTGCACGGTCAGGTTGGCCAGCTGCACCTGCCGCCGGGGGTCCACCGTCACCAGCGCCCGGGCGTGGCCCGCGGACAGCTTGCCATCGATCAGCAGCTGCCGCACGCTCTCCGGCAGGTTCAGCAGCCTGAGCAGGTTCGCCACGGCGGGGCGGCTCTTGCCCAACCGCTCGGCCACCCTCTCCTGGGTCAGCCCGGCCTCGTCCATCAGGCGCCGCACGCCCATGGCCTCCTCCACCGGGTTCAGGTCGTCGCGCTGCAAATTTTCAATCAGAGCAGCCTCCAGGCGCATCTGGCTGTCCCAGTCCCGCACGATGGCCGGGATCTCCGAAAGCTCCGCAAGCCGCGACGCGCGGTAGCGGCGTTCACCGGCGATGATGGTATAGCGCTCCCCGCTGGGGGAGACGATGATGGGCTGCAGCACGCCCACCGCGCGGATGGACGCCGCCAGCTCGTTCAGGGCTGCCTCGTCAAAGCTGTGGCGGGGCTGCTCCCGGTTGGGATCGATCAGATGGATCGGCAGCATCCGCACCGCGTCCACATCGGCCTGCGGCTGTTGCGCCTCTGCCGCGTCCTGCACGGCCGGGGCGCTCTCGGTCACCACATCCTCGCCCAGCAGTGCGCCAAGCCCCCGGCCCAGGCCGCGCTGTATCTTCTTCGCCATTATGCTCAACCTCCATGGTGTTGTGGAAATACTGATTTGCGGAGCGGCAACGCAAAAGCTACCTGTTTCTCTCCATCAATTCCTTTGCCAGCTCCTGATAGGCCTTCGCGCCGTTGCAGCGGGCATCGTACAGGTGAATGGGCAGGCCGTAGCTCGGAGCTTCGCTGAGCCGCACGTTCCGGGGGATCATGGTCTCAAAGGCCTCGTCCCGAAAGTGGTTGCGCACCTCCTGCACCACCTGGGCGCACAGGTTCGTGCGGGCATCGAACATGGTCAGCAGGATGCCCTCCACCGCCAGATCCGGATTCAGCTTCCTGCGCATGAGCTTGATGGTGTTCACCAACTGGCCCACGCCCTCCAGCGCGTAGTATTCGCATTGAATGGGGATCAGCACGCTGTCCGCCGCGGTCAGCGCGTTCAGCGTCAGCAAGCTCAGCGACGGCGGGCAATCGATGAATATGTAATCATAATCGCCGCGCACCGGCTCCAGGGCGGCCTTGAGCAGCTGCTCCCGGTTCTCCACCGCCACCAGCTCGATCTCCGCTCCGGCCAACTCGATGGCCGTGGGGATCAGGTACAGCGGGCCGAACCCCGTGTCCAGCGTTGCCTCCGCCGCCGTGGCTTCGCCGATCAGCACGTCGTAAACCGTGTTTTCCACATCCCCGTTCCTGCCCAGGCCCGAAGTGGCGTTGCCCTGCGGATCGATATCCACCAGCAGCACGCGCTTGCCCAGCGCCGCGATGCAGGCGCTCAAATTCACGGCGGTGGTGGTCTTGCCCACGCCGCCCTTCTGGTTCGTCACAGCTATGATCTTTGCCAAAGTAAACCTTCCCATCCGTAAACCCGCGCAAAGCGGACATACATCCATTTTATCTATTATATTATACGGCATTTTATGCCACATGGCAAGATGAAAAAGTCGCGCTTCCGGCGGACAATGCTGCGGCAAGATATAGACGCGGGGCGTTTTTTTCGGTATAATATAGGCAACTCAATTTACGCAAAAAGGAGTGTCACACATGGAAAAGACGATCAGGCGCATCGGCGTATTGACCAGCGGCGGCGATTCCCCGGGCATGAACGCGGCGGTTCGCGCCGTGGTGCGCACAGCGGTATCCAGTGGAATCCAGTGCATCGGCATCCGCCGCGGCTGGCAGGGACTTATCAACAGCGATTTTGTTCAGCTGGACGCCGCCAGCGTGGGCCACATCATCTCCCGGGGCGGCACCATCCTCTACACCGCCCGCAGCGAGGATTTCATGACCGAAAAGGGCCGCGCCCGCGCGGTCTCCACCTGCAAGATGCTGGGGCTGGACGGCATTGTGGCCATCGGCGGCGACGGCACCTTCCGCGGGGCGCTGGCGCTGTCCCGGCTGGGCATCCCGGTGGTGGGCGTGCCGGCCACCATCGACAACGACATCGGCTGCACCAATTACACCATCGGCTTTGACACCGCCTGTAACACCGCCATCGACTGCATCGACAAGCTGCGCGACACCATGCAGAGCCACGAGCGCTGCTCCGTGGTAGAGGTCATGGGCCGCAACGCGGGCTTCCTGGCGCTGTACGTGGGCATCGCCGTGGGCGCCACCGCGGTGCTGGTGCCCGAGCGGGAGCTGGACTTCCAGCGGGACGTGATCGACCGCATCCGCAGCGCGCGCCTGGCGGGCAGCACCCACTTCATGATCGTGGTGGCCGAGGGCGTGGGCAGCGCGGTGGAGATCGGCAAGCAAATTCACGAGGCCATCGGCATAGAGCCCCGCGTGACCGTGCTGGGCCACATCCAGCGCGGCGGCGCGCCCAACGCCCGGGACCGCGAGACGGCCACCCGCATGGGCTACTTCGCCGTGAAGTCCTTCCTTGAGGGGCGCGGCAACTGCATCATCGGCACCCGGGGCGGCGACATGGTGGAAACGCCCATCGAGGAAGCCCTGTCCATGAAGAAGCATTTGCAGATGGACCGCTACCAGGTGCTGGAGACCGTGAGCATCACCGCGCCCTATGTGCAGCCCCCCATCGCCGGAACCTGAAAACGAACCTGCGAAAAACCGCCCTCGCGCATATGCGTGAAGGCGGTTTCATAATGGCTTTGATCAGATGAACTCCAGGATTACCATCTCGGCGGCGTCGCCGCGACGGGGGCCCTTCTTGACGATGCGGGTATAGCCGCCGCCCTGGCCCTTTTCCTCGGCGCGCTTCTTGTACTTGGGCGCGATTTCACGGAACAGCTTTTCCACAACCTGATGCTTGACATCCTTCTGGCGCTGTTTGAAATCGTCCTTTTCCTCGCCTTCCTTCTGGACGGCGGGAAGGTCGTACAGGTAGCGCATGATCTGACGACGGGCAGCCAGACGGGCGGGGCTGTCGTTCTGCACGGTCAGCTCCTCCACCTGCTTTTTGTCGTTCATATGCTTTTTGGTGACTTCGATGGTATTGTCACACTGGCGCATGGCGATGGTCACGAGATGCTCAGCCAGAGACTGAACCTCCTTGCCACGGGCCAGAGTGGTTTCGATCTTGCCATACCAGATCAGGTTCGTGACCTGATTGCGAAGCATCGCCATTCTCTGGTCGGTGGGCCGACCCAGCTTGCGATTGGCCATTTCTGGTTCCTCCCTTGATGCTTATATCGGTGTAAAGGTCGGGCGGCTCAAACGCGCGTTCAAGGCGCCGCGCCCCGGGTTTATTCCTCGCTGGTCTTCAGGGAGAGGCCCAGAGCGATCAGCTTCTGCTCCACCTCTTCCAGAGACTTTTTGCCGAGGTTGCGCACCTTCATCATATCCTCCTGATTGCGCTGCACCAGCTCGGCCACCGTATTGATGCCGGCGCGCTTGAGGCAGTTGAACGCACGGACGGAAAGATCCAGCTCCTCGATGGTCATCTCAAGGACCTTGCTCTTGTCGTCGATCTCCGGCTCGTTGTAATCAACGCGGACGACGTTCACCGTCAGGTCAATGAACAGGCGCATATTGTTCGTCAGGATCTGCGCGGCGGAAGCGAGCGCCTCCTTGGGCAGAATACTGCCGTTGGTCCACACCTCGATGGTCAGCTTGTCATAGTCCGTCACCTGGCCGACGCGGGTGTCCTCCACGGCGTAGCTGACCTTGCGGATGGGGGTGAAAATGGAGTCCACCGGAATCACGCCGATGGGCATCCCGGTCACCTTGTTGCGTTCCTGTGCGAGCTGCTTGTTCCGCTCTGCGGAGACATAGCCTCTTCCCTTTTCGAGGGTGATCTGGCATTGCAGATGGCCGCCCTCGGAAAGCGTTGCGATGTGCAGTTCGGGGTTGACGATTTCAACCTCGTCGTCCGCCTTGATGTCGCCCGCGGTGATTTCGCAGGGACCGTGCGCATCGATGGAGACAACCTTGGGGTTGTCCGTGAAGAGTTTCGCAGAGAGAAGCTTGATGTTAAGGATCAGTTCCGCAACATCTTCCTTCATGCCGGGAACGGTCGAAAACTCATGCTGAACGCCCTCGATACGGACGCTCGTCGCCGCAACGCCGGGCAGCGAGTTCAGCAGCACGCGGCGCAGAGAATTGCCCAGGGTTTGGCCGAAGCCACGCTCCAGAGGGTTGACGACAAACTTGCCATAACGGTTGTTTTCGCCGACTTCCACACGTTCAATTTTGGGCTTTTCGATTTGATCGATCACTCAGCGTTTCCTCCTCTCCTTGTCGCGGCCGGGGGAAACCCCGGCCCGCGGTGCTGGCCCTGCCCCGCGTGATGCCGTTTCGAATCGCGCATACGCAGGAGAAGAGCGATTGACTGTTACAAACAGCAATTAGCGGGAGTACAGCTCGACGATCAGGTTCTCAGAAACCTCATAGTCAATATCTTCGCGGCTGGGCATCGCGGCAATCTTGCCCTCGAAGCTCTCGGCCTGCTTTTCGATCCACTGCGGCACGGTCTTTTTGCCGTATTCCTCAATCAGAGCCTTGAACTTCGCCGAAGACTGGCTCTTCTGGCACACGGCCACCACGTCGCCGGGCTTGACCATGGCGGAGGGGATGTTGCAGCGCTTGCCGTTCACGGTGAAGTGACCGTGATTCACCAGCTGGCGCGCCTCGCGGCGGGTGCTGGCGAAGCCCATGCGGAACACGACGTTGTCAAGGCGGCGCTCCAGATACTGGAGCAGGATCTCGCCGGTGATGCCGCGCTTGCGCTCGGCCATTTCATAATAATGATGGAACTGCTTTTCCAGCACGCCGTAGATGAACTTAACCTTCTGCTTTTCCATCAACTGCTTGCCGTATTCAGACTGCTTGCGGCGCATCTGGGGCTTGGGATTGCGGTTGGTCTCCTTGGAATAACCCAACACTGCAGGAGACAGACCCAGCGCCTTGCACCTTTTCAGAACGGGCTGTGTATTCTTAGCCATGTCCGTCTTTCTCCTCTCAATTACACTCTTCTGCGCTTGGGCGGGCGGCATCCGTTATGGGGGATGGGCGTCACGTCCTTGATCATGTTCACTTCCAGACCCGCGGCCTGCAGCGAACGGATGGCGGCCTCACGCCCGGAGCCGGGGCCCTTGACATAGACCTCAACGGTCTTCAGGCCATACTCCATGGCGGCCTTCGCGGCGGTCTCAGCGGCGCTCTGGGCGGCGAAGGGCGTGGACTTCTTGCTGCCGCGGAAACCCAGTCCGCCAGCGGAAGCCCAGCTCAGCGCGTTGCCGGCGGTATCCGTGATCGTCACGATCGTATTGTTAAAAGAAGAGCGAATATGGGCTGCGCCGCGCTCCACGAGCTTCTTCTCGCGGCGTTTGCGGGTAACCTTTTTCAGCTTCGGCTTTGCCATAGCAATTAATCCTCCCTAAATTTCAGGTGATTACTTCTTCTTCTTACCGGCAGCCTGCTTCTTCGGGCCCTTGCGGGTACGGGCATTCTGCTTGGTGTTCTGTCCGCGCACGGGCAGACCGCGGCGATGGCGCAGGCCGCGATAGCAGCCGATTTCCATCAGGCGCTTGATGTTCATGGAGACTTCGCGGCGCAGGTCGCCCTCTACCTTGACGTGATGGTCAATGTAGTCGCGCAGCTTACCGATATCCTCTTCGGTCAGGTCCTTAACCCGGGTATCCGGGTTGACGCCCGTGGCCTCGATGATATCGTCTGCGATGTTGCGGCCAATGCCGTAGATATACGTCAGAGCGATCTCAATTCGCTTCTCCCTGGGAAGGTCGACACCAGCAATTCGTGCCATGTGTTGTTTGCACCTCCAAAATACTTCCTATGCTGTGCTTGGAAAAATGGCGATATTGCCCTTACATAGATTGGGCAGCATCGGCGGCGCCCACAGACTCCGCCGGGAATCCAGAGGACCCCCACCTGGGTTTGGCGCCTGGCGTAGCGTCAAACGGGCATGTATGGCGTCCAAATTCCGGAAAACGCGCGGGTAAGGCGCGTCAGCCGCTCCGAAATTCCGTCATACCGAAAGATTATAGCATATTTTCCAATGCTATTCTTACATCTTTTATGCACCGAATGTTAATTTTTACTGCTTATTTTGTTATTTTTTGTGTCCAGCACTCGAAATGCAGGGCCGCCTGCATTTCTGAACGAAAATGGGCCGATGTTACACATTTCGGATGAGGTCAATCTGATGACGTCCGCCGCATGAAACCGCTAAAAAGACGGGAGAGCTTTCGCTCCCCCGCCCATTCATCAGTCGGTCAGCCCTGCTTCTGCTTGTGCTTGGGATTTTCGCAGATGACCATGACGCGGCCCTTGCGCTTGATGATCTTGCACTTTTCGCAGATGGGCTTAACGGAAGGTCTCACTTTCATGATGACATAGCCTCCTATCTTCATCGGATCGCGCCAGCCGTTCAACCCTGCGGCTGAAACGATCTGACAGGATAATGTGGGTCAGCTCTTGGAACGCCAGGTGATCCGGCCGCGGGTCAGATCATAGGGCGAGAGCTCAATCGTAACCTTGTCACCGGGATATATGCGGATGTAGTTCATGCGCATCTTGCCGGAAACATGCGCCAGTATCTTATGCCCGTTGGGCAGCTGAACTTCGAACATGGCGTTGGGAAAGGCTTCCGTGACAACGCCTTCGACTTCGATAACATCAGACTTGGACAAGCTCTTCCTCCTCCTCGCTCAACCAGAAGCGCAATTCATGATCCTCAACCGGCCGGCCTTCGCTCAGCCGGGCGCGAAGCTCCTCCACCACACGTCCCGTGGGCTTGAGATGCTTGCGCCGCTTTTTTTTCAGGTGGTCCATCCTTCGAAGCTGGCCGTTGGCGACCATTACGAAATCGTCGTCCAATTCCTGTATGACGATGAACCTCCTGCCCTCGTCCCGGCCTGCCAATGAAATGACGATGCTGCCAATTTCTATGGGCAATCGCTTCATTTAAGAACCTCCGACACCCTTTTCCCGGGCCAGGACAGAAGCTCCGGCTCTCCATCGGTGATGAGCAGCGTATGCTCATAGTGGGAGCTGGGGCTGCCATCCCGGGTAACAATGGTCCAATTGTTGTCCTCGCAGTAGACCTTCCATGTGCCCATGGAGATCATCGGCTCTATGGTAATGGTCATGCCCTTCTGGAGCCGCACGCCCCGTCCGGGATTGCCATAGTTCGGCACATTGGGATCCTCGTGCATCTCCGTGCCGATGCCGTGACCGCACAGATCGCGCACAACGCCGTAGCCGAGGGATTCGGCATAGGCCTGCACCGCGTGGCCGATATCGCCGAGGCGGTTGCCCGCCACGGCCTGCTGAGCGCCAAGCCAGAAGCACCGCTCGGTGGCATCCACCAGCTTTTGCGCCTCGGCGTTGCCGCCGCCGACCACCACGGAAAATGCGCTGTCGGACTGCCAGCCGTCCAGCAGGCAGGTGCAGTCTACAGACAACAGCTGGCCCTTGCGCAGCTTGGTCTTGTCGGGGAAACCGTGGACAACCTGATCATCCACAGAAGCACAGATTGAAAAGGGAAAACCCTCATAGCCCTTCGAGGACGGGATGCCGCCGCCTTCGCGGATCAGCCTTTCGGCCATATGATCCAGATGCAGCGTGGTCACGCCGGGCTCAATCTCCTTGCGGAGGGCCTCAAGCACGCTGTGCAGCAGCGCGCCGGCCTTTCGCATTTTCTCTATCTGTGATTCATTCTTGATCGTGATCATGCTTTACTCCAGCGTTGCGAGGATGGCCTTGAACACATCCTCCGGCTTGCAGTCTCCGTCCACCGTCTTCAGGCGGTTTTCTTCGACCACGCGCCGCTTGTCGTTGCCCTTGTAGTAATCGATCAGCGGCTCCGTCTGCTCGTGATAGGCCTGCAGGCGGGTGGCGATCGTCTCGGGCTTGTCGTCGTTGCGCTGATACAGCTCCCCGCCGCAAATCGGGCAGGTATGCTCATCATCGAGTTTGGAGATGTGGAAGGTGCCCTGGCACTTTCCGCACACCCTGCGCCCGGTGAGACGGCTTTGCAGCCGCTCATCGGGAACGAAGATGTCAATCACGGTATCAGGCGCGGAAATCTGATCCAAAGCGATCGCCTGATCCACCGTGCGGGGAAAACCATCCAGCAGGTAGCCGTTTGCGCAGTCGTCCATGCCCAGGCGCTCACGCACCATGGCGATGGTCACGCTGTCGGGAACGAGCTGACCGGCGTCCAGATACCGTTTGGCCTCGAGGCCGGTGGGCGTCTGGTTCTTGATGGCCATGCGAAACATATCGCCGGTGGAAATGTGCGGCACACCCAGGTGCGCGCTCACTCCGACTGCCTGTGTGCCCTTGCCGGCACCGGGAGGGCCCAGAAAGATCAGTTTCATATGGTTTCCTCCAGGGATCAGTTCAGGAATCCCTTGTAGTGGCGCATCAGCATCTGGCTTTCCAGCTCACGCATGGTTTCCATGGCGACGGAAACCGCGATCAGCAGGGAAGACGCCGCGAAGGGCAGGCTGACGCCGGCAAGCGAGTAGATGATCATGGGGATCACGGCCAGCACGGCCAGGTAGATCGCGCCGAACATGGTGATGCGGCGGGTGATCTTCTTGATGTAGTCGCTGGTCGGCTTGCCCTGGCGGATGCCGGGAATCATGCCTCCGTTGTTCTGGATGTTCTTGGCAATCTCAACGGGATTGAAGGAAATCTCAGAATAGAAGAAGGTGAACCCGAAAATCATCAGCGCGAAGATGACCTGATACAGCAGGTGCGTGGAGCTGACGTGGCTGGTCCACCACTGATTCGCCCCGGAATTGGGGAAGAAAGCCAGGATGGTGGCCGGGAACTGCATGATCGCGTTGGCGAAGATCAGCGGCAGAACGCCGGAGGCATTCAGCTTCAGCGGGATGTGCGTGGACTGGCCGCCATACATCTTGCGGCCGACCATGCGCTTGGCGTACTGGATGCGGATGCGGCGCTCGGCCAGGTCCACCAGCACGATGCCCACCACCAGGATGACGAACACCAGCAGAGAGGAGATCATCTGAGGGGCAAGGTTGCCCACCTGGGTCCCGGTGAACAGGGAGTAGACGTTGGTGCCCACGCTGCGGGCCAGGTTGGAGATGATGCCGGCGAAGATCAGCAGGCTGATGCCGTTGCCGATGCCGTTTTCGGTGATGCGCTCGCCCATCCACATGGCAATCGCGGTGCCCGCGGCCAGGCAGAAGCCGATGGTCAGCAGGCCCAGGAAGCCGTTGGTAGCGTTGGCGTGCAGGCCGATGGTCAGCGCGATGGCCTGCACGAAGCCCAGACCCACCGTGACATAGCGGGTGATCTGCGCGATCTTCTTGCGGCCCTCTTCGCCTTCCTTCTGCATCTCTTCAAGCTTCGGGATCGCCACGCACAGCAGCTGCATGATAATGCTGGCATTGATGTACGGGGTGATGCCCATGGCCATGATGGTGTAGTTGGAAAGGTCCGAGCCGGTCATCGAATTGATGAAGCCCAGCAGGGAGTAGCGCTCCAGCGCCGATGCGATGAGGCTGGTGTTGACGCCCGGGGTGGGCACATAGCACAGCAGCCTGTAGATCAGCAGCATACCCAGGGTGTAGAGGATCTTCTTGCGAAGGTCCGCAATCTTCCAGGCGTTCTTCAATGTCTCAAGCATATCAGAACACCTCGACTTTCCCGCCTGCCGCCTCGATCTTTTCCTTGGCCGTCTGGGTGAACTTCGTCGCCTTCACGGTCAGCTTTTTGGTGATTTCGCCATTGCCGAGAATCTTCACGCCGTCCTGAACGTTCTTCAGGATGCCGGATTCCACCAGCTCAACAGGGGTCACGACCGCGCCGTCCTCAAAGATGTTGAGGCGATCGACGTTCACGGTCGCGTATTCCACGCGCCACTTGTTGGTGAAGCCACGCTTGGGCAGGCGCATGGTCAGGGGCATCTGGCCGCCCTCGAAGCCGGGCCGCTTGCCGCCGCCGGAGCGGGCCTTTGCGCCCTTGTGTCCTTTGCCGGAGGTCTTGCCCAGACCGGAACCCGTGCCGCGCCCCAGGCGCTTCGGGGCCGTGGTTGCGCCCACGGCGGGTTTGAGATCATGAAGTTTCATGTTGTCCAGACCTCCTTATTCTGCGATCTCTTCGACCTTGACCATGTGCTTGACCTTAAAGATCATGCCGCGGACGGCCGGGCTGTCTTCCTTGACAACCGTGTGGCCGATCCTGTGAAGCCCCAGCGCCTCGATGGTGGCGATCTGGTCCTTCAGGCAAGCGATGGTGGACTTGGTCTGCGTTATTTTCAGCTTCATATTGTTGTACCCCCTTAACCGAGCAGCTCTTCAACGGACTTGCCGCGCATGGCCGCAACCTGTTCGGCGCTGCGAAGCTGCTTGAGTCCTGCCAGGGTGGCGCGAACCATGTTGATCTTGTTGTTCGAGCCGATGGACTTGGTGACGATGTCCTTGATGCCGGCGGCCTCCAGGACGGCGCGCACCGGGCCGCCGGCGATAACGCCGGTGCCTTCCGGAGCGGGCAGCATCTTCACCCTGCCGGTGCCGAACACGCCCACGACCTCATGGGGGATGGTGGTGCCGTTCAGCGGAATGGTGATCATGGACTTCTTGGCATCCTCCAGGCCCTTGCGAATGGCCTCGGGGATTTCAACAGCCTTGCCCATGCCGCAGCCGACGGTGCCGGGGTTTTCAGTGTCGCCAACCACCATCAGTGCGGAGAACCGCATGTTGCGGCCGCCCTTGACGGTCTTGGAAACGCGATTCACGGCAACCAGCTTTTCCAAATATCTGTTGTCTTCTTCTCTGCGCTGCATTGCGTTGTTTCCCTCCTATATTAGAAGTCCAGACCGCCCTCGCGTGCGCCGGCTGCCAGCTCGGCCACGCGACCGGTGTAGATATAACCGCCGCGATCAAAGACGACCTCTTTGATGCCCGCCTTCAGGGCGCGCTCGGCGACGATTTTGCCCACGATCTTGGCTTCGCCCTTCTTGTCGCACTCAGTCAGCTGAGCGGCAATTTCCTTCTCCACGGTGGAAGCCGCAGCCAGGGTGTTGCCGGCGACATCGTCGATGATCTGGGCGTAGATGTGCTTGTTGCTGCGGAATACGCAAAGCCGGGGACGATCGGGCGTCCCGCTGATCTTTTTGCGTACGCGCTCATGACGGATCTTGCGAACCTCGTTGCGATCACGCTTGTTAAACATTTGCGGTACCCTCCCTCATTACTTCTTACCGGCCTTGCCTTCCTTGTGGCGGACGTATTCGCCCTCATAGCGGATGCCCTTGCCGTGGTACGGCTCCGGCTTACGGATGGCGCGGATATCGGCGGCGATGGCGCCGACCAGCTGCTTGTCAATGCCCTTGACAGAGAAATTCACGTTGCTCTTGTCCACGTCGAACTCAATCCCCTCGGGGGCGTCGACGATAACGGGATGCGAGTAGCCGACCGCGATGGTCAACTGGTTCTTGTTCCACTCGGAAATACGCCAGCCGACGCCTTCGATATGCAGCTTCTTCTCGAATCCCTTGGTCACGCCAGTGACCATGTTATTGATCAGGGACCGGTACAAACCATGCATCGAGCGGTGGGGCTTGCTGTCGGACGGGCGGGATACGATGACTTCGGCGCCGACCTGTTCGACCTTGATATCCTTGTTAACCTTCTGACTCAGTTCACCCTTGGGGCCCTTGACGGTCACGGTGTTGTCATCCGCGATGGTCACGGTCACGCCGGCGGGAACCGGGATCGGAAGTCTACCGATTCGACTCATTCTAGTGCACCTCCAACTTAATTACCAGATATAGGCCAGAACTTCGCCGCCGACACCCGCGTTGCGGGCTTCCTTGTCGGTCATCACGCCCTTGGACGTGGACACGATGGCGATTCCCAGGCCGCCCAGGACCTTCGGAATTTCATCGTTTCTGGCGTAAACGCGCAGTCCGGGCTTGGAAATGCGCTTGAGACCCTTGATGACGGGCTCCTTGCCCTGGACGTACTTCAGGGTCACCTTGATCTGGCCCTGCAGACCGTCATCGATATAATCAACCGACTTGATATAGCCTTCGTCCAGCAGGATCTTCGCGATCGCCTTCTTCATGTTGGAAGCGGGCATCGTGACGCTGTCGTGTCTGGCAACCTGGCCGTTGCGGATTCTGGTGAGCATATCCGCGATGGGATCATTAATAACCGCCATTTTGTTACCTCCTTAAACTGCCGGATTACCAGCTGGCCTTGCGAACGCCCGGGATCTGACCCGCATAGGCCAGCTCGCGGAAGCAGATGCGGCACACGCCGTACTTGCGAAGCACGGAGTGCGGACGGCCGCAGATGCGGCAGCGGGTATAGGCGCGGGTAGAGTACTTTGCGGGCCGGGCCTGCTTTATCTTCATGCTTGTCTTAGCCACGTTGAATTTCCTCCTTCAATCAAGCCCTCTGGAACGGCATGCCCAGCAGGCGGAGCAGTTCCCTGGCTTCCTCGTCGGTCTTGGCGGTGGTGACGAAGATCATCTCCATGCCGCGAATCTTTTCAACCTTGTCGTACTCGATTTCGGGGAAAATCAGCTGCTCACGCACACCCAGGCTGTAATTGCCGCGGCCGTCGAAGGCCTTGGTGGATACGCCGCGGAAGTCGCGCACGCGGGGCAGCACGATGCTGACAAGCTTATCGGCGAACTCATACATCCTGTCGCCGCGCAGGGTAACCTTCGCGCCGACGTTCATGCCCGCGCGCAGCTTGAAGTTTGCGATGGACTTCTTCGCCTTGGTCACCAGGGGCTTCTGGCCGGCGATGGTCGTCAGCTCGGTCACGGCCACCTCCAGAGCCTTGGCGTTGTCCTTGCAATCGCCCAGACCCATGTTGATAACGATCTTTTCGAGGCGCGGAATTTCCATCACGTTCTTGTACTCGAAGCGCTGCTGCAGCGCCGGCACAACCTCCGCGCGGTACTTATCCTTTAATCTAGCCACTGTGCTAATCCTCCCTTAACATCAGTTGTCAAAGACCGCTTTGCACTTCTTGCATACGCGGCGCTTGCGGCGAGAGGCCTTGCCCTCGCCTTCGATAAACACATGGCCGATACGGGTGGGCTTGCCGCACTTGGGGCAAATCACCATCACGTTGGAGGCGTCGATGGCCGCTTCCTTTTCGATGATGCCGCCGGGCATCCCCTGTCCGCGGGGCTTCTGGTGCTTCTTCACCAGGTTGATGCCTTCGACGATGATCCGGCCGGTCTCGGGAAAGACCTTCTGAACCTTGCCAGTGTTGTCCTTGTTGTTCCTGTCCTCGCCGGAGATGACCTTGACGGTATCGCCGACCTTTACGTTGAGCTTAACTGCCATGGTTGCACCTCCATTAAAGCACTTCGGGCGCCAGCGAAACGATCTTCATATAATCCTTTTCGCGGAGCTCACGCGCCACGGGCCCAAAGATGCGGGTGCCGCGGGGCTGCTTCTGTTCATTAATGATCACGGCGGCATTGTCGTCGAAGCGGATATAGGTTCCGTCGGGACGGCGATACTGCTTGCGCGTGCGGACGATAACGGCCTTCACGACATCGCCCTTCTTCACGGCGCCGCCGGGAGTGGCGGACTTCACGGAAGCGACGATCACGTCGCCCACGCTGCCGGTGCGGCGGAAAGAGCCGCCCAGCACGCGGAAGCACATGATTTCCTTAGCGCCGGAATTATCGGCAACCTTCAAACGAGTTTGAGGCTGAATCATATTATTTCTTCCTCCTTGTGGTGTGGGTTCGAGCCAGCCGGCACTCTAACACCGGCAAAGCCCTTTCGGCTTACTTCGCCTTTTCGATGATCTCAACCAGGCGCCAGTGCTTGTCCTTGGACAGCGGGCGGGTCTCCATGATCTTCACGGTATCGCCAATGCCGCACTGGTTCTCTTCGTCATGCACCTTGATCTTGTTGGTGCGGTTCATGATTTTGCCGTACAGCGGATGCTTGACGCGGGTGCGAATCGCAACGACGATGGTCTTGTCCATCTTGTCGGAAACAACCACGCCGATACGAGTTTTGCGCATTCCTCTCACTTCAGCCATTTTCAGTTGCCTCCTCTCTCGTTACGCCTTCCCGGCCAGCTCGCGCTGACGGATGACGGTCTTTACGCGGGCAATGCTCTTCTTGCAGTCGCGGATGGCCGCGGTGTTCTGCAGCTGACCGGTCGCCAGCTGGAAGCGCAGGTTGAACAGCTCGCCCTTCTTTTCGTTCAAGTCAGTGGTGAGCTCGGCCATGGTCTTGGCCTGCAGGGCCTTCAGTTCGTCCTTGGTCTTCATTGCTCTTCACCACCCATCTCAGTATTGGCGGCTTCCTGAACGGCCTCTTTCTTGATGAACTTGGTCGTGATGGGAAGCTTGTGGGCGGCCAGGCGCAGAGCCTCGCGGGCCACCTCTTCGGGGATGCCGGCCATCTCAAACAGCACGCGGCCGGGCTTGATGACGCTCACCCAGTACTCCGGAGCGCCCTTGCCGGAACCCATTCGGGTCTCAGCGGGCTTGGCGGTGATGGGCTTGTCGGGGAAAATCTTGATCCAGACCTGGCCGCCACGCTTGGTGCGGCGGGTCATGGCCTGACGGGCAGCCTCAATCTGGTTGGAGGTCACCCAGCCGGGCTGGGTCGCCACAAGGCCGTATTCGCCGTAGGCGATGAAGTTGCCCCTCTGGGCCTTACCCTTCATGCGACCGCGCTGCTGCTTGCGGTGCTTGACTCTCTTGGGCATCAGCATTGCTTAGTTGCCTCCTTCCTTGCGCTCGGGCCGATCCTGACGTCCCTTACGCTCGCCGCGCGGACCGCGGTCGTTTCTGTCGTTCCTGCGACGGTCGCCGCGCCCGGCGAAGGGGCTCTTCAGATCGGTGTAGCCCTGCAGAACCGTCTTGCCGTTCTGGGGCAGCACCTGGCCCTTGTAGATCCACACCTTCACGCCGATACGGCCGTAGGTGGTCTTTGCCTCAGCGAAGCCGTAATCGATGTTGGCGCGCAGCGTCTGCAGCGGAATGGAGCCCTCGTGATAGCCCTCCGAGCGGGCGATATCAGCGCCGCCCAGGCGGCCGGAGCAAGAGGTCTTGATGCCCTTGGCGCCGGCCTTCATGGAGCGGGAGATGGCCTGCTTCATGGCGCGGCGGAAGGAGATGCGCTTTTCCAGCTGCTCGGCGATGTTCTCGGCCACCAGCTGAGCGTCGGTATCGGGGTTCTTGATCTCCATGATGTCCAGGGCAACCTGGCGGCCGGTGTACTTCTCCAGGTCCTTCTTCAGGGCCTCGACACCGGCGCCGCCCCTGCCGATCACGATGCCGGGCTTGGCGGTATAGACGCAGACATGCAGCTTGGTGCCGGCGCGCTGAATATCGATCCGGGAGATGCCGGCGGTGTTCAGCTTTTCCTTCAGCAGCTTGCGAAGGTTATAGTCTTCGATCAGGTTGTTGGAAAAATCCTTTTTCCCTGCGTACCACTTGGTGCTCCAGTCCAGGATGACACCAACGCGGGCGCCGTGGGGATTAACTTTCTGTCCCATTTTATATCCTCCCTCACTTCTGGTCGAGCACGATCGTGATGTGGCTGGTGTGCTTCTTGATCATATCGGCACGGCCATGGGAACGCGCCCAGTAGCGCTTCAGGGTCGGACCCTGATTGGCGTACACTTCCGCGACGTACAGGCTGGAGCGATCCATTTCCTTGTACTCGGCGTTGGCGATGGCGCTGCTCAGCAGCTTCTGCACCACCGGCGCGGCGCTCTTGGGCGTATACATGAGGATTGCCAGCGCATCGTCAACCTGCTTGCCGCGAATCAGATCCACAACGATCTTGGCCTTGCGGGGAGCAACGCGGACGTACTTGGCAGTCGCGCGCGGGCGCTTGTCGGCATTGGCCTGACGCGCCGCGGCCTTCTCTTTAACACGAGTTGCCATATCTTTTCTCTCCTTCCGTTACTTGCGGGATGACGCTTTTTCACCGGCGTGTCCCCTGAAGGTACGGGTGGGGGCGAATTCGCCGAACTTGTGTCCGACCATATCCTCGGTTACATAGACCGGAACATGCTTGCGACCGTCATGGACGGCAACCGTGTGGCCGATGAAATCCGGGAAAATCGTGGATGAACGGGACCAGGTCTTCAGAACCTTCTTGTCGCCGGCGGCGTTCAGCTCCTGGACGCGCTTAAGCAGCGCGGGCTGAATGAAGGGGCCCTTTTTCGTAGATCTGCTCATTGGTTTGCCTCCTTTCAGGCCTTACTTGTTCTTCTTGGGACGGCTGATGATCAGCTTGTCCGAATACTTGCGATGCTTGCGGGTCTTGACGCCCTGGGTCTTCTTGCCCCACGGGGACATGGGAGCGGGCATACCCACCGGGGAACGGCCTTCGCCGCCGCCATGGGGATGGTCGCAGGGGTTCATGACCACGCCGCGCACGGTGGGACGGATGCCCATGTGGCGCTTGCGACCGGCCTTGCCGATGCGCACGTTGCTGTGATCGGTGTTGCCGACCTGGCCGATGGTGGCGCGGGCCTTCATGGACACCTTGCGCACCTCGCCGGAGGGCAGGCGGATCTGGGCGTAATCGCCCTCCTTCGCCATCACCTGAGCTGCGGTACCGGCGGAGCGAACCATCTGTCCGCCGCGGCCGACCTTGATCTCGATGTTGTGGACCAGCGTGCCCAGCGGGATGTTGGCAATGGGCAGGCAGTTGCCGGGCTTGATATCGGCGGTGGGGCCGGACATGACCGTGTCGCCCACCTTCAGGCCCAGAGGAGCCAGGATATAGCGCTTCTCGCCGTCGGCGTAGTACAGCAGGGCGATGAAGCAGGTGCGGTTGGGATCGTACTCAATCGCCTTCACGGTGGCGGGGATGCCGTCCTTGGCGCGCTTGAAGTCGATGATGCGGTACTTGCGACGCGCGCCGCCGCCCTGGTGGCGGACGGTGATCTTGCCCTGGTTGTTGCGGCCGGCCCTGTGGCGCAGGTCGGTGACCAGAGAGCGCTCGGGCGTCTTTTTGGTGACCTCTTCGAAGGTCAGAACCGACATGAAGCGCCGCGCGGGCGAAGTCGGCTTGTACACTCGAATTGCCATGGTGTTATTTTCTCCCTTTCATTCATTAGCCCTTTATCGGCGGGCCTTGCCATTGTGGAAGCCTTGATTTCAAAAGGCTTCAAAGGGTTGCCCCCTGTCGGCCGTCAGGCGGCCGACGCAAGAGGATTATTCCTCTTCGGCCATGCCCTCAAAGAACGGAATCGGCTTGGAATCCTTCTTCAGGGTGATGATGGCCTTCTTGATCTCGGGGGTGCGTCCGGAGAAGCGGCCCTGGCGCTTGATCTTGCCGATCGTGCGCATGGTGTTGACGGAATCAACCTTCACACCTTCGAAGATGGATTCGAGAGCCTGCTTGATCTCGGTCTTGTTGGCGCGGACGTCCACCTGGAAGGTGTACTTCTTTTCGGCCATGTCAGCGTAGGACTTTTCGGTCAGAACCGGCTTTTTGATGATGTCATATGCGCTCTTCATTCTGCATACACCTCCTCAACCAGCTTCACGGCGTCCTGAGAAATGATGAATTTGTCGCAATTCAGAATGTCCACCACGTTCAGGCTGCCCACGAAGGTGGTCTTGACGCCCTCGATGTTGTTCGCGGCGCGAACCACCATGGGCTCGACATCCTTGGTCACGATCAGGGCCTTCTTATCGGCGCCCAGGGCCTTGAGCATCTTGGCCACGTTCCGGGTCTTGGCCTCGTTCTCGGCCAGGGTGATGCTGTCCACCACGATGATCTCCTGCTCGAGAGCCTTGCTGGACAGAGCGCTCTTCATCGCCAGCCTGCGCACCTTGCGGGGCACGCTGATGCGATAATCGCGGGGCTTGGGGGCGAACACCACGCCGCCGTGGGTAAACTGGGGAGCCCTGCGGCCATGATGGCGCGCGTTGCCGGTGCCCTTCTGGCGATAGATCTTACGACCGCCGCCGCGCACCTCGGTGCGGGTGAGGGCGGACTGGGTGCCCTGGCGCTGCGCGTTCATATAGGCGCGCACCACCGCGTGCATCGCGGGCACATGGGGGGTGACGCCGAAAACCTCGTCGCTGAGAGCGATCTCACCGACTGTGGCGCCCTGCATGTTGAATACTTTTACGTTTGCCATGATTGCGTCCTCCTATTAACCCTTGACCGCGTCGCGCACCATCACGAGGCTGCCGTTGGCACCGGGGATAGCGCCCTTGATCATGAGCAGGTTGCGCTCGGCGTCCACCTTGACGACTTCAAGGTTCTGCACGGTGACGCGCTCGCCGCCGTACTGGCCCGCCATGTGCTTGTTCTTGAACACGCGGGACGGATCGGAGTTGGCGCTCAGAGAGCCAACGCCGCGGTGATACTTGGAGCCGTGGCCCATGGGGCCGGTGTGCTGGTTCCAGCGCTGGATGGCGCCGGTGTAGCCGTGGCCCTTGCTGGTGCCGACGACATCGATCTTGTCGCCTTCGGCGAAGACATCGCACTTGATGGTGTCGCCCACGGCGTAGCCGGAGATATCCTCAAACCGGAACTCGCGCAGGTGACGGGCGGGCTTGACGCCGGCCTTTGCGAAGTGACCTTGCTCGGGCTTGTTGAGCAGTTTCTTGGCCCTCTGTTCAGAAAGCTCGTCGAAACCGACCTGTACCGCTTCGTAGCCGTCGTTGGGCTTGGTCTTCACCTGGGTGACGGTGCAGGGGCCAGCCTCCACGACGGTGACCGGCACCAGGCGACCGTCAGATACGAAAATCTGGGTCATGCCGATCTTCTTGCCGAGAATTGCCTTTTTCATTGTTACACCTCTTTCGGTTATTGGCAAACCGCTTGGCAGTTTGCTTCGGGATTTGGCATCCCTATTGATAAAGCCGCAGGCCTTTGGGCTTCAACCGGACGATCATCGCCTTGAAAACGCAGGATTCAGGGCAAGAGCGCGTCCGTCCGCCCTTTTGCGTTACAGCTTGATCTCGATTTCAACGCCCGCCGGCAGATCCAGCTTGGTCAGAGCGTCCACCGTCTGGGGAGTGGGGCGCAGGATGTCGATGAGGCGCTTGTGGGTTCTCATCTCAAACTGCTCGCGGGAATCCTTGTGCTTGTGGGGAGAGCGCAGAATGGTGACGATCTCCTTCTCGGTGGGCAGCGGGATGGGGCCCGACACCCGGGAACCGGTGCGCTTTGCCGTTTCGACGATGCGCGCCGCGCTCTGGTCGATGATGGAATGTTCATAGGCCTTGAGCTTGATGCGGATCTTCTGGTTTGCCATGTTCTTTCCTCCTATTGAACTCATGCACACGCTGCCGGGCGTGTCCTATTGTTTTTTCATTCGACGGGCATGAGCTCCGTCGTCCGATTGTCGGACATGGTCCCCGGAAATTACCGGCTGCGCGCGTTTCGCGTCTTGGCCCAGCGCGAATCGCGCCTTGCCGCAACCTTCCGGTTCATCCCGTTTGTCACCTGTCGTATTCGGCATTGCATCCCGCAATTCCGGCAAAATTGCACATGGATAGCCCGACACACGACTTTACTATTATAGCCTATGTGCCGGGCCAAAGCAAATGAATTGTGTGATTTCAATGTTATTTTTTTGAGAAAACCCTCGCGTACGCTCCGGCGTCACCCCAACTCGGTGAAATAGGTCACCATCGTCAGTGAGCGGCTCCCGCCCGTGACCACCTCCACCCGGTCGGAGCCGACGCCCTTCCACAGCAGCGAGGTGGAACCCCCCGCGTCGAAGGCCACCGCCGTCTTGCAGCCCAGGCTGATCATATACTTCTGCATGTGGGGAAAGGTCATCCAGCCCTTATCGGAGGAGGCGACCAGTATGAAATTGTGGCTGTCGACCTGGCCCAGCGCCAGCTTCTTGAAATTCCCATCCTTGCGCTTCAGGAATTCCGGGCTCAGCTCCGTCGCCCTGTAGTCCGACACCAGCACCGGCTGCCAGACCATGGTGTTGCGGGCGCCACTGTCGATCACGCGCCGATAGAGCGCCGCCCGCTCCTCTACGCTCATGTCCTCCAGCCGCTTTTCGGAATGGCACAGCTGATTGCCGCCGTCCAGCCAGTACAGGTATTTCCCGTCGATGGTCCGCGTGGGATCGTTCACCAGCACCTGGCCGTTGGAGATCATCAGCGGCGAGGGCTCCCTGTAGCGATAATCGGGATCCTTGTTCCAGCTGGGCCGGTAAAAATCGCTGACCGGCGGACTGGAATTGAAGCCCACCACCAGCTTGCCCGCAAGGCCCCTTTCGTCCACGGCCCTTTGCAGCATGTCGGCGGTTTTGCCGTTGCCGTACTGCTTGAAGAGCTGGCGCACCGGGTCCTCGGCCCAGATATAGGCCAAAAAGACCCCGTTATCGTTGGTGATCGTGACCTTCAGGGTACTGGTTTGTTCGGAATACACCACGCTGCCCCGCACGCCCTCCACCGCGGGAAGCTGCCCTCCCCCGGCCTCCACGACGATTTTGCACTTTGCCGTCTTGCCGTTGAAGGTAGCGGCGGTAACCGTGGCCGTGCCGACGCCCACGGCGGCCACCAGCCCGGCTTCGTCCACCGTCGCAACGCCGGGATTGTCCGAACGCCAGGTGATTTCCGACAGGCTGTTTTCAGGCAGCGTTGCAACCAGCTGATAGCCGTCGTTCACATACATCTTCAGCTTCTTCTCGTTCAGCGTCACCCGCCTGGGCGCGGTGAACACCGCGACTTCGCAAACCGCCGTCAGGCCGTTGTGGGCCGTGACGGTGACCGTCGCCCGCCCCGCCTTCCTGGCCGTCACCAGCCCGGTATCGCTCACCGTGGCAATCTTCTTATCGGAGCTGGCATAGGACACCACAGCCTCGCAGCCCTCGTCCCAGAAGGCCCCCAGCTGCGCCGTGGCCTTCGCGGGCAGAACCAGCTGATACGCGCTCAGCCCCAGCCACGTCGGGGCGGGCCCGGCCAGCACCCGCACGGTACACGCGGTATGCTTGCCGTTGTAGGCCGTGGCCGTCACCGTGGCCGTGCCGCCGGACGCACCGTACAGGTTCCCGGCGGCGTCCACGCCCACCACGGCGGGATTATCGCTGGCATAGCTGACCGCTCCCGCGCTGCCCTTGGGCAGCTGCGCGGCGAAGGGCCAGAGCTGTCCCGCGTTGATGACCACGCTCTTTCCCGGGAAGGTCAGCTTGCCCGGCGCCTTCAGCACCGTCACCTGGCACACCCCCAGCACCGACTCGCCGAGACAACAGCTGACGGTGGCCGCGCCCCTGCGCCGCGCCAGGATGAGGCCGCTTTCGTCCACACTCACGAGCTTCGGCGCGGACGAGACATAGCTCACCGGCTGTCCCCCGGCCAGGACCGCGCCGTTCAGCGCAAAACTCTGCTTCAGGCCCAGGGTCAGCTCCGCCGGAAAGGCCTCCGGCGCGGCCACCGCGAAGGCCGCAGGCGCTTCAACTGCGGCGATAGCTTCCGCGGGCTGCGCGGAAACGGGCTCCGCTTGCACGGGCGCTTCCAGCAGGGGCAGCTCCGGCGCGGATTCTGCATCTGATCCTTCCTGCGCGGATTCCGCGGGCATCGGCTCACCCGGCACGGGTTCCGCGGACGCTTCCCGCGTCGCTTCGTCCTGCGCGGGTCCGACGGGGGCAGATTGCGTTTGCGCGGGCTGCTCTTGCGGGGATTCGGCCTGTGCGGATTCTACGGGCGCTTCCTGCGCATGTTCCGCGGGCACCGGCTCACCCGGCACGGGTTCCGCGGGCGCTTCCCGCGTCGCTTCGTCCTGCGCGGGTCCGACGGGGGCAGGTTGCGTTTGCGCGGGCTGCTCTTGCGGGGATTCGGCCTGTGCGGATTCTACGGGCGCTTCCTGCGCATGTTCCGCGGGCATCGGCTCACCCGGCACGGGTTCCGCGGGCGCTTCCCGCGTCGCTTCGTCCTGCGCGGGT
>JAFUCP010000154.1 GCA_017459565.1 Clostridia bacterium | reverse complement strand
GGGACGCGGTATTCAGCCTGACGGACGGCGGCGCGCACGTGCTGCGCGGGGTGGACGAGCTGATCGTGGAAGGCTATGCCGGGCAGGCGTTCGGCTTCGGAAACGTTCGGGTGATCGAGCCCGAGCCCGTGTCTGAGCCTGAGCCTGTGTCTGAGCCCGAGTCCGTGTCTGAGCCCGAGCCGGTTTCCGAGCCCTTCCAGCTGAGCTATGACGGTGGCGATTATGAGCTGACCGTGGATTGTGCGCCGGAGTGCGGCCTGCCCCAGGGCACTGAGCTGCGCGTGACGGCGCTTGAGGACGAGGAACATGACCTCGCCGCCGGCAGTGCGACCGACGTGCTGAACGCCGATGCGGACGGCGTCTTTGCCCGGCGCCTGGAGGACGCGTGCTTCATCCGCCTGGCCTTTGAGGCGGACGGCGAGAGCGTTGCGCCCCTGACGGCCCTTCCCGTGCGGCTGAGCGTGCGCGGCGAGGGAGATTTCGGGTTCTTCAGCCTGTCCCGGGAGACTGCCCGGCTGCTTGAGAGCGACGCTGGCAGCGCCGAAATCGATTACAATGGCGAGGCCCTGGGCTTTGGCCGCGTCCTGAGGGAGCAGGTGGGCACGGCGACGATTACCCATGAGGGCGGCGATTACACCGTGACCGCCAGCTACGGCCCCGATGCGGCGCTGCCCGAGGGCGTACAGCTGCGGGTAGAGGAGATCCTGCCCGGCACCCAGGCCTATGAGGATTACAACGCCCAGGTGGGCCAGATGCTCAGCGAGAGCTGGGACGCGGTGACGGATTTCGCCCGCTACTTCGATATTTCCTTCATCTACGACGGCGAGGTCGTGGAGCCGGCGGCGCCGGTGGACGTGAAGGTCAGCTTTGCCGAGGCCATCCCCGTGGCCGAGGACGCCAGTATGCAGGCCGTCCACTTTGCCGACGAGGCCCCGGAGCTGATCGATGTTGACGCCCAGCTGGCGGATGCCGCCGAGGCCGAAGCGGTGGACACCCTGGCCTTCAGTGCGGACAGCTTCTCGGTGTACGGCTTCGTGCAGACCGGCAAGCTGATCCAGAAGGTGATCACCGCCGAGGGCGAGCGCTTCACCATCGAGGTCGGCTACAGCCAGGAGGCCGGCATCCCCGACGGCGCGGAGCTGATCGCCCGCCAGGTCGCGGAGGACAGCCCGGAATATGTGGATTACTTCGAACAGAGCCTGGTCGCCATAGACGCCAACTTCTATACCAGCCTGTCCGTGGCCCGCTTCTTCGATATCGAGATCGTCAAGGACGGCGATGTCATCGAGCCCGTCGTGCCCGTGGATGTGAAGATCACCTGTGACGAGGCGGTGGAGCTGGCCGAAGGGGATACCCTGTCCATCGTCCACTTCGCCGGCAGCGGCGCCGAGGTCATCGAGGACGTGGCGCTCAGCGAGGACGGCAGGGAGATGAGCTATCAGCAGGGCAGCTTTTCCCTGACGGCGTCGATCGTGTTCAACCGCAACAACCCGGGCGCGCTGAACAGCCTGAGCAAATACGCGATCGTCATGCAAAAGCCGGGTACCGCCGAATACTATTCGATCCTCAGCGACGGCAGCCTGGAGCGTATCTCCAGCTATTCGGTCTCGGGCGGCAGCGGCAGGGACGTCAAGCTGAATTATCCCTTCACCTGGACGTATGAGCTTCATGACGGCAAGAGCTATCTGTATCACCAGACAGATGCCTATGAGTTTGACAACGAAACCAACCTGCCCACCAAGTGCCACTTCCGCTATATCGATCCCAACACGCCGTCGGGCATCAGCACCGATTCGACGACGGAAAAGGACAGGGCCTGGCATTGCGGCTTTGATTACAACGTGTATGAGAATCCCAACAACAGGGACAACGACTACCAAATCTTTAATGGCAGCAACTATCTGGGCGTCACGACCGACGAAAACGGAAAGCTGCGGATTCGGGGCTGCGTGAGCCAGAGCGAGGCCTGGCCGGTGTTCTTCGCCTATTCCAACGTCGTGCCGAACCCCGAAGGCATCCGCCACACGGTGAACCACATCGATATCGGCGTCACGGGCGGAACCCAGATGATGATGGAGATCGCCCCCGGCACCTATTATCTGGGAGACAGCAAGCAGGAATGGGTGGTGCCCGACGACGATACCCGCACAAAGCTGACCTTCACGGCGGATGTCGGCATCGACGTCGAGGACATCAAGGTGGCCGATATCCAGGCCTACAAGAAGGATTCGACGGGCAAGCTGGTGCCGTTTGACAATGCGTTTTACATCACGGGCTACACCGGCAACTCCGAGGCCGGAGGCGTGGCGCATCCCACGCCGCAGGTCCGCTTGCAGGGCGCCTTCCGCGTGGCGGATCTGTCGGGAATGACCACAAGCCAGGGCAAAACCATGGACCCCTATCCGGGAACGTACTACCAGGCGAACGACGACCCGGAGATCCGCGCGGCCAGGCTTGCGAATCGGATTTATTATTCGGTTTCGCTCACCAAGAAGGTTACCTTCTGGTGGACCAAGGACGGCCAGCAGATCTATGACGATCAGAAGCGGCCTCTCTCCACGACGCTCCCCCTGACCCTGTCCGCCACCTTTGACTACTGGGACGAGGACAACGAATGTCCGCCCATACTGTGGTGGGGCCAGAAGGACGCCTGGAAGCATGGCGCCATCGTGCTTCCGATGGACGCGGACCAGCAGGCTGCCTCGCCGGCGGGCAACTTCGAAAGCGGCAGCGGCATGGACTTCGTACTCAGCAGCTCTGAGAGCATCAAGGGCCTGCCGGGCGTACACATCGTCAAGCAGATCAAGAACACCGACGGCCAGGTGATCAACGCCGATTATTCCGAAGTGCATCCCAAATTCAACATCTATTCCCATAAGGATGCCGTGGATAACAGTGTGATCGGCAAGAACATCGAAGGCTATAACAACTACGAGGCCAGCTATTCGGGATATTCGTACACGGCCGAAAAGACGATAACCCTGGGCAGCGACGGCGTGGGCATGACCTACGAGTACAACATTCCCGAGGGCATGGTCTATGTGGACGAGGACAAGAGTTCGATTCCGGATGAAATTGTGGACGCGGACGGCTGCCACTGGATTTACGACCACACCGTGATCGAAACGGAATCCGTGTGGCGCAACGGCCAGTACGACGGAAAGACGCACTATTCCAGGGATTACACCAAGGCGGACAGCGCCTACAGGGCGGTGCCGGAAATCCTGGGCGAATATGAGTTTTCCGGTTGGGAGGCCGCGCAGACCGCCCTGGGAGACACCTACACGGTTGAGGAGAAAAACAGCTTCGGAGAGGTGATTTCCACTCAAACCTATCCAAACAAGCCCTACAACCGCTTCCTGGACTTCTATATCACCAACATCTACAGGCCGAAGGAATACAATGTCGGGCTGTTAAAGGTGGAAACGGGCACGACCACGCCGCTGGAAAACGCCAAATTCAACCTGTACAGGGTGTGGCGCGGAAAGCTGACGCGGATCAACGAGGAGAACGAGCCCTTCGTCACCGATGAAAACGGGCGCATCAACTTCGGAAGCCTGCCGGCCAAGGGATTGTACTACCTTCAGGAAACGGAGGCCCCCGAGGGCTATAACCTGCTGGAATCCTTCATCTATTTTGAGATCCGCTCGGAGAACGAGGGCAGCGAACGCTCGATCATCCACTATATCCAGTCGGACAACAGCGCTTCGCAGAACGATGAGAGCATCGAGTTTGATGAGCAGACGGCGACCTGGTACATCACGGCCACCAACTCCCGGGGCTATACGCTGCCCGAGACCGGCGGGACAGGCACCCAACTTCTTACACTCGGCGGACTGGCAATTATGCTCGTCTCCGCCATGCTGTACGGCTGCGGAATAAGGCGCAGGAGAGAAAGGGGGGCGGCGCGGTAAACAAACTGCCTTACGGACTCGACAAAAACCTGTGCCGGGTCTACAGCCGGGGAAACTCAAGACCACGCGGGGCGGACGCCCCCAAGCAAAAATGGCATCAAGCCGGAACCACCGGCAACAAGAAAGGAAGAGGAATATGAAGAGATTTGCGGCTATCCTGTTGACTCTCATGCTGGTTTTGGGCCTGTGCGCCTCCGCATACGCCACCGGCAGCATCGCTTTGGATAAGACGACTGAAAAGTATCCTGACAAGCACGTCTATAAGGTTTATCAGATTTTCACCGGCGACCGCACGGTTGAGGGCACGACGGAGGTTCTGTCCAACGTGAAGTACGGCGCGAACTACAAGGCCGCCGGCGCGAACACCGGCGATTCCGTTCCCAAGGCCGAGCTGGACGCCATCGGCACCACCGCCGCCCAGGCCCGCGCCTATGCCGCCACGCTGATCAGCGGCAACAAGCTCTCCGGCGATCCCGTCGCCACCCTGGATACCGCCTCTGAATTCAAGGCCCAGAACCTGGATGACGGCTACTATCTGATCGTGGACGAGCTGGCGGCCGGCCAGCAGCTGGGGGAATCCGATGCCCTGTCCGCCTATATGGTGCAGGTGCTGGGCGAGGAGACCTCCTTCAAGGTGAAGAAGGACTATCCCTCCTCCGACAAGCAGATCACCGCGGACGAGCATCCCAACACGGCGGAGTCCAAGGAAGATCCCGGCCAGAACCCCGGCATCAGCAGTGATAATAAGACCGACAACGTCTCCATCGGCGACCAGGTGACCTACACCATCACCGCCACCGTGCCCGCCCACGCGGTCGATTATGACTACTACTACTTCATCATCGCCGATACGCTGAGCGACGGCCTGAGCTTCGGCGCCGATCCCGCTGACAGCAGCAAGATCCTGGGCGAAATCACCTCCGTCAAGGTGGGCTCTACCGAGATGCTGAAGCTGGGCGCCACCGGCGTCGCGGCCGATGACGCCGAATACGCCCTGTATGTCAAGCCCGACACGGATTCCGACAGCGGCGTGCAGCGCACCTTTGAAATCGCCCTGCTGAAGGCCAACACGGCCAAGTTCGCGGGCCAGACCATCACCGTTACCTACACCGCCACCCTGAACAAGGATGCCGTGATCGCCGGCGAGGGCAACCCCAACACCGAGCGCGTGATCTATTCCAACAACCCGAACCACACCTACGACGGCACCAACGACAAGGACAAGCCCGGCAAGCCGGATTCCCAGAAGGACGTTCCCACCGGCAAGACCCCGGACGTTGTGACCCGCACCTACACCAGCGGCATCAAGCTGCAGAAGCTGGATCAGGACAAGCTCGCTCTGAAGGGCGCAAAGTTCACCATCAGCGGCCAGAGCATCAACCTGGTTGTGCGCAACGCCGAGACCTTCGCCGAGGATTCCAACGGCACTTATTACCTGCTGAAGAACGGCTCCTACACCACCACCCCCGCCCAGACCAAGGACGTCATGATAGACGCTCCCGCCGGTGCGACGGACGGCTATGTGGTTGCCGAAGCGAGCTTTGAGGGCCAGACGATTGAGGTTGACAGCGTGAAGTACCGCGTGGTCAATCAGGGCGAGAACCCGACCCACATCCTGAAGAAGGCCAACAGCGACCTGTACACCAGCACCTCCACCAAGTACAAGAAGACCACCACGGAGTCCGTGGTGACCACGACCTCCAATGTGAGCCAGGCGCTCACCGTCAACGACGACGGTACCCTGAACTTCAAGGGCCTGGGCGCGGGCACCTACACCATCACCGAAACCGAGGCACCCGCGGGCTATACCAAGGCCGCGCCCGTGACGGTCATCATCAAGTTTGACAACGATACCAAGCAGTTCAAGGCCTATCTGGGCTCCGAGTCCGCCGCCAATGAGATCGAGGCCGACGCGACCACGAACCTCTTCCCGGTGGATGTCATCAACACCAAGGGCCATCCGCTGCCCGAGACCGGCGGCATGGGCACCAAGCTGCTGGCCGGCCTGGGCGCGCTGCTGATGATCGGCACGGCGGTGCTGATGGTCTCCAAGCGTCGCGCAAACGACTGAGTTCGTTTTCGCAATATCCTCCTCCACGGCGCGCCTCCCCACAAGCCCTGACGGGCGGGGAGCGCGCCACCCTTCCCATTCAGGAAGGGCCTGCGGACACGCCGCTGCGGGGCGTCCGGAGGCGGTTCCTGAATCCGACGACGTATGAACCGGAGCGCAAGCATGAAGAAGCGAAGGAAGCGCAGTGCCACGCCATTTCTGATCCTGGCCTTTTTGATCGGGTCGATCATGGCGTTTTATCCCACCTTCGCCGAATACTGGAACCGCTTCAACCAGTCCCAGGCCATCGTGGGCTACGCCGAATCCGTGGCGCACATGGATGTGGATGCTTACGCCGAAATCTGGGAAAACGCACTGGAATACAATGCCCGGCTGGCTGAATCGGGCATCGAGTGGATGGACCGAACCGCGGCCCAGCGCAACGCATACTATGAAGCGTTGAACGTGGATGGCTCCGGCATCATGGGCTATGTGGACATTCCCAAGATCAACGTCAGCCTGCCGGTCTATCACGGCACCGAGGACAGTGTGCTGCAGACCTCCACCGGGCACCTGGAGGAGACCAGCCTGCCCTGCGGCAGCCGGTACGCCACGAAGGCGGTTGAAAACCCGCTGTTCGGCAGCCACTGCGTCATCTCCGGCCACAGGGGCCTGCCCCGGGCGCTGCTGTTCACCCGGCTGGACGAGCTGGTCCAGGGCGATGTGTTCATATTGACCGTGCTGGACCAGACGCTGACCTATGAGGTGGACCGCATCCGCATTGTGGAGCCCTATGACCTCAGCGAATTGATGATCGAGCCCGGAAAGGATCTCTGCACCCTGGTCACCTGTACGCCCTATGGCGTGAACACCCAGCGGATGCTGGTGCGCGGCCACCGGGTGGAGAACGAAAAAAAGACGGATATCCGCGTCATCGCGGACTGCGTCAAGATCCCGCCGATGTTTGTCGCGCCGTATATCGCAATGCCCGTGCTGCTGATCCTGATCATCTGGATGCTGTTCATGACCAGCGGCAGGCGCAGGGCCAGGATCGAACGGGAGCGGCAGGAGGCCCGGCGCAGCGTGCTGGGCGAGGAAAAGAAGATCAGGAAGAGCGGCTTTGGGCGATGAGCCGAAATCCCAGCGGCCCCGGAGGCTGTGACCGAACGATATGACATGTATGGGGGAAAACCAGATGAAGCATATGCTTGGGCGCGCTCAATGGGCAAGGCGGACGCTGGCGTTGCTTTGCGCGCTGCTGCTGGCCGTCGCGCTGGCGCCGAACGCCGCGCAGCCGGCGCGGGCGGAGGGCGGCACGCTGTCCGTAAAGCTGCCGGAGTATGTCTATCAGGCCCTGCCACCCGATGCGAAGGTGACGTTCAGGCTGTGCCAGATCGGCGTCGCGGACCAGGATTCCTCCGCCGGCTGGCAGATTTATGACGCGCTGAAGGGCTATGGCGTGCTGGCAGCCAGGACGACGAGCCAGCTGAACCAGGTGGCCCAGCGCATGGCGGGCGAGGCCGGCCCCTCCCTGGAGGGCGTCACCGCCGTCACCGAGGCCAGGACCGCCACCTTCGGCGGCCTCGCCGACGGCGTCTATCTGGGCTATATGACCGACGGGCCCCAGGGCATCGAAGTGGTGCCCTTCATCGTCACCCTTCCCGTGCGCGACGCCGATACCGGCGAGCTGGTGCGCGTCTATGATCTGACGGTGAAGGCCGCCTATGCGCCCACGACCACGGTCACGTCCCCGCCCGCCGTCACCCCTGCGCCCACCCCCGTCGTTACCCCCACCCCGACGCCTGTCGCCACGCCGACGCCCGTGCCCACCGATACGCCCAGGCCGTCGAACCCGCCCCGCGGCGGGAACAACCCGCCCCGGCCCACGCTGATCCCCAACACCGAAATATCGGGCAAAAAGATCTGGGTGGACGAGAGCGACGCTCATCATACCCGGCCCCAAAGGATCACCGTGCAGCTCTACGCGGACAAAGCGCGCGTGGATGCGGAGCCTACCTGGACCTCCACCGACGGCGACGAGTGGAGCTACAGCTTCGGCAGGCTGCCCGCCATGACCGAGGATGGCGCGCGCATACAGTACAGCGTGCGCGAGCTGCCCGTGGAGGGCTACTCCACCCGCGTTTCGGGCATGACGATTACCAACACGCTGGATTCGAAGAAGCCCGCCGCGTACAGGGACCTCAGCGGCGTCAAGACCTGGGTGGACGGCGACAACGCGGACGGCACCCGGCCGAACCTGATCGTGGTGCGCCTGCTGCGCGACGGCGCGGAGGTGGCCTCCCGGACCGTCACGGCGGCCACCGGCTGGAAGTACACCTTTGAAAACCAGCCCGTGGACGACGGCTATGGAAACGCGTATGAATACACCGTGACCGAGGATGCCGTCAAGGGCTATTTCTTCCGGGTCAAGGGCCTGGATCTGACCAACACCTCGCTGGGCAGACACACGCCGGAGGACGGGCCGGAGGGCCCCGGCGGAGAAACCGGAAGGTACACCGTCAAGGGCAACCCGGAGGTTCCCAGCCGCCATACCGGCACACCAAGGCCCGGATACGCGAACATGACCGAAGAGGAGCTGGAGGAGCTGTTCGACCTGTTCGGCTACGGCACGCCGCTGTGGGGTGAGCTGTTGGGAACCGGCGACGAAACGCCTCTGGCACCCTGGCTGTTTGCGGGCTTGGGCATCCTTGCGCTGGCGGCGCTCATGCTCACGGGCAGGAGAAGGCGCGCGGCAGGGTCCCGCAAAGCATAAACTGTCAAAACACCTGCATATGCGGGGGCGTCGCGCGACGCCCCCGCTTCTTGCCTTGCTTCGGAGTGTGTGATATAATCATTTCAGATAATAAAAGGAGGACGGGAGCATGACATTTGAAAATCTGCACAACGATATGGTCGCGGCCATGAAGGCCCGGGACAAGGCGCGCAAGGCAGTTATTTCCACGCTGATCGCCGATGTGAAGAAGGCCGCCATCGACGCGGGCACCCGGGACGACATTTCCGAGGCCCTGGTGGACCAGGTGATTCTGAAATCCCAAAAGACGGCCCGGGAGCAGCTGGACACCTGCCCGGCGGAGCGCGCGGAGCTGAAGGCCGAGTATCAGTTTGCCTATGACGTGATCAGCGAATACGCGCCGAAGATGATGTCCGAGGACGAGATTCGCGCGTTTTTGAAGGAAAACTTCGCCGAGGCGCTGGCCACGAAGAACAAGGGCCAGGTCATGAAGGCCGTCATGCCCGCGCTGAAGGGCAAGGCGGACGGCAAGGCCATCAACGCCATCGTGGCCGAGCTGTGCGGCTGACGCATAGCGCCGGTTCGCTTCCCAGCCGCCGAAGGCGCGGCATTTGCGGGTCTGCCGCCGCGCCTTGACGGCGGGATGGCCGCATATAATGACATAGATGGTTACAAAATGCCATTCGCGGCAAATTTCATACCGTTTGTCGCAAACTGTGGCGCGAAGGGCCGCGGATGTGTAGAATAATACCCGTAAACAAGATGCGGCGAGCGCATCGGAGAAAATGGAAGGAGAGAGAAGAGAATGGCAGCATTGGAAGTATTGGTCGACATCGCACAGTTGGCGAGCGCAGCGAACAACATGAACACGGCGCTGGAGACGTATCGCGGAGCGATTGACAACGTCAACGCCGCGGCTCAGGACCTGGCGAGCAAGTGGGAGGGCGATGGCCAGGTGGCCTTCGTCGCCGATCAGGACGCGGCCTATCGCTGGTACAACAGCCTGGTGGAAGTGACCCGCGAGATGATCGCCGAAGCCAAGCGGACCGTGGAGCGGTATCGCGACCGCATCAACATACTCAAGGGCCAGATGTAAGGCCGACCGCCGAGACAGAAAGGACAGGAGGAAAGAGCAATGGCAGATAAGATTCTCGTCAGCACTTCTGAAATGAACGCGACGATTACGAAGTATAACGACGCGCAAAGCACGATGCAGGAAGCCCAGAAGTCCATGCGGGCGGCGCTGGACAATCTGAACGGCTGCTGGAAGGGTCCCGCTTGGGCGGCGATGATGTACAAGTGGACGCAGATCGAGGCGAACATCCTCAAGAGCCAGGCCGCCGTGAACCGGAGCATCGTGGCCCTGCGGAACACCATTTCCCATTATGATGAGGGCGAGGACACCAACAAGAGTACGGGCAGCAGCCTGGATGTCGGCTCTCAGACCACGGTTTACGTCGATTGACGGACCGTGTCAGGTAAGACGATAAAGTCCGGAGAGGAAGGGTATTTCGATGGCTCAGCTTTACGATTCCACCAAAGTGCGTGAAGCCGCGCGGGCAATGCGCGCGCTGCGTGACAGCCTGGAGGATGGAGCCATGGAGCCGCAGCGCAGAGCCCTTCGGGAGAGCGAGCCCCTGAAGGGCGCCGCCGCCGAAGCCATGCGTGAAAGGATACTGCTGCTTGAGCAGGACCTCAAAAAGAGCCTTGGAGAGCTGGACGCCATCAGCGCGGAGTTGAACCGCTATGCCGGGGCGCTGGAAGAGGTCGGAGAAAAGCTGATTCGTGAAATGCAGTGAGGAGGGTGCGCATGCGGATAGAATGGAAGGAAGACAACGCACGCGCGGTCGCCGTGTCATTGGAGCGGATTCAGCAGGAACTGGAGCAGTGTCTGCAACAGGCGCGACAGGTGGAAGAGGCGCTCAGGGAAGCCGACCCGGACGGAAGCAATAAGCGAATCAGGAAGATAGACGCGAAATTCGAAGCGGCTGTGGGGCGTTTGAACCGCATCGCGGAGGATACAGCGGAATTGGAGAGCGCGACGAATTACATGATCAGATCTTTCGAAGACAGCGAGAGCGAAGTGATTCGTCTGCTGAACAATCTGGACCCCGGAAAGGGCACCCAGGAGCGGACGGCGGAGGCGTCAGCGGGCTTTATCCCCGCGGGGCGCGTCATACCTCACGTGGTGCCGCCGATCATGTTCCCCCGGCCGAGGATTGCACCGGTGATGCGCTTCAGTGCGCTGGGACCCACCCTGGGCTGGCTGATGAGATTGTTGAACCGCATATAGGCGAAGGACAACAGAACAGGATTTGTTAGGAGGATTAACATGGCAGAGTTTACCGTAACCATTTCGGCAATGAATTCCGCGTCCGGCGAGACCAAGAACCAGGCGGAGGCGTTCCGCGAGGCTGCCAACGCGATGCTGCAGGCGACCCAGACGCTGACCGAAGCCGGCTCCGGCTGGGATGACGACGCTGCGGTTGTGTTCCGCGAGAAGATCACCGAGCTGAAGACCTGGTGCGACACCATGGGCGGCATCGTGGATACCTATTCCGAGGCGCTGACCAAGATCGCCGATCAGTACAACGAAGCCGACCAGCAGGCCGCGACCCAGTTCAAGCGCTGATGGATAAGGCTGAAAACGGCGCGCTTTCGGAGGATTTGCAATCCCTTCGCAAGACGCTGAGGGATCTTCCTCCGGCTGAAAACGAGGAGCAGGCGAAGGTGCTGTCGGCGCTGGATGAGCTGATGGCCAGCCTGGACAAGCTGGGCCGGACGGTGGATTCGATGAAGAAAAAAACAGACGACTGATAATATATTGGAGGGCAAAAACATGGCAGGCAATCAGGCAAGATTGAATGAGTCGGAAGTCCAGGCCGCGATTTCCAACTTTGACACCCGCAAGCACGAGTTCCAGGACGTTGTGAACGGTATCAAGAGCGTCATGTTCGACCTGGAAGACACCTGGACCGGCGCCGCCGAGCAGGCCTATGAGGGCCAGGTCCGCGATCTGCTGAAGAATCTGCAGACGATCCTCAACTCCATGGACGGCGCGAAGAGCAAGCTGCAGCTGGCGATTCAGTCCTACTCCGAGCTGGAGAACGAGAACGTCTCCGCGATCAACGCGCTGGACGAGGGCCAGGCGGACTACACGGTCTGATCACCGGGGGTTCAACAGGCTGCGGACATGCGATAGCCGCGTGTCCGCAGTTTGCATAAGGCGCCGTTGAAGGCGCAGTACGGGAGGGACAAAAATGGCGACGGTCAACCTTGCGGATTATGATTCCCGGGCGGTCCGGGCGGCGGCGAGAAAGCTGAGAAGCTGCGCGCAGACCCTGTCGGACGGGACCAGAGGCAAAATACAGACCATCCGCGGCGAGCTGCCCTCCAACCTGGAGGGACAGGCGGCGCAGGCGCTGCAGGCGAGGCTGAACGACCTGAGCGCGGATGTGGATACGATCGTGGGAAATATCAACGGCCTTGTGCGCGCGTTGAACAACTATGCGGACGATCTGGACCGCACGGCGGCGCGCCTGAGACAGCAGATGCAGGGCTGAACGGGCCCGCGCGGGCCCGGAAGCGGCGGGTTTGGCGCGGCAACAGAAATATCAAAGGAACGGAGGGCTAACGGTGGCGGACAGGATTCATGCGTCGTCAGAGTGGCTGGATAAATGCGCCCGCGATTTGAAGAGCATCGAGAGCGCGATCAGCAATGCCGGCAGCACGCTGGGGTCTATCAATTTGCGGCGGGACGAAGGCGGCAACTTGAGGACTTCGCTGTCCTGCAGCCTGCGCATGAACGGCGGGCACTTTTCGGGCAACAACGCCGCGGACGATATACGGCAGCTGCAGCGGGCGGCGGCATCGCTGTCCAGCGCAGCGGCGGGCTTCAGCGGCGGCGCGAGCAATGCGGCCAGGCTGTTTGAAAAGGCGGAAGACACGGCGGTCAAAATAATGAGGGGCGTTGGCGGAACCAGCGAAGCCGGGATTTATGATCGCGATGGCGGCGGCGACGGAACATGGTCGAACATTCGCATCAAGGAACACGCCTCTGAACTGCTTAAAAAGGGAATTAACTTCACCGGGGGAGACGACAACAAGTACGGCATCCCGGATCATATCGATTTTGGAGGACTCGACTTTTTTTCGCCGTTCCTGTTCGGCCAGGGTAAAGCGAAGGCGGGAATTGATCAAATGGTGCTGTTCGGAATTCCGATGGGCGTTTCGGGCGCTGTGCTTTCGGGATCGGTCAGCAGCAATCAGAAGCTGGGCTTCCTTGATATTACCCATACCGCCGAGGGCGAGCTGTTTGGCTATTCCACCAAGGTCCACGACGGCAAGTGGAAGGTCAGCGAAAAGGACGGCAAGATCAGCTCCGACATAACCTTTGGCGCCGAGGGCGAGGTCCACCTGGCAAAGGGCAAGATCACTCAGGATATCAACGGCGTGCTGCACCGCGAAATCAACGGCACCGTGGGACAGGTTTCCGCCGAGGGCACCGCGGGTCTGACGCTGTACAAGGACGGCAAGCTGTCGCCCGCGCTGCAGGCCAAGCTGAAGGTGGAGGCCGTGGCGGCAAAGGGCAGCATCGAGGACCGCATCGGCACGGAGGACTACAACTATCATACCAAGGCCTCCGGCTCTGTGGGCGTGGCCAGCGCGGAAGCCACCGCCGGCATCGGCAGGATCACCTACAAGGATGCCAACGGTACGGAGCATACCGCCTGGGGCGCGCAGGGCAAAGTGGGCGCCGAGGCCTATCTTGCCGAAGGCAAGGTTTCCGGCGGATTTACGATCATGGGAATCAAGATCGACGCGGGCGTCAGCGGCAAGCTTGGCGGCGCGGGCGCGTCGGCTGGCGGACAGGTGACGACTTCGGGCGTCTCCGGCAAGCTGGATCTGGGCCTGGGTGCGGGCCTGGGCGTGGATATCTCCGTGGACTGGAGCGGCTTCAAGCCGCCCAAGCTGCCTCAAATCAAGCTGCCTGAGCTGAAAATGCCCAAGTTTAAATTGTGGTAGCGTTTTTCCGTGCGCTATGCTATAATTGAAGCATAGGCAGCACGTTTCCGGTCGGCTGGCCGCGCCGGGCGGCGTGGCGGCCAGAGCCTGGACGCAATTTGGATACAGTATGATTGGAGGATTGACAATATGTACGAAAATCTGCTTCCCGTAGGATCGGTTGTACTGCTCAAGGGCGGGGAAAAGCGCGTCATGATTTGCGGCAGGATCCAGACCAAGGCTGGCGACGATACCATCTATGACTATGTGGCGTGCTACTATCCCGAGGGCATTGTGGATGCGACCAACATGTTCTTCTTCAATCGGGACGCCATCGACAATGTGTACTTTATTGGCTTCCAGGATGCCGAGGAGCTGCTCTACAGGAACAACGTGTTGAACCAGTTGGGTGAGCTGGAGGTCCGGGACGGCCAGATCGTGCCGAAGGAATAACGGCAGGGCCTGCGCCATGATGCTGGAGGTCGTTCAACAGGACAAGGAGCTTTACGAGGCCCGTTTTTTGATTCGGCAGGACGGATCGGTTGTCGGCCGAATGGCCCTGCGCGGAAGCGTTGGCACCATCGAAGGCGATTGGGATATCGCGCTTTATGGCAGCGCCTTTTCCCTGTCTCCGGAGGGCAGTCGGATGGGCTCTCCCCAAAGGCCGTATACCCTGGTGGCGGACGGCGTGCCGGCGGGGCGGCTGTTCCAGGCGCGCCAGAAGCATGGCCTGCTGAACAGCTATGACTATGTCGAAATGCGCTATATGGGCGGGGAGTACAGCCTGTATTCCGTCATGCTCGGGGACAAGGGCAAATGCCCGATTTATCTGGGAGACGGACAGGTTGCCCAGATAGACAAGGATTTTGTGGTGTATGACGATCTGCACCATTACCGACTGTACGCGCTCAAGGCGGAGGATGCCGTGGTTGCGACGCTGCTGTGCGCGTACCTGTATGTCACAGGCCCCTTCAAGCCGGGGGTGAAGGTTACAGTCGGCTGCGAGAGGAATTACGGCAAGACCATCAATAAGCTGCTGCTGGGGAAATACGACCCCGCCTTCGTATCGAAGTGTGCGGGGCGATAGGGATATGTATTTTGGAAAGCGCGGCAAACGGTCTCGGGCAGAATACCGCTGCGCGAAAAGCGAAGCGCATACAGAGACGGCGATGCGCCGCCCGCCGAAAGGCGCCTTTCATAGGCGCTCAGGCGGGTGGCGCATCGCCGCTTATATTTTGTCTGTCCACCGGCAGACTTACCCCAGCGACCAGCCCACCAGTGGCACGGACAGGTTGCTGATGACCCAATTGCCACCGGATTTGGTCATGACCAGGGTGATTTCCCCGGTGAAGGCCTCGCCGGAGACGTTCAGCGTGACGTTTGCGTCGCTGCCGCCGCGGGTGACGGGGCCGAGGCTCCAATCGAGGGAGCCCACGGTGTCCTGGAGAAAGCCCAGTGCTTCGCTGCCGGTGGCGCCGGTCACCTTGCCCAGCAGGCTTAAGCCCGTGGAGGCCGTTTTCAGCTTGTCCAGGGCGCCCTGCAGGCTGTCTGAAAGATAGGGGCGAATGGCAAAGAAGCCGTTTGCGTTGATATCGTCCACCATCTTTTTAAGCGCGTATTCCGGCGAATTCAGCAGGTTGCCGATGACCAGCGCGCCTATGGCGCCGACGACCAGCACGGCGACAACGACGATCATCCATTTTTTCACGAAAGCATTTCCTTTCCCGCGTCAGCGACCGTCCTTGCCGATTCTGGAGAGTACCAGCCGCGCGCCGACGATGAACACGGCGACGAAGAGCATGAGGATCAGCCAGGAGGCGAACAGGTGTCCCCCGGTGAAGCGGAAGAAGTCCTCCGCCTCGTGGACGAGGGGCAGGCCCTCCTGCTGGAGCCTGAGGGGCAGATCGTTCAGGTTGGCGGTGCTGCCGTAGCCCTCCATGCTCCAGCGGCAGATGGCGAACCAGGAGATGATCTCCGTGGCGCCGGACAGCGTGAAGATCAGCCCGGAGAACAAAATCTGCGGCATCAGCAGTATGGGGGCGACCGTCATGGCCCGGTCCGCATTGGTAAACAGCGAGGACACAAACAGGCCCATGGCCGTGGCGGAGATGGCGGTCAGGCAGGTGGTGATGTACATTTCAAACCCGGGGCCGAAGATCAGCCCCTGTTCCGGCGCGCCCACGAGGGCGCTGAACACCAGCACGACCAGCAGGCTCTGCACCATGCACAGCGCGCTCAGCACCACCAGCTTTGAAGCGACGTAGGCGCTCAGGGAAAGGCCAGTCATGTATTCGCGCCGCAGGATGGTGCGCTCCTTGCAGATCTCCTGTATGGCGTTGAGCATACCGATCCAGAAGCCGGAGCAGGACAGAGCGAACAGCAGGCTCTTTGTCATTTCATATTGCTTGAACTGCTGGTCGTTGGCCACGAAGGAGATCAAAAGGGCCAACAGCGGCGCTTGCAGCATCAGCAGCAGCAGGCGCTGCCTGTCATTTATGACCAGCTTGAAATACCGGGCGCACAGCACACGCAGCTGCCGCAGGCGGGGCTTTTTTTCGCTGCCCTCGGGCTTGTGCTGCTCGTCGTACTCGCGGGGCGGTTGCGAGACCATGGCGGCGTAGCGGTCGCGCCAGGTTTCGGCGTCGTCGGTGATCTTGTTGTAGACATCCACGATGTCGTCCACCTGGAAGAAGCGCAGCGCCTCCTGATAGCTGCCGAAAAAGCACAGGTTGCCGCCACGGCCCATGAACACGATCTTGTCGCACAGCTGCAATTGCAGGGTGCTGTGGGTGACCAGCACGACCGTCTTGCCGGAATCGGCCATCTGGCGCAGCGAATGCATCAGGTTGCGCTCCGTTCCGGGGTCAAGCCCGGAGGCCGGCTCGTCCAGGAAGAGGATGTTCGGGTCGGAAAGCAGCTCCACCGCGATGCTGGCGCGCTTGCGCTGTCCGCCGCTGAGGGAGCGGATGGGGCTGTTGCGCTTTTCAGTCAGCTCCACCGTGGCGATGGCGGTGGCGATGGCGTCCTCCGCCTCCTCGGGGGTGGTATCTTCGGGCAGGCGCAGCTTGGCGGTATATTTCAGCATGTCGTAGAGCGTGAGGTTGTCGTAGACGATATCGCTCTGGGGGACATAGCCGATCAGCTTTTTGATGGAATCGAAGTTGAGGTACAGATCCGAGCCGTTGATGTAAACTCTGCCGCCGGTGGGGGGCAGGTATCCGCTCAGGGCGTTGAGGATGGTGCTTTTGCCCGCGCCGGAGCCGCCGATGATGGCGATAAGCTCTGAAGGCTTGATGTTCAGGCTGACGTGGTTGGTGGTGATAAAGGCCTTGCGGCCCCGTCCGCGGCGCACCACCACGTCCTGCGCCTCGATGGAGATACCGTTTCCGCACGCATCGTAGTAATAGATCATGCGCGAGGTAAAGATCATCCTGGCGTTGGCGATGGTGATGACGTCCTTTTCGAACAGCCGCGCCGAGCCCTTGACGCGCGCGCCGTTCACCAGCACGCCGTTGGTGCTGTTGGCGTCGATGATCAGCCAGCCCTCCTGATCCCTGCGGATGAAGGCGTGGGTCCGGGAGACGCTGATGTGGGACAGCGTGATGGAGCAATCCGGGCTTCGGCCGATGGAGATCTCATCGTATGCGGGCACGCTGCGCCATTGATAGCTGTCCTGGTTGGAGGAAACGACGATCAGCACGCCCTTTGGGCTGACGCGCAGGCTGCTGTCGATGCGGATGATATCGCCGTCGATCAGCATACGCTGGTGGACGAGGGCGTCGTTGCAGATCAGGCCGTTGGTGCTGCCGGCGTCCACGATCCACCACTGGCCGTTGATCTTTTCAAAGCTGCCGTGCCTGCGGCTGACGACGCTGGAAATGAGCTGGATGCTGTTGTCCTCCTGGCGGCCAAAGGTGACCGAGCCGGCGCGCAGGGTATCCAGATTGATGTGCAGGGGCAGCTGGTCCCCGTCGAAGATGGTGACCACCTGGGCGGCCATGCCGTTCATCATGGGATCGGATACCTTGATGGTTTTTGTCTGTTCCATATTCTTCCCCGTGTTCTGTGGTCGAGCGAGCGGTTTTTCCGATGGCTAAGGAGACACCGCCGGATGTTCCCCGTATTGTGCGGTGTTTCCCTAAATCAAAATCAGCTTTGAGCTGTCGTGCAGCTTTGTCTGGGCAATGCGCTTGGCGGGGTCGAGTATGGCGCCGCTTTCGATATCGCAGAGCATGGGGAAATCGTCGTCGATATCCAGGTTTTGCTGGGTGGTCTCCAGGATGCGCACGATTTCCTGCGTGACATCATAGACGCGGCCCGTGGCGGGCAGGCGGAAGTCGAAGGTGGAATTGATGGCCGGGACGAAGATTTCGACGGTGATGGTTTCCATATCGATGCCTCCTGTGACGAAGCGTTAGGATCGGTTCAATATTTCAACGCAGAATGCGTTGTAGAGCTGCTCCAGGGCCTCGCGGGCGGCGTCGGGGCTCTGCGCGGTTTCGGCCCTGGCGGGGCCCTGCGGCAGCAGCAGCTCCAGGTCGACGGGGGCCTTTATGTGCCTGAGCAGGTTGAAAAGCGGCTCCCGCGCCGCCGTGGCCGTGGGCAGGGGCGTCCATTCGCAGCTGGCGGGCGTCCATTCGCTGAGCAATACCAGCTCCGGCGCGCGGTGCAGCATGATCTGGCGGCCTTCGCAGCGGATGGCGATGGCCAGGTCCGCGCGGCTGGCCTGGGTCAGCAGCAGCGCGAACAGCCGGTCCACGATCACCTCGTCGCCGCTGGGGCACAAAAGCCCGTCCTCGCACATGGAATCATAGGCGGCCCGGCAGGCTTCATCGTCCAGCCCCATTTCACTCAGGCCCAGGGGCAGCGACAGTCCCATCAGCAGCCGCGCGGTTTCCCACTGGGCGCGCTGACAGCGATAGCTGATGATTTCCGCGTTCATGCGATGCCCCCCTTCTGCCGGTCCATCAGGCCCTTCAGTTCGGTGCGCTGGCTCCTGGACAGGGGCAGTGTATCGCCGGTTTGCAGTGAAAGCGTCATGGCGCTGTAATTGACCTGGTCGATGTACTGGGAATTGACCACGAAGGCGCGGTGGCAGCGCACGAAGCCCTCCGGCAGCGTCTTTTCGATGGCGGAGAGGGAGCGGCGCACGGAAATGCTCTGCTGCCGTGTGTGGATGGTGAGCAGCTTGTCCACGGCCTCCAGGTACAGGATCTGGTCGTAGGCGATGCGGTAGGCTGCGCCGCCGGTTTCGACGATCATGCAGTCGTCCGCGGGCGCGTCGCCGGTCAGGCCCCTGTAATCCTCCAGGATGCGTGTCAGGTTGCTCTTCAGGCTCCTGTCCGAAAGCGGAGCCGTGAGGATTCCGGCGGGGCGCATACAGTTTTCCAGCAGCTCCCCCAGGTCCCGGGGGTCGTGCAGGCAGAACAGGGTATAGCTGTAACGGTTGTGCCGCATGACGAGATTGCCCATGTCGGAGCAATCCCGCGCCCTTCCCTCCGGGATGCCGAAGATGGCCAGGCAGATGCCGTTTTGCGCGTTGATGGCGCGCTCGACGGTGTCCGCCGCGCCCGTGGAAACCTCTACGCGCGTATCGGGCAGGCCTTGTCCCTTCAGGGCGCCCAGCCCCTCCAGCAGCGCCGACCGAATGGCGTCGTCCGGCTCATAAATCAATACAGGCAGCATGTGTCATCACCCTTGCGTCATTCGTCGTCGGCTTCTGCCAGCGGGACGACAATTTGCTTCAGCTTGCCGTCGGTGATCAGATAGCCCTGGCCGAGGGGCAGCGCCTTGGTGGCGATGCTGTGCGGCATGAGGCCGCCGATGCCCAGAGCGTTGCAATCGCTGACCTTGCCGCCCATGGAGATGCCGCGTCCATGGGAAATCAGGTTGCGCAGCGGGTCCTGCATGAAGTAGGACTGGGCGGAGAAGGGCGCGGAGGCGATCAGCTGGAAATTGTAGGCGTTGCCCTTGAGGAACAGATTGCCGAACAGCGTCTTGAGGAAGGTCTGGTTCTTGGCCTGCTCCATATCGACAAATTCGGTGTTGATGCGCTGAATGTTGTCGAAGATGATGGTATAGGGCGTCAGCGACAGCGCCAGCTTGTGCAGCGCGGCCTTGCCCTCCTCCAGCGCCTTGCGCTTCAGCGGCGCGCGGTGGTCGCGCATTTCCTTGAGGTTGAATTCCTCGCAGAAGGCGATGATTTCCTCCTTGGTGGTGTGCAGATGGATGCCGGTTTCCTTTGCGAAGGCGGTCCATTCGCTGTCGCCGATGACATGCACCTCCGCGCCGCGGGCCTGCATGGTGCGGGCGAGGAACTTGAGCAGGTTGGTCTTGCCGGAGCGCTTCGGGCCGGTGACGAACAGGCTGAAGTTCTGCTCCAGGTTCAGCGGCGTGGGCGTGCCCTCGTTCAGGTCGTAGCCCATGGGGATATCGAAGGGGGTCTTTTGCAGCTGGGCGTACATGGGCTCCTTTGTGAACAGCTCCCATGTGGGCTGCGGGGGGATCCTGGGGATGGACACGGGCAGCGGGCCGCTCCAGCGGCGGGCCAGCTCCTCCGCGAACTGCGTCACCTGGGTGGCGCGGACGCTGTCCTCCAAATCGTCGGTATCGGTCATGGGCATTTCGATCACATAGCGCTCGATATCGCCAAAGCCGGCGAAGCCGTCGCGCTGGGAGGGCTTGTGGGCCAGGCCTGCCAGGCCGATCTGGATTTCATAGAGCGTCTTGCCCAGGGCGGCCAGGCCGCGGCCCTGCATCCGGGCGATGGGCGGCATCTCGTAGGGCACGCGCAGGGGCAGCACATCGGAATAGGCGGAGCGGTCGCTCAGCTGCAGGGCGATGCCGGTGAAGAAATCGTGCAGCTTGTAGGGCACCTCCGTCTTGGCCAGGGCCGTGACCACGAAGTGGATGCCGCGGCCGCTGCCCTCGCGGATCAGGTTGAAGATGCGCGCGGTGGTGGTGTCGTCGTTTTCGAACATGGCCTTCAGCTGCTCATAGCGGTCGATAAAGACCACGATGGCGGGCACCGGGGGCTTGCCCTGGGCGGCGCAGGAGCGGTTGTATTCGATGAAGCTGTCGGTGGCGGCGGCGGCGAACAGCTCGCTGCGGCGCTCCTCCTCCTTCATCAGCATGGTGATCAGGCGGCGGATTTCGATGATATCGCTTTCAAACACCACGTCGCCCACATGGGGGAACGCGTTCAGGGGCCGCAGGGTCTGGCTGGACAGGCTCAGTATGTACATCTGCAAATGGGCGGGGTCATACTGGTTGGCCAGGGAATAGACGATGCTCTGCACGGCGGTGGTCTTGCCCGTTCCGGCCAGGCCGACGATCATCAGGTTGCGGATTTCGGTGAGGTTGACCACATACGGGATATAGCGCTGGTGGGCGGTGTCGTCGGCCAGGCCCAGCAGGAACTGCACGCCCGCAGGCACGTTGGCATACTGGCCGTCGCGCACGTGGTTGTCGGTGAACACGGCCAGGTTGTTGAAATAGACCTTGCCGGGCATTTCGGGCAGCCACATCTGGCGGGAGTGGTCCAGGTTGTGCTGCCTGGCAATATCGGTAATGCGCGCCAGCACGGCCTCCATCTGGGTGACCTTCTTGGCCTCGGGGCCCTCCTTCTTGGACCTGCGCTTGGGCACGTTGATGGGCTGGCCCACGTCGCCCAGCAGATGGGGCATTTCCTCGGGGCGCGGCACGTTGGGGTCATATGTCAGGCCGGAATAGCTGGTCTGGACCTGGTCGAAGCTCTCGTCGTTGCCGATCTGGATGAAGCAGCGGCCGGTGCCCTTGATGTAGGCGGCGTCGGGGCGCTTGAGCATGTCCCGGGAATCGGCCACGGTCTGCACGCGCAGGCACAGGTGGAAGCGGGAGTTGGCCCAGATTTCGTCGCTGACGGAGGCGGAGGGCTTCTGGGTGGCCAGGATCAGGTGGACGCCCAGGGAGCGGCCCACGCGGGAGGCGCTGACCAGTTCCTTCATGAATTCGGGCTGGTCGCTCTTCAATTCGGCGAACTCGTCGGTAATGATGATCAGGTGGGGCAGCTTGACCTCGTTGGGGTCGTTGCCGTACTGCTTGGAATACTCGGTGATATCGGAAACCTTCATGGCCTTGAACAGCGCCTCGCGGCGGTGGATTTCGCCGTTGAGCGAAGCCAGCGCGCGGCTGATGACCTGTTCGCCCTGGAGGTTGTCGATGATGCCCACCACATGGGGCAGGTTGCGGAAGGCGTCCGCCATGCCGCCGCCCTTGTAGTCGATCAGTATGAACTGAATCTGTTCCGGGCTGTAATTCAGGGCCAGGGACAGGATATAGGTTTGCAGCATGACCGATTTGCCCGAGCCGGTGGTGCCGGCGATCAGGCCGTGGGGGCCGTGGTATTTTTCGGAGATATCCAGCACGAAGGGGCGGGAGCCGGCGGTGTAGCCGATGATGGAGCGCAGGCCCTCCCACGTGCGGTTTTCAGACCACATGCGCCACACGTCCAGCTCCTCCACCCGGCGCACGCCGTAGATATCCAGGAAGGATACCAGCGTGGGGATGGCGGCGCTTTCCACGGCGTCGTGGACGCGGATGGGGGCGATCTGCTGGGCGAAGGAGCGCAGCAGGTTTCGGTTGGGATATTCGAAGTCCACCTTGCGGGTATCGCCCTCGCTGGTGTGCAAAAAGCCGGGCTTGGCGCTCAGGTTGATGATCAGGTGGCTCTCCTTGGGCAGCATTTCCATGCTGGGCGCGATCATGACCAGAGTGGTGCCCAGCTGCTTGGTCAGCAGCTTGCGCATGACGGGTTCGTTTTCAAGCAGCCGGTAGTTGGTGCAGAATATGACGTAGTGGGGCAGGGGCAGCGAGCGCACGTCCAGCTCCTCGTCCTCCACGGCGATTTCCTCTTCCGTTTCAGGGCCGCGGCGCATGGTCAGCACCTCGTCGATATGGACCATGATATCGTGGATGGAGGAAGGCTTGGAGGCCACCATGCGCATATCGCGGTCCTCACTGGTGAACACATGGGGGATCCAGCGGGCCCATTCCCACTGGGAGGCGGTGGATTCCTCGGTCAGCACGGCCACGCGCACGTCGTGATAGCTGTGCAGCGCGGCGATCTGCATCAGCATCCCCTGGGCGAACAGCACGGCCTCGGTTTCGCCCAGTATGCCCACCACGTTTTCGCCCCGCAGCTTGATGGTATAGGGGGCGTCGGTGATCACGGAATAGACCTGCTTCAAGCGCTCCGGCTCGTCGCGCAGGGGATCGTCGATGATGCTCAGCTTCTGGGGCTGGAACTTGATTTCGCTGGGCAGGCTGACCTCGCCGGTGCCCAGGCGCAGCTCCAGGAAATCGCCGTGGGTGGGCATACGGTTCCAAAGCTGGTGGCTGGCCAGCTCCGTGGGCAGCGTGGCGCACTGGCCCACGTTGGGGAAGGTTTCGATGAGGCGCTTGTATTCCCGCTCATTTTTGTGGCGCAGGTCCTTTTCCATCTCGTCGATGTACTGCTGATACAGGGCGATGCGGTGTTCCTCGTTGGCGGCCTCCTGCTTTTTGCGGTAATTGCGGTTGATCATGCCCCACATCACGGCCAGGGCGGATGATGTGCCGATCATCACCAAACCGGCCAGGCTGCGCCCGCCCATCACCAGCACGCTGGTCATCATGGGCAGCACCATGGTGGCCGACGGGCCGATCTGCTGCCACAGGGGCTGATAGGGCTGGTTTTGCTTGGACAGGGGCGGCTCGATTTCCACCTCCTCCTGCTCCATCTTGATGAGCATCCTGGGGGCGCGGTGGTATTCGGTGTACACGCTGGGCAGCGAAGCGTTGTCGTCGCCCTTGGGGGCGGGGGCGGGGTCCAGCTTTTGCAGGCGCACATGGGTCAGGCTGTCCACGTGGTTCAGGGCGATGTTGTGGCCCAGCATTACCAGCTTCACGCCGGTGGGGAAGCACAGCACGTCGCCGAAGCGCAGCTGTACGGCGGTCTGGTGGACCATGCGCCCGTTCAGATAGGTGCCGTTGGAGGACTGGTCTGCGTACTGGGTGCCGCCGTCCCGGAAGGTGATATAGCCGTGCATGGCGCTCATGATGCTTTCGGGGTCGCAGATATCGCACTGGGGATCGCGGCCGATGGTCAGGTTTCGGGTGGGAATCCTGTATTTCACGAAGGCCAGCTGCCTGCGGTCCATTTTTTTGAAGATGATGCGCACGGGCCTGTCGTCCTCGCGGCCCACCTTGAAATAGGTATCCAGGGGAATTTCGCGCTCCTGCTGGGCGTGGGTGTCCTCCCAGTTGAAATTGGTGGGAATGGTCATATAAAGGTGGCCGTCCAGCATACGCACGGGGAAGGTAACGTCATATCGCCAGCCGGTTTCCAGCTGGGTCAGCACAATCTGGCTCGTCCAGCTGTTTTGTTCGGGGAAGAACACGTCCCGGAACTGGTCCTCGAAGAACAGCCATGCGGTATACATAGTAATCCTCTCCTTGCTGATGTGAGTGATACAACAAATTGCCAGGGCGAATCGCACTGGCATTGATCGTTAAAAGTGGGCGTACTCCACCTGAAAGGCTTCGTTCGCAATTTGCAGCACATCGCCCTGGTGCAGCGACCGGGGCATGTTGGGCTGTAGCTTTTCGGTGTTCAGATAGGTGTGGTTGGTGGAATTGAGGTCTGTGACGAAGCAGATGTGGTCCTCCTCGCGGAACTCCAGGCGCAGATGGTGGCCGCTGACCTCGGGGTTGTTCATGGCATAGCTGCAGGTAATGTCCCGCCCGATGGTGAAGGGGGTGCTGTCCATGATGATGTTTTTGCCGCCGGAGGCGTTGACGCTGGCCAGCTCCAGATAGGTCTTTTGCAAATCCTCGTGGCGCAGCGGCTCGCTCTGCACAGATCGCACGGAGGGCAGCTTTTCCTGCTTCCTGGGGAACCATTTTTCAAACAGCTCCGGCTTGGCGCGGCTCAAAACGCCCAGGGCGACGGTGATCAGCAGCACCAGCACCAGCGGGACAATCGGGCTTCCGGCCAGCACGCCGATCAAAAACAGCAGAAATATCGAAGGGACGATGATGATGGCCAGCATGAGCCGGCGCCGTTTTTTATCCATTGAAACGCCTCCCGGCAGAATCGATCGGTTTTGCTTGGTGTGTGACAGGTCAGAAAACGATGGTCAGCACGTGGTCGCCGATTTTGATGGTGTCGTTGGTATGCAGCGCGTATTCGCCCTTGCTGCAATTTTTGCCGTTGACGAAGGTGCCCGTGCTGGAATAGTCGCGGATCATCAGCGTCTTGCCGGAATAATAGATTTCGCAGTGCTTGCGGGAAATGGAAAGGTCGCTCACATCGATGGGGAAATCGCCCACCCCGCGGCCGATTTTCAGCGTGTGGTCGATATCGCAGTGGTAATCCTTCTTTTTGCCCTTGTATTCAATCACGAACTGTATGCTGCCCTTTCCGGCGGCCTCCTTCTTCTTTGCCCCGGGCACGAAGAAATACAGGATCACCACCACCAGCGCCACCACCAGCGCCAGTGCGATCAGCCAGACCACCCAGCAGACCGTCTTTATGCCCAGCAGGGAAACTTCCTTTAAGAAGTAGCCGCGCAGGCCGCTTTCGCCTTCCTCAATTTCGGCGACTTCCTCGGGCTCCACATAGCGCACCTCGGATTTCATGATGGCTTCCTGGGTGCTGGAATCGACGATGCCGGGGTCCTGCTCCGGCACGCGGATGCCGTTGAATTCGCAAAACAGCCGTATCATGGCCAGCGTGTTCAAATCGAACACCCCGGGCCGGATCTCCAGGGGCTCTCCGCTTTCGCTTTTGTTGTAGCCCAGCTTTTGCAGCTGCAATTGCAGCTGGGAAACGTGGGCCTCCGGCCCGTCGGTCACGTTGGGATAAAGCGGCGGATAGGCCTGTTCCACGGGGGTCTGCTCCGGGGGAAGGGTGGCGGAGGCGTCCAGTATGCGGCCCTGCACGATGGCGAAATAGGTTTCGGTGGTCACGCCGTATTCGCTGTATTCCAGGTTGTTGGCGTCGCAGCACCTTTTCAGGGCCTGAAGCGTGTAGCGCTCAAAATAATCGCTCTTGATGGCGTCGTCCGGGGTGCCGGAGGGATAATAGTGGTGGTCGTTCAATATGCTCTTCATATTGAACAGGTTGTGTTCGCCGTCCGTCTCATAAAGCCCGTATTGCAGCCCGTATTCGCCGATGGGAACCGGGGTCGGCCCCGGGGTCGGCACGGCGGTGCCCTCGGCCAGGGCGAAGGGCAGCAGGGCCAGCGCCATGATCAGGCACAGCAGGCGGGCGGGGAGGAATCGCTTCATGGGCCATGACCTCGTTTCGTTTGATTTAAAAGAGCGTTGTCTCGCCGCAAATTTACCACATCTATTACATTATAGCATGTCGCAGGCTGATAGTCCAGATTTTGTCAAAAAAAGTATATATTAATTCACGGTATTCACAAAAAAATTAATGTCGAAATTGTTAATAAATGGTTGACATGCGGCGGGGGATGGTCTATTATAGACCATGTGAAAGTGGGGTAGCTATACCCTTTTGCCGTCAATGGGAACATCAATGTAACTGGAGGGTACCGCAATGAAGAGGACAGTCAAGAAGTTTTTGGCGGTTCTGTTGACAGTGTCCATGCTGTGGACGATGGTCGTCCCGGCCATGGCGACGGACGATTTGCCCGTGGCCGTTGACGCCGCTGTCGCCCAGCCGGAGCAG
>JAFUCP010000153.1 GCA_017459565.1 Clostridia bacterium | reverse complement strand
GTGCAGCCCGCCGCGCAGGAAGCGCCCGTGGAAGCGCAGCCCGCCGCACAGGAAGCGCCTGTTGAAGCGCAACCTACGCAGAATATGCCCGTCGAGGTGCAGCCCGCACCCGTTGAAGCGCAGCCCGAGCCCTTTGTGCCGGAGGCGCCCGCTGAGCAGGCCCTGCCCGCGCCGGAAGCCGCCTTTGCTGTGGAGGCCCCCGCGCAGGCCGTTGCCGCGCCCGTGGCGATGGACGCCGCCCAGCCCGCCGTGGCAGACGCCGCGGCCACCGCGCCCCAGGCGCTGGCGCTGAATGCCACTGCGCTGACTCTGGGCGTGGGCGAGACCTTTGCGCTGCAGCCCGTCATCCCCGCGGGGCAGGAATCGCTGTGGTTTGAATATGCCACTTCCAACAAAAAGATCGCCGTGGTCAGCGAATTCGGCGTGATCACCGCCAAGAAAAAGGGCTCCGCCACCATCACGGCAAAGGCCTCCGACGGCACGGTGCTGAGCTGCGCCGTCAGCGTCCTCAAGGCCCCGAAATCCGTGAAGCTGGATGTGAAATCGCTGACCCTGGGCTACGACGCGCTGACGGGCGTGAATACCCCCTATCAGCTGACGGCCACACTGCCCAAGAACACGGCGGCGATTGTGAGTTACGCCAGCACCAACCCGGCTGTGGCGGAGGTGACCGCCACGGGCCTGATCATTCCCAGGGGTCACGGCATGACATCGATCACCGCCAGCACCTTCAACGACAAGAGTGCCACCTGCGCCGTGGCGGTGCTGCCGGGGCCGGACACCATCGGCTTTGAGGACCCCGCGCCCATCCTGTGCGAAAAGGAGACGCGGACGCTGGCCCTCGCGGCGACGCAGGGCACGCTGGCCGCTCCGCGCTTTACCTCCAGCAATCCGGCGGTGGCCACGGTGAACGCCGAAACCGGGGAGCTGACCGCGCTGGCCTACGGGCAGGCGATGATCGCCGCCGCCAGCTTCAATGGCAAGACTGCCACATGCACCGTCACCGTGCAGCCGGGACCGGACAGCATTTCCCTGCCCACAAGCATCACTATGGGCGTGGGGGAGGAGCTGGCCCTGGGGGCGACGCCTGTAAGAAGCGACGGCCAGCCCACCAGCCCCGGGCTGAAGTATACCTCCTCCAAGGCCAAGTACATCGCCATATCCGACGACGGCGTGCTGACGGCGAAGAAGCGGGGCACCGCGAAGATCACCGTGACCGCGCCCAACGGCGTCAAGGCCACCTGCACGGTGAAGGCGGTGAAGGCCCCCACCTCCGTGAAGCTGGCCATCGCCAAAAATACGCTGGCCTTTGACGCGGCCAGCGGCGTGGCAGAGCAGACGCGCCTTTCCGTGACGCTCTCCAAGGGCAGCGGTTCCTCCATCGTGTTTTCCGGCTACGACCCCGCCGTGGTGTCCGTGGCCCCGGACGGCACGGTCACGGCCGCCGGCATCGGCAGCACCACCATCACGGCCACCACCTTCAATGCCCTGGCGGCCAGCTGCCAGGTGACGGTCCTCGCCCCCGGAGACGTTCCCAAGCGCAGCGTGGTGAACGTCGCCCACCGCGGCGGTGCGGGCTATTGGCCGGAGAACACCCTGGAGGCCTTCCGCAACGCGCCCTCAACCGGGGCCACGGCCATCGAGCTGGACGCCCGCACCACCAAGGACGGCGTGCAGGTGATCCACCACGACGCCACCTTCACCATCGGCAAGAAGAAGTACACCATCAAGAAGCTGACTCTGGCCAAGCTGCGTCAGCTGCGCCCGGATATCTGTACGCTGGACGAGGCGCTGGAGGTCATCTCCGCCGGCGGGCTGGAGCTGAACCTGGAGCTGAAGGATACGGCAACGGCAAAGGCTTGCGTGGAATCGGTGCGCCGCTACAATATGCAGAGCCGCACGATGTACATCTCCTTCAACACGTCGCTGCTGTCCCAGGTGCGCAAGCTGGAGCCCTCCACGCGGTTGGGCCTGTGCTTCACGAACACGCCCTCCAACCTGGCGAAGCTGGTGTCCAGCCTGGGGCTGACCCATGTCTTCCAGAGGGATACCAAGCTGACCCTGACGAACCTGCAGACCTGGCAGCAAAGCGGCCTGCTGGTGGGCGTCTGGACCGTGGATGACGCTGCGGCCATCAAAAACTGGCTGGGCATGGGCGTGGATTACATCACCAGCAACTATCCCAGGCTGGTGACCGAGGCGCTTGCCGCACGATAAGTTGTTCTATCACGCAGACAGAGAGGAAGATTTGCCATGAAAAAACTGATGCTGGGCAACCAGGCCGTGGCGCGGGGACTGTACGAGGCGGGCTGTCGCTTCGTGTCGTCCTATCCGGGCACGCCGTCCACCGAAATCACGGAGCAGGCTGCCCTGTACGATGAGATCTACGCGGAATGGGCCCCCAACGAAAAGGTGGCCGCCGAATCCGCCGTGGGCGCCAGCCTCGCCGGGGCGCGCAGCTTCTGCGCCATGAAGCACGTGGGCTTCAACGTGGCCGCGGACCCGCTGTTCACCGCCTCCTATACCGGCGTAAACGGGGGCCTGGTGGTGTGCGTGGCCGACGACCCGGGCATGCATAGCAGCCAGAACGAGCAGGATTCCCGCCACTACGCCATCGGCGCGAAGCTGGCCATGCTGGAGCCCTCCGATTCCGGCGAGTGCGCTGCCTTTGTGCGCGAGGCCTATGAGATCTCCGAGGCCTACGATACCCCCGTCATCCTGCGCACCTGCACCCGCGTGGCCCACTCCCAGAGCCTGGTGGAGCTGCACGACAGGGACGAGAAGGCGCTGAAGGGCTATGAGCGCAACCCCCAGAAGTACGTCGCGGCCCCGGCCAACGCCGTCAAGCGCCACATCGAGGTGGAAAAGCGCATGGTCGAGCTGCAAAAGCTGGCGGAGACCACGCCGCTGAACCGGGTGGAGATGGGGGATACCGCCCTGGGCTTTGTCACCTCCGGCACCTGCTATCTCTATGTGAAGGAGGCCTTCCCCGAGGCCAGCGTGCTGAAGCTGGGCATGATCAACCCCCTGCCCGTTCAGAAGCTGCGGGATTTCGCCGCGAAGGTGGACCGGCTGATCGTGGTGGAGGAGCTGGACGGCGTGATCGAGAACCACATGCGCGCCAACGGTATCCGCGTGGATGGCGGCAAGGACCTGTTCGGCTTCCTGGGAGAGCTTTCCCAGAACAGGATCAAAAAGGCCATGGGCGCGGCCCTGCCGGACTTTGAGCGCTACGGAGAAACCGTGCCCGGCCGCCCGCCGGTGATGTGCCCCGGCTGTCCCCATCGCGGGCTGTTCACGGTGCTGTCCAGGCTGAAGCTGACGGTGCTGGGGGATATCGGCTGCTACACCCTGGGCAGCGGCGCGCCTTTGAACGCGGTGGATTCCGTGCTGTGCATGGGCGCGTCCATCGGCATGGCCCACGGCTTTACGAAGATGCTGGGCGGCGAAGCCGCGGGCAGGAGCGTGGCCGTCATCGGCGACAGCACGTTCATGCATTCCGGCATCACCGGTATCGTGAACCTGGCCTACAACAAATCCATCGCCACGGTGCTGGTGCTGGACAACTCCATCACCGGCATGACCGGCCACCAGCAGAACCCCACCACGGGGCTGACGCTGCAAAACGAGCCCACCTACGCCATCAAAATCGAGGATATCTGTCGCGCGGCGGGCATCCAGCGGGTGCGCGTGGTGGACCCCCAGGACATGGCCGCCACCGAACAGGCCATCAAAGAGGAGCTGGCCGCCGACGCGCCCAGCGTGATTATCGTGCGCAGGCCCTGCGCGCTGCTCAAGTACGTCAAGGCCAAGCCCGCGCTGTCCATCAGCGCGGATAAGTGCAAGGGCTGCAAGAGCTGCATGAAGATCGGCTGTCCCGCCATCCGCTTCACCGATAAGAAGGCGTCTATCGACGCCACCATCTGCGTAGGCTGCGGGCTGTGCGAACAGATGTGCAAATTCGGGGCTTTCGAGCATCCCGGCGAGAAAAAGGAGGCGAAGTGACATGAAGACCACTTCCATCATGATCGTCGGCGTCGGCGGACAGGGCACCCTGCTGGCCTCGAAGCTGCTGGGCAACGTGCTGCTGAGCGCGGGCTATGACGTCAAGCTCTCCGAGGTGCATGGCATGAGCCAGCGCGGGGGCAGCGTGGTCACCTATGTGCGCTATGGCGACAGGGTGTATTCTCCCATCGTGGACGAGGGCGAGGCGGATTATATCCTGTCCTTTGAGATTCTGGAATCCGCCCGCTGGATCAGCTATCTCAAAAAGGGCGGTCACCTCATCACCAATACCCAGAAGACCTGGCCCATGCCCGTGATCACCGGCGCGATGCCCTACCCGGAAAACATCGTGGAAAAGCTGTCCGCCATGGCGGATGTGCAGGCCGTGGACGCCCTGGCTCTGGCCGAACAGGCCGGCAGCCCCAAGGCCGTGAACGTGGTGTTGATCGGCGTGCTGTCCAGGCGCATGGATATCTCCGAGGCGGAATGGATCAGGGCTATCGAGGAAACCGTGCCGCCCAAATTCCTGGAAATGAACAAAAAGGCCTTTGAATTGGGCAGAAACGCCTGAACATAGGTTACCCCGACCCGTATATACGGCAAATAAGCGCAGGGACGGCGAAATTGCATTCGCTGTCCCTGCGCTTTTGAGAGTGAAGATTTCTGAGAGTGGAGAGTGGAGTGTGGAGTTGAAGTTGGCCTGGCCGGCGGGGTGATATCGCCTTCCCCTCTGGGGAAGGAGCCCCGAAGGGGCGGATGAGGTCGCCTTCCGCCTCTCTCACAATAGCCGCACAGGTCCCTGCCCTCCCCATGGGGAAACGGCCTCAATCAGCGCGCGGGCGATTCCGGCGCTATTCCGCCAGCTTCGCCTCCACCTCTTCAAGGGTAGGCACGCTGGAAATGCCGCCGTGCTTCTGGGTGGACAGGGAGGCGGCGGTGCAGGCGAAGCGGGTGATGTCGGTCATTTCCTCAACGCTCAGCGCATCGGGGGCCTTGCCCAGCTTCAGAAAGCGGCTCATGGCGCTGCCGCCGAAGATATCGCCCGCGCCGGTGGTATCCACCACATGGATGCCGCCGGGGGAGGCGACGGTGGCTGCGCCGTTTTTGTTGGCCACGTGGCAGCCCTTCGGCCCCAGGGTGGCGTAGACGAGGGAAACGCCGTACTCGTTCAGCAGTCTCTGCGCACCCTGCTCGGGGGTCATGCCCCACAAAAACGCGATTTCCTCGTCGCTGATCTTCACAATATCCGCCTGCCGCAGGCTCCACTCGATGGCCTGCTTCGCGGCGTCCTCGCTGTGCCAGAGGGGCTTGCGCAGGTTGGGGTCCAGGCTTACGGTGACGCCGTGGACCCTGGCCAGCTCGATGGCGCGGCGGGTGGCGGCGGCGGCGGGCTCGTCGGTCAGCGACAGCGTGCCGAAGTGGAACACGCGGCTGTCGGTGATCAGCGCCTCGTCGATCTCCTCCGGCGCCAGGCAGGTGTCCGCGCCGGGCTTGCGGGCGAAGCTGAAGTCCCGGTTGCCGCTTTCGTCCAGGGATACGAAGGCCAGCGTGGTGAACTGCCGCGGGTCCACGACGACGCCCCGGGTCTCGATGCCGGCGTCGTTCAGCGTGTTGATGAGCAGGCGTCCGAACATGTCGTCGCCCACCTTGCCGATCATTGCGGTCTTTAAGCCGAAGCGATTCAGCGCGGCCAAGAAGTTGCCGGGCGCGCCGCCGGGGTTGGCCGACAGCGTGGGATAGCCCGCCTCGTTGACGGATTTGGGCGCGAAATCGATGAGCAGCTCGCCCAATGCGGTGACATCAAACATGGAAATCCCCTCTTTTCAAAATGTTGTTGCGCGTCACATGTGCTGCGCCGCGTCGGCCTGGGCCTGGTTCAGCTTTTTCTTCCTCGAATTTCTGACGACAAGCAGTATGATGACGGCGGCGATGGGCAGCACGATGTAGAGCAGTATGTTTTCGCTCCGGGTGGCCGTGGCGTTCAGCGCGATCATGCTGACGTTGAAGGTGCTTTTGTCCGCCCCGCTCACGGTGTTGTTGTAATAGCCGATGATTTTACTGTCGGTCAGGGTCTCCAGCCTGCCGGACACGGTGTAGCTGGGGAAGGTGGGGGAATCAAAGATGCCTACCGGGCCGTTGTAGTTCTGCGTGGCCTCGGCCAGCCTGTCCATGGCGTCGATATCCGCCTGGTTGGACACGATGACGGTCATGATGGTCATGTCCTCCAGGACCACGACGTAGTAGTGGTCCTGGCCGGACTGGAACTTCGCGCCCATGGTGGAATAGGACGACGTGCTGTTGGCGTATTCCCCGGCCACGAATTTGATATTTGCGCTGACAAATTCATCCATGGGATAAGCCTTGCCCTGGGCGATGTAAGCGTTCAGGTCCTCCGTCTTGCCGCTGCGCAGGAATTCGCTGTGCCTGTGCAGGAAATCCGAGCCCCCGGATAACAGCGCCACAACCAGTATGCCAACCAGAGCGTAGACGAGCCAGCCACCCATGGCGGCCCCGATCTTCTTCCCGGTACCCATTTTCTTTTCCTCCTTCGCATTGCTTTCTCCCGCGAATCATATTAACACAAATTTATAGCTGTGGCAACCCAAAACGGCGCATTTCCGGCAAATGGCTTTAAGAAATATAACCGTAAATTATCACTGCGCTGTCGCAGTTGCTTTGCGGCGCATGTTATAATATAAATGGAGAGACATTTTGGAAAACGCCCGCCGGTTCGCGGCGGCCATAGCATCGGGCAAAGCAGCCAAATTCATGACAATCGAAACCTTCCGGTCAGGCCGGGCAAGGAGGGAAAACCGGGTGAAGGACGCGAACGCCATCGAACTTCGCAACATATCCAAGCGGTTCGGCAAGGTGATCGCCAACGACAGGATCAACCTGTCCGTGCGCAGCGGGGAGATCCTGGCGATACTGGGCGAGAATGGCAGCGGCAAGACGACGCTGATGAACATGATTTCCGGCATCTATTATCCGGACGAGGGCCAGATCTTCGTACATGGCGAGGAGGTGACCATCCGTTCCCCGAAGGACGCCTTCCCGCTGGGCATCGGCATGATCCACCAGCACTTCAAGCTGGTGGACGTGCTGACCGCGGCGGAAAACATCGTGCTGGGGCTGTCCGGCCCCACAAAGCTGGATATCACCGCCGTGGCCACGCGCATCAGCAAGCTGGCCCACAAGTACGGCTTTGAGATCGACCCCTTCAAGAAGATCTACGAAATGTCCGTGTCGGAAAAGCAGACGGTGGAGATCATGAAGATGCTTTACCGCGGCGCGAACATACTGATTCTGGACGAGCCCACCGCCGTGCTGACGCCCCAGGAGACGGACGCGCTGTTCGCCGTGCTGCGCAACATGCGCGACGCGGGCAACGCCATCATCATCATCACCCATAAGCTCAACGAGGTGCTGGCCCTGTCGGACCGGGTGGCCGTGCTGCACAAGGGCAGGTACATTGGCACTGTCGAGACCAAGGACGCCACTGTAGAGAGCCTCACCGAAATGATGGTGGGTAGCAAAGTGACGCTGGATATCGACAGACCCGATCCCGTGGACCCGCAGCTGCGATTGAGGATGAAGGACGTCACCTGCGTGAACAAGGAGGGCGTCATCACCCTGAACCACGCATCCTTCACCGCCTATGGCGGGGAGATATTGGGCATTGCGGGCGTGGCGGGCAGCGGCCAGAAGGAGCTGCTGGAGTCCATCGCCGGCCTGGAGCCCAAGGAATCCGGTGAGATCGACTACTTCCCGCCGGGAAAAGAGATGATGGATATTACCAAGCTCTCTGCCGTGGAGATCAGTCGGCTGGGCATCAAGCTGTCCTTCGTGCCGGAGGACCGCTTGGGCATGGGCCTTGTCGGCTCGATGGACATGGTGGACAACATGATGATTCGCAGCTACAGGAAGGGCGGCGCCTTCTGGGCTGACCGGCGCGCCCCCAGGACCCTTGCGGAGCATATCATCGGCACGCTGGAGGTCGTCACCCCCGGCGTTTCAACGCCCGTGGGCAAGCTGTCCGGCGGCAACGTGCAGAAGGTGCTGGTGGGCCGCGAAATCGCTTCCGCGCCCACCGTGTTGATGGTGGCCTATCCGGTGCGGGGGTTGGATATCAACTCGGCCTATACCATCTATTCATTGCTGAACGTGCAGAAGATGCGCGGCGTGGCCGTGCTGTGCGTGGGCGAGGATCTGGACGTGCTGCTGGAGCTGTGCGACAGGATCATGGTGCTGTGCGACGGCAGGGTGACGGGCATCGTGGACGCCCGCACCGCCACCAAGGAGCAAATCGGACTGCTGATGACCCATACCGAGAAGGGGGGCGCGCGCTGATGGCAGGGCAGATTCACGGCGTGCATGAGCCGCTTTTTCACATCTCCAAGCGGGAGGACTGCTCCCTGCTGTGGGCGATACTGGTGCGCCTGGCGGCCATCGCGCTGGCGCTGGTGGTGTGCGGCGTGGTGATCGTGATGCTCACGGGCCTGAATCCCGTGGAGGTTTACGCCGGGATCATCGACGGGGCCGTGGGCTCCAGCCGCAGGCTCTGGGTGACGATCCGCGATACGCTTGCGCTGCTGCTGGTGGCCGTGGCGCTCACCCCGGCGTTCAAGATGCGCTTTTGGAACGTGGGCGGCGAGGGCCAGGTGCTGATCGGCGCCACGGCAACGGCGGCGGTGATGATCAACTTCGGCGATAAGTTGCCCGCAGGCGCGCTCTTCGCGGCGATGATCGCCGCGGCAATGCTGGCGGGCATGGTCTGGGGCATCATCCCGGCGCTGTTCAAGGCCGGCTGGAACACCAATGAAACGCTGTTTACGCTGATGATGAACTATGTCGCCACCCAGTTCGTGGCCTTCTGTATCGTCTATTGGGAAAATCCCGCGGGCTCCAACAGCGTGGGCATCATCAATTCCTCCACCAAGAGCGGCTGGCTGCCGGCGCTCTTTGGCATGACCTACGGCTGGAACCTTTTGATCGTGGTGGTCATCACGGCGTTTATGTACGTCTACCTGCGCTATTCCAAGCAGGGCTATGAGATCGCCTATGTGGGCCAGAGCGTGAACACCGCGCGCTACGCGGGCATCAGCGTGAAAAAGGTCATCATCCGCACCATGTCCATCTCCGGCGCGCTGTGCGGGCTGGCGGGCTTCATACTGGTCAGCGGCGCGGGGCACACCATCTCCACCACGCTGGCCGGCGGGCGGGGCTTCACCGCCATCGTGGTGGCCTGGCTGAGCAAGCTGAACACCTTCACCATGATGATCGTCTCCTTCCTGCTGACCTTCATGGCCAAGGGCGCCATCCAGATCGCCAGCCAGTTCAGTCTGAACGAAAACGCCAGCGAGATCATCACCGGTATATTGCTGTTCTTTGTGCTGGGCTGCGAGTTCTTCATCAGCTATAAGGTGGAGTTCCGCCACCGCAGGAAGGAGGACTGAGCCGTGGGAACCATCATCATCTTCATTCAGAAGGCCATCGGTCAGGGCGTGTGTATGCTCCTGGGCGCAAACGGTGAGATCCTGACGGAGAAATCCGGCAACCTGAATCTGGGCGTGCCCGGCATGATGTATCTGGGCGGCATCGCGGGCCTGGCCGCGGCGTTCATGTATGAACGGGCCGTGGCGGTGCCCAACGCCTTCGTGGGCTTTATGCTGTCTCTGCTGGCGGCGCTGGCCGCCGGGGCGCTGGGCGGGCTGATCTACAGCGTGCTGACCATCACCCTGCGGGCCAACCAGAACGTGTCCGGCCTGGCGCTGACTACCTTCGGCGTGGGCCTGGGCAACTTCTTCGGCGGCTCCATGTCCAAGCTGGCCGGCGGCGTGGGCCAGATCTCCGTGGCGGCCACTGCCGGGGCCTTCAGGCTGAAGCTGCCGCTGCTGAGCGATATCCCCGTGCTGGGCGATGTGCTGTTCAGCTACGGCATCCTGACCTATCTGGCCATCGCCATTTCCATCGTCATGTCCTGGTATCTCAACCGCACCCGCCAGGGCCTGTGCCTGCGGGCGGTGGGCGAAAGCCCGGCCACCGCGGACGCGGCGGGCATCAACGTGCAGCTGTACAAGTACATGGCCACCGTCATCGGCGGGGCCATCGCGGGGCTGGGCGGGCTCTACTTCGTGATGGAGTATTCCGGCGGCACCTGGACCAACAACGGCTTCGGCGACAGGGGCTGGCTGGCCGTGGCGCTGGTCATCTTCGCCCGCTGGCGGCCGCTGAACGCCATCTGGGGCTCGCTGCTGTTCGGCGCGCTGTACATCCTGTACCTGTACATCCCCGGCCTGGGCCGCAGCACCCAGGAGATCTTCAAGATGCTGCCCTATGTGGTCACCATCATCGTGCTGATTCTGACCAGCCTGCGCAAAAAGAAGGAGGACCAGCCCCCGGAGAGCCTGGGACTGCACTATTTCAGGGAGGAGCGATAACTATGAAGAAGAGATTTGTCACTCTGCTGGCTTTTGTACTCGCGCTGGGACTGACGGTGGCCGGCGCGTCGGCGGAAAATTGGTTCTTCACGTCCACACAGGGCCAATCCTATGACGACGTGCAGATCGGCGTCGCCGTGTCCATGGGGCAGAAGGGCTCCGCGACGGTCACGGGCTTTTCCTTCAAGGACCAGATCGGCTTTTACCAGGCCGGCGCGCACAGCGTCGGAAGCGCCCAGGACTACTATCTCTCCGGCAGCGACGCCGACTTCGCCGTGCTGAAGATGGACATTACCAACGGCGAAGGCACCCAGGTGGACTATCTGGCCAACTGCAAGGTGCAGGTGAGCGACGGCACCAACACCTATGGCGGCTGGGCGTTCCAGCAGAACCCGGACAACGCCTCGGCCATGGATATTTCCTATGGCTTTGACAGCGGCGTGCAAAACCAGAACTGGGTGATCAACGCTGCCGACAACCACGCCATCGCCCCCGCGGCCCAGGGCCATTACATGTTCGGCTGCACCCTGCCCAACGCGGTGGTCAACGCCACGGGACTTTTGAAGATGACTGTGACGGTTCGGGACAGCAGCTTTGTCTATTACATTCGCCGCGCGACCCAGGCGACCGCGACGCCCGCGGCCACGTTGCCGCCCTTCGCCCCCGTGGCGACCCAGGCCCCTGTCCAGCAGAGCCAGAGCGCAAAATACGTCTACGGCCAGAGCGGGGATTCCCACGTCCGCACCGGCCCGGGGCTGAGCTACACCTCCCTGGGCGTGCTGAAGAAGGGCAGCGGGGCCAATTACCTGAACGAGTCCTCCGTGGACAACCGGGGCGTGGCCTGGTACAAGATCAGCTACAAGGGAAACACGGCCTGGGTCTCCTCCCGCTATACGGTCCTGCGGGACGGCAGCTGGGGTGGTGGCGCGGCGACGCCCACCAGCGCCCCCAGGGCGTCGGGCTATGTGGAGGGAACCAGCGGCAAATCCCACGTTCGCACCGGCCCCGGCCTGTCCTATGACGATGTGGGCGTGCTGCATGTGGGCGAGACGGCCACCTATCTGGGCGAACAGTCCACCGACAGCCGCGGCGTGGTCTGGTACAAGATCAGCTACAAGGGCAAGACCCGCTGGGTATCCTCGAAGTACACCACGCTGCACTGAGCGCCGCGCGCCCCAAAGGACTTCGCCGGACCGCAACCATGAAGGAGGCTTCCCAAATGAAACGCCTGTCCCTCTGCCTGCTGCTCGCGCTTGCGCTGCTCGCCACCGGCGCGCTGCCGGGAACCGACGCCGCTTTCCTTGCCTCCCGCGCCGAGGGCTTTTCGGGCGATCTCCGCCCGGGGGAGACGGTTTCGGCGGACGGCCTGTTTTCGGCCCGGGCCACGGCCTTTGATTTCGGCGACAGGCTGGGCTATTACCGGCAGGGGGCGACGGAGCCCGGCGGCAGCGGGGATTACTACCTTTCCGGGGATGACGCACTATACGCGCTGCTGAAAATGGATATCGACAACACCTCGGCCTCGCCGGCAGACTACCTGGAGGGCTGCGTCGTCAAGGCGTACTGCGACGGCATGGCCTATGGCGGCTGGGCGTTCCAGCAGAACTATGCCAACGGCATCAGCGCGGATCTGGCCTATGGAGAGGACAGCGAAAGGCAGAATACCGCCTGGGTGATCAACGCGGCGGACGGCTTTCCCATCGAGCCGGGGCAGCGGGGCCACTATGTGTTCGGCTGCACGCTGCCTGTGGACGTGGCCCGGGGTGGTTCGGCGCTGATGCTGGCGGTCACCGTCCAGGGCGCACAGCTGAGCTATGAGATTCGTGCCCAGGCGGTCGAGCCCACCCCGGAGCCCACCCCCGAGGCCGCGCCCACGCCCGTCCCCGCGAACGTGGATCTGAGCAGCCTATCAAAGGGCGATAAGGGTGACCGGGTATCGGGCCTGCAAAGGATACTGATCCAGCTGGGCTATCTGAGCGGCGGCGCGGACGGCGATTTCGGGAACAAGACCCTTGCCGCCGTCCAGGCCGCGCAGGTCATGACCGGGCTGGAAGCGACGGGCGTGGCGGACGCCGATTTTCTCACGCGGCTGTATGCCGGTGAGATCCCCGATGCCGCGGGGAGGGCCGCGAGCCTGACGCCCCAGGTCATCGGCTACAGCGCCACCAGCGAACACCGGGACAAGTACGGCAGCTATCCCGTGAGCGCGGCCTTCGACGGCAACACCAACACCCATTGGTCGGAGTCGGCCCCGGGCTACGGCATCGGCGAGGGCATCACCTTTACAGTGGCGACCTTTGGACGCACCTCGTTCATGCTGGACATTCGCGCCGGGAACCACAGGGCAAAGCGGAATTACAACAACAACGGGCGTCCCAAGGACATCACGCTGATCGTGGACGGCGTCACATCGCACTATACGCTCAGGGATGCCATGGGCATCCAATCGGTGGAGATTTCCGGCTACGGCGAAAAGCCCTTCGTGGAGATCGGCCTCTTCATCGAAAGCGCCTATCCCGGGCAGAAGTGGCAGGACACCTGCATCTGTGAGCTTCAGCCCCGCTGACCGCTCCGGCATAAGCAAATCTATAAGCCCCAGTCGAAACTTTTATTCGATGGGGGCTTCCCATTTTGTGTAAAACCGTGTATAATATCTTTACATCCATAATAGAATTGGAGGGTATAGAGATGGCAAAGTTTGTTTGCGACGCCTGTGGCTGGGAGTACGACGAGGAACTGGGCAGCCCCGAGAACGGCATTGCCCCCGGCATCAAATTTGAGGATCTGCCCGAGGACTTTGAGTGTCCGCTGTGCGGCGTCGGCAAGGATATGTTCTCCGAGGCCTGATTCGGGATACACCGATCGACGACATGGGCGGGGGCGGCGTTGCGTCGCTCCCGCCGCGTTTTTCCGCCATCCCCGTGAGGAAATCAAGGAGGTTTCACCATGAAGCATGAATTCAACGTAGCGGTCCTCGGCGGCGGGCCGGGCGGCTATGAATGTGCGATCCGCTGCGCCCAGCTGGGGCTGAAGACGGCGTTGATCGAGGCGCGGGAGCTGGGGGGCACCTGCCTGAACCGGGGCTGCATCCCCACCAAGGCGCTGCTCCACGGCGCGGAGATCTACGCCGAGGCGAAGGCCGGAAGCGAATTTGGGCTGATCCTGGACGGGCTGACGCTGAATTACGCCCGGCTGGCGGCCTACAAGGACGAGCGGGTGAAGCGGCTGGTGGGCGGCATCGAGGCGCTGGAGAAGGCCCACGGCGTCGAGGTCATCCGCGGCTTTGGCCGCCTGACGGGGCCCAATGCCATGGACGTGGCGGGCCGCGCCGTCAGTTACGACAAGCTGATCCTGGCCACGGGCAGCGAGCCCGCCCGTCCGCCGGTGCCGGGCATCGAGAGCGCCTATACCAGCGACGACGTGCTGAACGCCACCCAGCTGCCCAGCGGCGCGGTCATCATCGGCGGCGGTGTCATCGGTATCGAGTTCGCCACGCTGTTCTCCGCCCTGGGCAGGAAGGTGATCGTCATCGAAATGCTGCCGGATATCCTGCCGGGCTGCGCGCCGGAGATCACCGCAAAGCTGAAGGCGCTTTTGAAGAAGCGGGGCGTGGAGTTCATATTGGGCGCGAGGGTGACGGAGGTCGTCCGGGGCCGCACCGTGCGCTTTGAAAGGAACGGCGCGGCGGATGAGCGGACCTCCTCGGCGGTGATCGTCTGCGCGGGACGCAGGCCGGTAACCGGGGATTGCGGCCTGGAACGCATCGGCCTCGCCACCGACCGCCGGGGATTTGTGGAGGTGGACGACCGACTGCGCACCGCCATCCCGGATGTGTATGCCATCGGCGATATCACGGGCAAGATTCAGCTGGCCCACGTGGCCTCCGCCCAGGGCATGGTGGCCGCGGCGAACTGCGCGGGCCGGGATGAGACCATGCGCTACGACCGGGTGCCCGCCTGCATCTATACCTCGCCGGAGATCGCCTGGGTGGGCCTGACCGAGGAGGCCGCCCGCGAACAGGGGCATGACGTCCTCACCGGCGGCTTCAACATCGCGGCCAACGGGCGCTGCCTGGTGATGAACGAGACGACGGGCCTGATCAAGCTGGTGGCGGACCGGCGGACCGGCGCGATACTGGGCTGTCAGATCATGGCCCCCAGGGCCACGGACATGATCGCGGAAATCGCCGCGGTGATGGCCCACGGAGGCACCGTCCACAGCCTGTCCGGCGTCATCCATCCCCATCCCACCGTCTCGGAGATCATCAAGGAGGCGGCCCACGACGCCGAGGGGCTTTGCGTGAACGCCATGCCCCGGCGGGTATAAAGGGAGAGGGTTTTGGCCATGATCGACATGAAAGGGCTCTGCGGCGCATATGATATCCGGCGCCTGGGAGAATCGGACGCGGACGCCGTGCTGGATTTATGCCGGCGGCATATGCTGTATTATCGCTATTGCGGCATGGAGGCCACCCGGGCGCAGGTGCTGAGCGACATGCGCGTCGCGCCCCCGGGCGTCGCGCCGCAGGACAAGTACTATGTCGGCTTTTTCCGGGACGGGTCGCTGGAGGCGGTCATGGATCTGATCGACGGCTATCCGACGCCGGATATCGCCTATATCGGCTTTTTCATGGTGGACGCCGCCCGCGAGGGTCGGGGGATCGGCAGCGCCATCATCCGCGATGTGTGCGCGTATCTGCGCGCGGTGGGAAAGACCGCTGTCCGCCTGGCCATCGCCGAGGACAACCCCCAGGCCAACCACTTCTGGCGCAAGAACGGCTTTGACGTCATCGACAGGGCGCCCATGGACGGCTGGACGGCCCTGGTGGCGGAAAGGGCCTTGCCGCAGGAATGAAGGGCCGCCCCGGCTTTTGCGCAGGGGCGGCATAATTGTGCATTTTATTTAATTCATTCATTGAATTTTTTATATTCGGAATAGAGACATACACGGAATTGTGCGGTATAATTATTTTGTGTGACCATAATATGGCCACAGCGCAGAGTCATGGCGGCCGCAAAGGATGCGGCGGCATAAGCGAGTCTTCGGTGGAGGGCTATCAGACCTCCGTCTCCGGTTATCGGATCACCAACACGCTGATCGCCAGGGAGCCCGAGCGCTACGCGGAGTTCTCCGGCGCCAAGACCTGGAGAGAAAACGACGACGCCGCCGGAAAGCGGCCCGACAGCATCACAGTGCAGCTGCTGCGCGACGACGTGGTGGTCGAGACGCGCACCGTCACGGCTCGGGACGGCTGGAAGTACAGCTTCGGCAGACAGCCGCTGGACGACGGCTATGGCCATGCCTACGGCTACAAGCTTCGCGAGGAGGGCGTGGAGGGATACTTCGCCCGCTACGACGGCCTGAACGTGACCAATGCCCTGCGCGACATCAGCGTCAAAACCGAAATCACCGCCAAAGCCGGTCGGCCGGACACGCTGGTTCAGCGCATAAGCAACCTGTCGGAGGAGGATCTGGAGGGCCTGCTCGATATGTTCGACTATGGCACGCCGCTGTACGGTATGCTGGGCACCGGCGACGAGACCCCGCTGTATCCCTTCGTGTTTGGCGGCGTCGGTCTGCTGGCCCTGGCCCTGCTGATGGCGCTCAAAAAGCGTAAAAAAGCATAGTGAAACGACGATGGGCTGCCCCGATGTGACCGCGAGAAATGATTCAGGGGCAGCCCTTTTGACAAAAGGATTTCAATATGGTACTATTATCAGCGCGGATACAGATGATCCCGTATTTCCTTTCTGCGCTGCATATGCGCTGATTCCCTCTGACCTGTCGCCGGTAAGCCTGCGGGCTTTCGGCCTGGCGCAGCGAAAAAACGCAGGGAAATTAAGTAGCCGCTGAATCGTTCCCGCACCGATTCTGCGACGCTTTTTCGGCATCTGTCTGTTGCAGATTTCTCGATTTACCTCCGGGGCTTCCCAGCCCGTTCTTGCGGAAAACAGTCCACTGGATTGTTTTCCGGGTGCTCGAACCCGGTAAACCTTCGGAATCTGCAAGGCCGCCTGCCGAAAAATGCACACGCAGCCTCGACACTTGAATGGATCATCGTCTACTTTAAAGAATGGAGGATGTATGATGAGCTATTGGGTTTTCCTGCTGGTGAGCCTGCTGGCCTGCTCCGTGGGGTTTTACAGCTATCTGTGGTTCATTTCCGTGGGCTACGGTCTGGCCATCGCGGCCATCGGCGTGGCGCTGGGCATTGCCTATCATAGCGCCATGACCCTGCCGGAGTGGCTGGCCTGCCTGCTGATGGTGGTCTACGGATGTCGGCTGTCCGGCTATCTGCTTCTCCGCGAGCGCAAGAGCGCGGCCTATCGCAGGGTGGTGAGCCCGGAGCTGGACCGCAGCAAGCGCGTGTCCTTCCTCGCCAAGCTCGGGCTGTGGGTGACCTGCGGCCTGCTGTACACGCTGATGACGATCCCGCTGTATTTCCGCCTGCAAAACGGCGCGCCCGCGGACGCCATGCTGTGGATTGGCCTGGCGGTGACGGCCTGTGGCATCGCGCTGGAGGCGACGGCGGACCTGCAAAAGAGCGCGGCCAAGCGCAAAAACAGCCGGCGGTTTGTGGATACCGGGCTGTACAGCTTTGTGCGCTGCCCCAATTATCTGGGTGAGCTGATGATCTGGCTGGGCGTGCTGCTGGGGGGCGTGACGGCGCTGAAGGGCGCGGGGCAGTGGGCGCTGGCTATCCTGGGCTTCGCATCAATCGTATGGGTGATGTTCAGCGGCGCGCGCCGGCTGGAAATGCGCCAGGACAAGAACTATGGCGCGGACCCTGAGTATCAGAAGTATGTGCGCACCGTGCCGATTCTCATCCCGTTTGTTCCGCTGTACAGCGTGAAGAAGTACAAATTCCTGGTGGGATAAGGAGGACCTTAAAATGCTTGAAAAACTGTTGGATATGATCCGAGCTGAATTTCCCCTGACCGAAAAGGAAGGCGCGGCGCGCCGGTTTGAGGCGATGGGCATGGCGTTTGAGGCGCGGGCCTACGCTGCCGAGGGACTGGGCCATGTGGGCGTGATGACGGCCCAGGGCCCCATGCAGATGCAGACGCTGGTGATCAACCCGTTTGAGCTGGACGCGCCGATTTTTTCCTACGACCGTATCCACGCGATGGGGCAGGAGATCATGGTGGCGGAGATGTACAATTCGCTGCTGGGCGATTCGTTTTGCGCCGACGGCATGATCAGGGCGATTGGCGATTCGGCGGGCATCCCCGAAGAGAAGCAGGAATACTGGTATACCCCGCTGATCGTCCCTCCGGGATTGAATGAGAAGGGAACCATCGACGACGCGGCGCGGTTCGACGGCATCGCCGGGGACTATGTCAAAGCCTATCTCGCCGCGGCGAAGGCGGCCCAGCCCTGTAAGCCCGATCAAAAGAAGCTCAAGGCCGCCGTTTACAGCGAAGGGCTGCTCAAGCACGGCGGCCCCGCCACCGACCCGGTGAAGGCCGCCATGGGCGAGGCATTCACCGCCGATCTGTTCCAGCAGACCCTCTTCGGCGCATAATCGGAAATCCACGCACAGTATTTGCCCGCTTATAAATCAACCGAGTATTTTGCACGATGCACAGGGGGATCATCCATGCCCAGGATTTTGTTTGTCTGCCACGGCAACATATGCCGTTCGCCCATGGCGGAATATGTGATGAAGCAGCTGGTGAAGCAGGCCGGGCTGCAGGAACGCTATGAAATCGCCTCCGCGGCCACCAGCAGGGAGGAGATCGGCAACCCGGTGTATCCCCCCGCCCAGCGGGAGCTGGCCCGGCACGGCATCTCCTGCAAGGGCCACGCCGCGCGACAGATGACCCGGGCGGACTATGATGATTACGACTATATCGTCGCCATGGAGCCCTTCAACATCCGCAACATGCTGCGCATTTGCGACGATCCAAAGGGCAAGATGCGGCTTTTGATGTCCTTTGCCGGCTCTGACGAGCCCATCGACGATCCCTGGTACACCGGGCGCTTCGCGGAGGTGTACGGCCAGATCGAAGCCGGATGCCGGGCCATGCTGGATGAGCTTGAGGGGGCGTCGGGCGGCAGATAAGGGAAGAAAAGTTAATCGCCCTCCTGCCGCACCGGCGCGGTCCGGGCCTGCCGGGCGCACTGCACACCGGCGCAGAACAGCGCCCCGGCGGCGGGAATGAGCGCGGGCACGGGGTGCCCGGCGAGCAGCAGCGCGGCCAGCGCGACGCAGCAGGCCAGCGCGGCCATGCCCGCCGCTTTTTTTTCGCTCCTTTTTAGCATCCAGGCGGCGCACAGGATGAGCGCGGCGAGGCTCAGCGCCTGGGAAACGCGCAACGGCCCCAGATACAGGCTGTCGGTGCGCAGTCCCTCCACCATGCTGCGCTCCAGCGCGTAGAGAAACACATAGGCAATGGAGATATCCCCGTCCCGGCGAAAGAGGCGCTTTCTTTCGCAAAGCAGCAACGCGCACACGATCATAAGGCACCACATGGATTCATAGAAGAAGGTGGCGCAGTGCCAAAGCCCGTCGGCCTGTATGAACACGGCGATGGGGAAGCGCTGCTGCCAGGGCTGCGTGACGGCGATGCCGTAGGCCTCCTGGTTGACGAAGTTTCCCCAGCGCCCCACGGCCTGGCCCAGCGCGATGGAGGGCGCGGCGAGGTCCGCCAGCTTCAAAAAGGGCAGCTTCCTGCGCCGGGAATAGAGCCAGCCCGCCAGCACGCCGCCGATGATGCCGCCGTAGATGGCCATGCCGCCCTCCCAGATGAACAGCGCGCGGATGGGCCGGTCGGCGTAGGCATCCCAGGAAAACACCACATAGTAGAGCCGGGCGCACACGATGGCGGCGGGGATGCCGATGAGCGCCAGGTCCAGGGCGGTTTCCCGGGGCAGGCCCAGCCGCCTTTCCCGCAGGGCGGCGAGGCCCACGGCCAGGGCCATGCCCAGGGCAATGATGACGCCGTACCAGTGTATGGTCAGCCCGAAGGCGTGCAGGGCGGTGGGGGTTGCGTAGATCAATGAGAGCGCCTCCTGACATGAGGGTTGTTCATTCATTATAATGTTTATGGCACGAAAAAGTCAATTCATTTGCATTGCATCCGGGACAAATAGGGCGTATAATATAAAATACGATGGATGTACCCTGTCCATGCTGTCCCCGAATGGGAACCGATGGGGCAATGACAACAGCGATCGGAGCGTGAGCTATGCGCAGAAAGAGAGTGACCGGCAGGTTTTTCCTGTTTTTGATGGCCCTGCTGGTAATCGCGTTCCTGATCCTGCGGCCCGTGCTGTTCCCCAGCTCCGGGGAGACGGTGATCATGATGGCCAACGCGGCCCAGCGTCAGACGGTGGACTGCGTCATCATTCGGGATGAGAGCGTCACTGCCTCGGATTCCACCGCCCGGGTGGAGTACATCGCGCCGGAGGATTCGCTGGTTTCGGCGGGGGACGACGTGGCCAACCTGTATACCACCGGCTACTCCGAGAGCCTGCTCAACAACCTGGAAAAGACGCGCAAGAGCATCCAGGAGTACCACAAACAGCTGCTGGCCAACATTGTGGACGCCGATCTGAGCCGCCTGGACACGGTGGTGAACATGATGGCGCTGGAGTTTAAAAGCCTGATTACCCATCAGTCCTCCGGCAATCTCAAGACCGTCACCAGCCAGCTGGAGACCGCCATGGTGAACCGGCAGGAATACCTGCGACAGAACAAGCGCGGGGACAGCAAGCTGACCAAGCTGTACGACGAGGAAAACGCGCGCCTTTCCAGCATACAGTCCTGGCGAAAGTCCTCCGCGGCGGACCGGGACGGCGTGGTTTCCTTCTACATCGACGGCTATGAAAACGATTTGACGCCCGATGCGCTGAATACGCTGTCCATCGCCGATGTGCGCACGGTGCTGGCGGGCGGCAGTCTGGCCAATACCCGGCAGACGCTGAATACCGGCATCTACCGCGTCGTGGACCAGGACCGCTGGTTCGTGGCGGTGCTGGCCACGGGCAACACCTGGACCCCCGTGGTGGGGCAGGACAGCTATTTTATGCAGCTGGAGGGCTATGAGGATCTGAGCTTTACGGCCTCGGTCTACAGCGTGCAAAAGGAAAACGACACGACGCTGGCGGTGTTTGAGGTACACGATCCCATCGGCCCGCTGATCTACTGCCGCAGAGGCAGGGCGCAGTTCAGCATCACCCTCACCGGCCTCTCCGTGCGCATCGAGGCGCTCTACAACGAAAACGGGCAGATGGGCGTTTGGGTGTACGACGTGCCCGGCGGCACCTTTGTGCCGGTGGAGGTCCTCTCCACCGATGGCAGCATCGCCATGATCCAGCCCCTGGTGGAGGGCGCGCTGCAGCTGGGACAGCCCGTGCTGATTAAATAGACGGAGGCAATGACGTGAACCGGGAAGCGCTGCTCAACAATATCCGCGAATGGCGCGAACGCATCGGCGAAGCCTCGGCCCGCTGGGGCGGGGCAGAGATCTGCGCCGTGAGCAAGACCATCGATGCCGAAACCATCAATATGGCCCGGGAGGGCGGCATACGCATCCTGGGCGAAAACCGCGTGCAGGAGCTTCTGGGCAAGCTGGACAGCTTGGACCCCGGCTTTGAAATGCATCTCATCGGCAGGCTCCAGACCAATAAGGTCAAGTACATCGTGGACAAGGTGGCCATGGTCCAGTCGCTGGACCGGGAGGAGCTGGCGCGGGAGCTTTCCCGCCGCACCGTGGCCGCGGGGGTGGAGCTGCCGGTGCTGGTGCAGGTGAACATCGGCCGCGAGGCGCAGAAGGCCGGCGTGGCGGAGGAGGGGCTTTTGCCCTTCGTTCGGCTGTGCGGCGCGCTGCCCGGCATCCGGGTGCAGGGCCTGATGGCGATTATGCCCGCTGCCGATGACCCGGAGGCCGTGCGGCCCCTGTTCCGCGCCATGCGCGGCTGGTTTGAACGGCTGCGGGACGCGGACATCGACGGCGTCGAAATGCGCACGCTTTCCATGGGCATGTCCGATGACTGCATCGTCGCGGCTCAGGAGGGCGCGACGATGGTCCGGCTGGGACGGGCGCTGTTCGGCGCGAGGCCGGCGAAGATTTGAAATACCATTCGAGACTTAAAGTGAGGAGATCGCCATGGCGCGCAAGCAATCCGGTGGCTTGAACAAGCTGTTGAACTTTATCGGCCTCGTGGACGACGAGGATTCGCGGGATACCTATGGGGAGGAATATGCCTCCGACAGCTATGGCCGCAAGGCGGCGTATACCCCCGCGCGGCAGCCGTCAAGGCCCCAGGGGCGCGCCGCGTCCTCCCGGCAGAGCGCCCAGCGCAGCCTGCCCCAGACCTCGTCCCGCAGCCGCTATGAGAGCCGGTATGAAAGCCGCTTTGGCGCAGACAGCCGCTTTGAGAGCCGCGGCGCGTCCGCGGGCAGGAGTACGCGCGCCTATGACGATTACCGTCCCTCCGAGCGCCGCGCTCAGTCCCGCTTCGACGATTCCGGCTATGACGCGCGCCCCCAGCGCCAATCGTCCCGCTACAGCCAGCAGCCGGACGCCCGCTACAGCGCCCCGCCGGCGCCGCGGGCCACGCCCCAGCGGTCCATGCGGGTCAGCCAGCGCTCCCGCACGGTGATGTATTCGCTCCACTCCCTGGAGGACTGCTGCGAGGTCATCGACCAGCTGATTGCCAACAACACCGTGGTCCTCACCATGGATGAGCTGGACGGGCGGCTGCTGCAGCGGGCGGTGGATACGCTGTCCGGCGCGGTGTTCGCGCTGCACGCCAGCATCCGAAAGGCATCGGACAAGACCTATCTGGTCGCGCCCATGTCGGTGGAGGTCAACGAGGCCTACGATTTGGACAAGCGGTTCTGATACCGGGTCCGCCGAAGGGAGGTCCGCCATGCTCGGCCTGTACGAGGTGTTTTACGCGGGATACCTGTTTTTGCGGCTGATCACGCTGGCCATCGTCGCCTATTGCGTCCTCAGCTGGTTCAGGCCCACCTTCCGGGCGTTTGAGCTGTTGCGCGGCTTCATACAGCCCTTTGTATCGCCGTTTCAGAAGCTGTCGATCTGGGTGATGCGGCGCTTTCGCGCGCCGGTGGACTTCACCTGCTTCTTTGCGGTCATCGGCTATCAAATCGTGGAAAGGCTGTGGTGGCGGTTGTATTACCTGCTGGCCCGGGCGCTGTGATGGACGACGCGCTGAACAGGCGGCTGAACGAGCTGGCGCTGCGCGCCGCGCACACGCGCCGGGTGTGTTTCAGCCGGTTTTTGGAGCCCTCCGCGCCGGATGCCGCCCGCGCCGTGGCGTCAAGGGCGGGGGCGAAGGTCGCCTTCTGGGGCGGCTATGAGGACGCGGAGCGTCGCATGGCCGCGTTTTACGCCGCGAATGTGCCTGAAATAGATGAATGGCCCATCGCGGCCCTGCGCATCCAGTGGAACGCGAAGTTCGCCCATCCCGGCCACAGGGACCTGCTGGGCGCGGTGATGGGGCTGGGCATCGAGCGGGAGACGACGGGCGATATCGCCATGGGAACCTACAGGGGCGCGGAATGTGCCTATCTGTTTGCAACCTCTGAAATGTCGGACTATATCGCCGCCAGCCTCGATGGCGCGGGCAGGGCTTCCGTGAAGGTGACGGTCGCCGATGAGGCGCCCGTGCTTTCGCCGCCCGAGGGCGAAGAAATGCGGCTGACGGTGCAGAACGAGCGGCTGGACGCGGTGCTGGCAGCGGCCTGCCGGCTGTCCCGGAGCGAGGCGCAAAGGCTGATCGCGGCGGGGCTGGTGAAGCTGAACCACGCGCCGAACCTCCGCGCCGACGCCAGGCTTGCCGAGGGGGATTTGATCTCCGCCCGGGGCTACGGGCGCGTAAAGGTGGAATCGCTGGAGGGGCAGTCCCGGCGGGGACGGCAGATCGTGCGGGTGTTCTGGTATGGGAAATAATTGAAACATAACGTTGTGTTGCAGGAATTTTGCCCCGGTTGAGCGAATTGAATAAGTTTAGTGTTTGATGTGACAACGCAGTACATACATCGGCAATGAAAGGATGGTTTTCGACATGGCGATCAGCGTTAAGGACATTCAGGAGAAGGAATTTGGCACGCAGGCCAGCGGCGGCTATAATATCGAGCAGGTGGATGATTTTCTGGACGAAATCGCCGAGCAGATGGCTGCGCTGGTGCGCGAAAATCTGGAGCTGAACCGGCAGATCAAGACCCTCGAAGGCGAAGTGCAGCTGGCGCGCTCCCAGGCGGAGGCCGCCGAGGCCAAGACGCCGGATTACAACGAAAAGAACTACTTTGCCAATTTGCAGAACGCCATGCGGGAATCCCTGATCGGGGCGCAGCGCATTGCGGACGAGACGATGGAGGAGGCCAACCGCAAGGCCCAGAAGACCGTCGGCGACGCCCAGGTGCAGGCCGACCAGATCACCGTCACCGCCCGGGAGAAGGCGGACGCGATGCTCCGTCAGGCCCAGCAGGAGGCTGATCAGCTCACCGCGGATGTCAAGGGCCGCATGGAAACCCTCCAGACCCGCTACGAGGCGCTCAAGGCCTCCGCGACCAGCTTCAAGGCGGATTTCAGCCGCATCCTGGAGCAGCAGCAGGCAGCGCTGCGGGAGAGCAACGGCCTGTTCTGATCCGCGGCAAGCGGCAAAGGGGAATGTAAAAACCAATACGATGATACCGTCGGCGAGGATGTAGGGGCGCCGATGCGTGCCCGCCTGAGTACGAAGCGACAGGTTGTACCCGGCGGGCGGGCATCGCCGCCCCTACAAATGGTGTTCGCCGCGTGAATTCGGCGCCCTTTGGGCGCATAAACCCGTCCCCGGCTGGGAAAAATCCCCATCTGAGGGGGAATGGACGTGACCGGGCGGGAGAGGGCGCAGCTGGACAGGCTGATGGACACACTGGAGCGGATGCGGCTGGACGAGTATCTGGAATATGTGGGCAACCGCAGGCGCATGATCTGGCAGAACATACTCTACGGCCTGTGCCGGGGGCTGGGCTTTACGCTGGGCTTTTCGGTGCTGGGCGCGCTGCTGGCGGTGGTGCTGCGATCGCTGGTGGTGGAAAACATACCGCTGATCGGCGGTTTCCTGGCGGAGGTTATTCGTGCGATTGAGGCAAGGATGTAAGGGCGCGTGGATTGCGCTGGCGTCGGCGCTGGCCGACCGGCTGAGCAAGCTGGCGGTGGCGCGGCTGGCCCCTCGGGGCGGGGCGCTGATACCGGGCATCGTGAATTTAAGGCCCGTGGAGAACCGGGGCATGGCCTTTTCCATGCTCACCGGCCAGCCGCTGATCCTGACGCTGGCCACGGCGGCGCTGATCGCGGGGCTGGTGGGCTGGCTGATCGCCCGGCCGGATGCGCCGAAGCTGCTCAGAAGCGGGCTGTGGCTGGTGGCGGGCGGCGGGCTTGGCAACTTGTATGACCGGCTGACCACGGGCGGCGTGGCGGATTTCATCGAGCTGGCCTTCGTGCGCTTCGCCGTGTTCAACGTGGCCGATGTGTGCATCTGCGCCGGGGCCGCGCTGGCCGTGCTTGGCGTGGCGATGACGGAGCGCAAACAGGGGAGGGCGCGGCGATGACCGACGGGCAAATCTTTGAAGGCGTCGCCGCCCCGGAGGACGACGGCGAGCGACTGGATCTGTTTGTCGCGCGCCTTGCGGATATCACCCGCTCCCGCGCCGGGGCGCTGATCCGGGACGGCCTGGTCTGCGCGGACGGCGCGGCGCAGCAAAAGGCGGGCTTCAGGCTGAAGGCGGGCATGGTCGTGCGGGCGGAGCTGCCCGCCGCCATCCCCGCGGCGGCCGAGGCGGAGGATATCGCGCTGGATATCCTCTATGAGGACGACGACCTGGCCGTGGTGTTCAAGCCCTCCGGCATGGTGGTACACCCCGCCGCGGGCAACGAGCGCGGCACACTGGTGAACGCGCTGCTGGGCAGGCTGGACAACCTCTCCGGCATCGGCGGAGAGATCCGGCCCGGCATCGTCCATCGCATCGACAAGGACACCTCTGGGCTGCTGCTGGTGGCCAAGAACGATTTCAGCCACGTCTGCCTGTCGGAGCAGATCAGGGCGCACACTGTGGGCCGGGCCTATCGCGCCATCGTCATCGGCGGCTTTCGGGAGATCTCCGGCACGGTGGATGGCCCCATCGGGCGCCATCCCACGGATCGCAAGCGCATGGCCATCGTCCCCGGCGGCCGAGAGGCCGTCACCCACTGGACGGTGCTGGAACCGCTGCGGGGCGCGTCGCTGATCGAGGCGCGGCTGACCACCGGGCGCACCCATCAGATCCGCGTCCACATGGCCTCCATCGGCCATCCTGTGCTGGGAGATCCCGTGTACGGCCCCAGGCATTCGCCCTTCCCGGTGGAGGGCGGCCAGCTGCTGCACGCCTATCGCATCGGCTTTGACCATCCCCGCACCGGGCAGCGCATGACCTTTGAGGCCGAGCCGGAGGCCCGTTTCACCTGCTGGCTGGAAAAGCTGCGGCTTAGGTAGGAACGTGGGAACCGGATAATGTCCGCATTGTGAAAATTATTTCTAAATTATTACAAAATTACTTGAAATTGCCTTTTCTTTGTGCTAAAATGAGATCATCATTTTACGGACGGAGGGGCTTTCGTGCGTTTAAAGCGATTTTTGAGCCTGCTGGCACTGCTGTGCGTGCTGGCGACGGCGCTGCCGACGGGCCTGGCCAGGGCTGAGGGTCGGTATTATATTGAGGTGGACATCACCAACCAGATGGTCACCGTGTATGACAGCAACAACGTTTCGGATTCGGGCATCGTGCGGCAGATGATCTGCTCCACGGGTAAGAACGCCACGCCCACGCCCGTGGGCACGTATTCGCTGCCCACGCCCCACAGCATTGAGCGCAAGGAGTGGTACTACTTCTCGGAATTCAACTGCTATGCCAAGTGGGCCACGCGGGTGGTGCGGGGCATCCTGTTCCATTCGGTGCTGTACACCGCCAAGAAGGTGGGCCCCACGAAGGCCTCCACGAAGGCACTGGGCTCCAAGGCCTCCCACGGCTGCATCCGGCTGCGGGTGGAGGACGCCAAGTGGATCGCGGAGAACTGCCCCGGAGGGACCACCTGCAAGATATTCAAGAGCGCCGCGAAAAACGACGCGCTGCGCAAGCGGCTGCTGAACAGGAGTTTCTCCCGGGACGAGATGACCTATGACGCCTACATGGGGCGGGCCGAGGGCACCTCTCTGGCGTCCACGACCATCAACCTCTCCAAGGGCAAAAAGGGCGACCTGGTCACGCTGCTGCAGCACAGGCTGCGGGCGTTGGGCTATACCAGCGCGCCCGCGGACGGCAAGTTCGGCGCGACCACCAAGACGGCTGTGAACGCCTTCCTGGCTGCCTGCGGATTGAAGCAGAACGGCAAGGTGAACAACGCCGTGTGGGACCGCATGTTCGCGGCCGACGCCCCTACCAGCACCCTCGCCACGATGACGGAGGGCTGGGCAGGCCCCGCGGTGGCGGTGCTGCAGCAGGCGCTGGCGGATTTGAAGGTGTTCGGCGGCGCAGTGGACGGCAACTTCGGCGCGGATACCCGCGAGGCTGTGCAGGTCTATCAGCAGTGCTTCAACCTGCCCGTCACCGGCGCGGCGGATACCGCCCTGCAGAACGATGCCATCTCCCGGGCCCAAAGTGTGAAGGCCCAGTTCGGCGCGACGCCCTATCAGATGGCGGTCAGCAACAATGCCGTCACGCTGGCTACGGTCAATGCAAAGCATTATACGCGGCTGCGCAGCAAGCCCAGCACGAAGGGCAAGAAGCTGGTGCGGCTGAACAGGAACACCCAAGTGAAGGTGCTGGCGGACGACGGGGGCGCCTGGGTTCAGGTGCAGTACGGCGCGCTTACGGGCTATGTGGAACGCAAGTTCCTGAACATGTTCCCCGGGACGGAGACGGTGGTGAATTATGAGGCCGTCCCGGCGCCCACGCCGATGCCCGAGGTATACATACCCACGCCCGACGCCGCCGCGGCGGCTCCGGCACTGGAGATCATCGAGGAGCCCCTGCCCGTTGCCCAGGAGCCTCTCCAGGCGGAGCCGGAGCCCACGCCGGCCCCAGTGCCCGCAGAACAGCCCATCGAGGAGCCCGCGGAGCAGTCCGCCGAACAGCCCATCGAGGAGCCCGCGGAGCAGTCCGCCGAACAGCCCGTCGAGGAGCCCGCGGAGCAGTCCGTCGAACAGCCCATTGAGGGGCCCGCGGAGGAGTCCGCCGAACAGCCCATCGAGGAGCCCGCGGAGGAGTCCGCCGAACAGCCCATCGAGGAGCCCGCGGAGCAGCCCGTCGAACAGCCCATCGAGGAGCCCGCGGAGCAGTCCGTCGAACAGCCCATCGAGGAGCCCGCGGAGGAGCCAGCTGTCGAAGCGACCGTCAGCGCGCCGAAGTACGCCGTGGCGCTGGCCGGGGCCGTGAAGCTGTATGCTGAACCGTCCGGGGACGCCGAGACTGTGGGAGAGCTCGGCGTGGGCGAGGCGCTGCGGGTCGAGGCGGTGGACGGGGATTGGATCGCCGTCGATTTCGCCCGGGGCATCGCGTACCTGAGGGCGGCGGAGGTCGCGCTGGCGGATGAGCCGGGCGCGGCGCAGGCCGAACCTGAAATCGAGTACGGCAGCGAGCCTGCCGCCGATCCGCAGACCGCAGAGCTGCCGGAGGGCGCGAACGGCTTGACGGTTGAGGAAGAATAATCAGAACATTCGGAGGACGACAGCATGAGTCGCTTGGGCGATACCATCAAAAGCGCGCGCCTCAAGGCCAAGATGACGGAGAAGGCGCTGGGCAAAAAGTGCGGTCTGGCGGAGAGCTTTATCAAGGACGTGGAATCGGGGCGCAAGATCGTGTCCGACGAGCAGGCCCAGCGCATCCTCAAGGTGCTGGGCGTGGCGAATCCCGTTTCCACGGAGCTGGAGGTGGCCGCCGAGCCGGAGGTAAAGCTGCGCCCCAGGCCCCGGGCCTATGTGATCTCGGCCCAGGAGCAGGCGGAGACGGCGCGCCGGGCCGCGGAGGAATCCTCGGACGCCTGGCTGGACGCCCTGGGCGGCGTGGTGAAGCGGGTGCCGGTGATGTCGCCGGACGGCCTGGTGATCGACCACGTGCTGACGCCCATCGTAAACGGGCGCATCGAAGGCGGCGCGCCGGACAAGGTGCTGTATTACCGCTGCCCGGACGACATGCTCAGAGGCTTTCGGATCCACGCGGGCGACCTGCTGTTGACCGTGCCGGCCACCAAGGCCGAGGACGGCGCGCTTATGCTGGTGGAGTACCGCGGGGAGCGCATGGTCCGCAAGCTGCTGAAGCTGGACGGAGGCCGGATACAGATGCAGGCGTTCGACCATGAGTTTTCAGCCACGGTGGGCACCGTCATGGATGTGAAGGTGCTGGGCCGCTGCGTGAAGCTGGAGAGAAGGCTATAAAAAAACGGCGCCTGACACAACGTTCAGGCAGCTTTTTGGAACTGTACATGATTAGGAAAACGGAACGTTTTCCGGGTCGGCGACATCCGAAGGATGGCGTCGACAATCATTTTATATTATGCGTTTTTGTTCACGGCGCAGCCGCAACCGCCGCTCCTCTTGACGCTGTAGAGGGCGTTGTCGGCTCCCTGGAATATCTGCTGGTATTCCTCGCCGTCCGCGCCATAGGCCGCGCCGCAGCTGACGTGGATGGGGGGCAGGCCGTCCTTTTCAACGCGCAGCGTGCGGTTGATGCTCTCCACCTTGCGCTGGACCAGCTCCGCGTTGTCGGGCATCGTGTGGACCATGATGACGGCAAATTCATCGCCGCCGATCCGGCACGCGAAATCCTGCGATCGGAAGCTGTCACGGATGGTGGAGGCCACCCTTTGCAGGATCCTGTCGCCCATCTCATGGCCGTAGCTGTCGTTGATCTGCTTGAACTTGTCCACGTCGAACAGCAGCAGGCACGAGGAGGTCCAGTCCACGTTGTTCAGGAAGAAGTCGTAGCCGCTGCGGTTGTAGATGCCGGTGAGGGGATCGTGGGTCGCCTCATAGGCCAGATGTTCCTTTTGCTCCCGGTTGGCTTCGTACATGAGGTTGTAGGTCCTGGCCAGGAACTGGAACTCCTTGGAGCCGCGGATGGGAATAGGCTCGTCGGCGCGGATAAACACCACGGCCCTGAGCAGCGGCCCGATGACCAGCTGCATCGTCAGCAGGATGGTGAACAGTATGATGAAGATGGCCGCGATGATCAGGATGCGCTGCTTGGACAGGATATCGTTCAGCCCGTCGGCGGTCTTTACCTGCCGCTGGCCGATCTCATCCGCCAGCGTGTCCAGACAGGACTGCACGTTGTCGGATATGGACTGCTTTTTCAAGTGGTAGACGTCGTCGAATACCTTTGACCGCGCCAGCGCTTCCTGCCGCTCCGGGGGCAGCAGCGCGTCTTCCTCGGACAGCTCCACTCGCCGGATCGCCGCGGGATACGCGGTAAAATCATAGCCGTAGGCCGCGATGGTCAGCCGCATGGCGTAGTATTCCCGGTCCATCAGCGCCACGGATTCATCCATGGCCCTTTGCAGGGACTGGTAGGCGGGGGAATCGCCCAGGAAGCCCTGCATGCTCTCCAGGGCGTGTTCCCGGCGGCGGGTGACCTCGGCCTCCTTGAAGTAGTTGTCCAGGAAATCGCGCTTGCCGGTCTCCACAAAGCAGCGCACCTGCTCCGTCAGATAGTCGGAGGCGCTTTGCAGGTCGTTGACATCGCGCTCCCACTGTATGTATTCCTCTGTGTTCCTGCGCATCGTGGAATAGCCGGTCTTGGCGCTGAAGGTTGCGAACAGCAGCGCCACGGATATCACCAGCGTCATACAGGCCATCACAAATTGCAGGTTTCGAATGGACAAACCTCTGCGGGGGCGCGGCGCGCCCCTGTCTCCAGCCGCCATTGTAAAAATCTCCTTTGCCCAGCGTTTTCATAATGTTTACTTGGAACCCCATAAATATTAGCACTAATTGTGCCGGCTGTCTACCGGTTTCGATGATTTCGGTGCATATACTTGCCCGAAATTAATATTTATGATAAAATAAACGATGCAGGTCTGTCTCGGACAGACGGAATGAGCGCGCGCCGTTGGCTTTGGCGCGGCGCTGAAGGAAGGGGAAGGTTGCACATGAGTGAGATCAAGAAGCTGTCCAGGGGTAAGGTCTGGTGCTTCGCGGTGGGCCAGTTTGGCTGGTCGGTGCTTGCGGCGCTGATTTCCAGCTGGCTGGTGAATTACTACCAGCCGGACATGGCCGCGCGGCAGGCGGGCCAGCCCGTCTTCATCCCCCAGGATCGGGCGATACTGGGCATCATGACCATACTGGGCGCGATTACCGCCTTTGGCCGGATATTCGACGCCATCACCGACCCGCTGATCGCGTCGCTTTCCGACCGCTGCAAGAGCAGGGACGGGCGTCGCATACCCTTCATGCGCGCGGCGTCGGTGCCCTTTGCGCTGGCCTGCATATTCACGTTCTGGTCCCCGGTGCGGGGCGAAAGCTGGATCAACGCGGGCTTTCTGTTTTTGATGCTGATGCTGTTTTACCTGTTCATGACCATGTATTGCACGCCCTATAACGCGCTGATCCCAGAGCTGGGCAGCGACCAAAAGACGCGCATGGCCATCTCCACGTCCATCTCCTTTACCTATATCGCCGGCATGGCCGTGGCCTATGTGGCCCCGGTGGTCTGGGGGATGCTGCAAAACATGGGCTTGGAGCGCGTGCTGGCCATCCGCATCACCTTTACCGTCATGGCGCTGATTGGTATGGTCTGCATGTTTGTGCCGGTGTTCACCATCAAGGAGAAGGATTATGTCAAAGTGGTCCCCAGCGAATCCACGGCGCTGAAGTCCCTGTCGGCCACCTTCAGGAACAGGGATTTCCGGGTGTTCGTGGCCTCGGATATCGCCTACTTCCTGGGCATTACCATGTTCCAGACGGCGCTGCCCTTCTTCGTCACCTCGCTTTTGAAGCTGGATGAGAGCATGAGTACCGTGTACTTCGTGCTGATGACCGCGCTTTCGGTGCTGTTCTATGTGCCCATCAACAAGCTGACGCCCAGGTTCGGCAAGAAGAAGCTGATCCTGATCGCCTTCGCGGTGTTTACCGTCAGCTTTGTCTACACCGCCTTCTTCGGCAGCAGCCTGCCGATTCCCCCGGCGATCCAGGGCTATGTTCTCTGCGTGGTGGCGGCCCCGGCCATGGCCATATTCGGCATACTGCCCCAGGCGGTGGTAGCGGACATCTCCGAGTGCGACGCGCTGGAAACCCGGGAGAACCGCAGCGGCATGTTCTTCGCCGCGCGGACCTTCGCCTTCAAGGTGGGCCAATCCGTGGCCATGCTGCTGGTGACGGCCCTCGCCACCATCGGGCAGGATACCGGCCTGGGCTACCGCATCACGGCCTTCGCGGCGGCGGCGGTGTGCGTGCTGGGCGGCGTGCTGTTCATGCTGTACGATGAAAAGCGCGTCTACGCGAAGATATTGAAGAAATGATTGAACGGCCCGGAGCCGGACGAGGTGCGTATGGATATCGAAAAGGGCTTTAACGCGGACGGACTTGTGCTGTCCGAGGGCTATGCGCAGACCATGAACGGGGCGGTGCTGCCCCGGCTGGCGGCGTGCAGGACGGACATGACGGTTGCGGGCGATGGCGGCAGACCGCTGTTCACAAGCCGCTTTGACGCAAAGGACCCCGTGGGCACGGTGGTGATCGTACACGGCTTTACCGAAAACGCGGACAAGTACGCGGAGCTGATCCATTCGCTTCTGTGTAATCGCTACAGCGTGTGCGCCTACGATCAGCGGGGCCACGGGCGCTCCTGGCGGGCGGAGGGGCTGGACGACATCTCCACGACCCACGTGGACGACTTCGACGAGTATGTGCGGGATTTGAAGTGCGTGTGCGACCAGACGCTCTCCGGGATGCCCAGGCCCTGGCTGCTGTTTGCCCATTCCATGGGGGGCGCGGTGTCCGCGCTGTTCATGGAGCGCTATGAGGGCGTGATCGACCGGGCGGCGCTGTGCGCGCCGATGATCGCGGCCAACCTGGGCGTGCTGCCCGAGGGCGCGGCGCGGCTGATGTGCGATATCGCCAACCGGCTGGGCAACGGCAAAAAGCGCATCCCCGGCTCCAGACCCTATTCCGGGCCGGAGGACTTCGCCACCTCCTGCGCCACGGGCCGGGAGCGCTTCGACTGGTACGATGGGCTCAAGGCCAGGGTGCCGGAATTCAGGAACAACGGGCCGACCTACGGCTGGACGAGGCAGGCGATCCGCGCCTCCCACATGGTGCTTGCCAGCGGCGCGGTGGAGCGCATCGGCGTCCCTGTGCGGCTGTTTACCGCCGAGGACGACGGCTCCGTGCTGCCCGGTCCCCAGGAGGCCTTCGTCCGGCGGCTCAGAGACGGACAGCGCACGCTGGTGAAGGGCTCGAAGCACGAAATCTACCGCTCCCCGGACAGCGTGCTGTTCCCCTGGTGGCACGGAATCCTGGAATTCTACAGCCAGGCCTGAAGCGCGATCGGGCCCGGGCTGTGCGCGGATGCGCAAATGACGGCGGTCATACGCGACATGAAATGGGCGGCTGCCGCAATCCCTGCGATTGCGGCAGCCGCCCATTTGGGCTCATTTCCACGTCATTTTCGCCGGCCCAATTTCACCTTCACGGGCCTGGCGGGGGGTTCATAGCGGAAGCTGTCGGGGGAAACGACGGGCGCGCCGCTGTGCGGCGCAACCGGGGCCGCGACTTCGCCTGTAGTCTGCGGCGCAACCGGGGCCGCGCTCTGCGCCTCGGCTGCGGCGGGCGTCCCGGCTGTGGCGGGCGTCCCGGCTGCGGCGGGCGTTTCGGCTGCGGCGGGCGTTTCGGCTGCGGCGGGCGTTTCG
>JAFUCP010000152.1 GCA_017459565.1 Clostridia bacterium | reverse complement strand
GCGCCGGAGCGATGGATTTGGCCTCTTCACCGCTCATAATTTGCCGACAGGCGGAACAAGCTAATGCATGAACCCGGCACGCCGTCAAATGAAAAGCGCTTCCGACAGGCGGCATCATTTTCAATTCGTTCACAAATCATGCAATGTTTGTTTATTGACTTTGATCTTGCCTGATCTTATAATATTCCCAGCGTTCGGGGAGACAGCCCCGGCGCGCTGAAAAAGTCAAACTGCTGCGAAAGGAGAAGATAAATTATGAAGAGCATGAAAAACAACAGCCGCAGGCGCGCGCGCAAAAACCGCGGCATGACGCTGATGATGTCCCTGGCGCTGGTGGGCGCGCTGGTGGCCGGAGGCAGCCTGGCGGTGTCAAACCTGAACCGCCCGGCCAGCGCTGAGACCACGCAGGCCGAGGTCGCCGCACCCGTGGTGGATGAGAGCCCGGCCATCTACGTGGCCCAGAAGAACGCCAACTCCGTGGTGGGCATCATCACCAACACCGAGGGCTGGAGCCGCAGCAGCGGCGTGCAGAATACCATGATCGCCCAGGGCAGCGGCGTGGTGATCGCCGAGGGCGGCTATGTGCTGACCAACAACCACGTCATCGAGGACGGCAGCGCGTTCCAGGTGCTGCTCCCCAACGGCGACAAGGTGGACGCCTCCCTGGTGGGCGCGGATTCCGCCATGGACCTGGCCGTGCTTCAGGTCAGTGAGCAGGCTGACACGCTGGTGCCCGTCACCATCGGCTCCTCCGAGAGCCTGCCGGTGGGCTCCACGGTCATCGCCATCGGCAATCCCGGCGGCGAGATCCTGGCCAATACCGTCACCCGCGGCATCATCTCCGCGCTGGAGCGCAGCTCCATGAGCGGCAGCAACACCACCCGCAACGTCAACTACATCCAGCACGACGCCCCCATCAACAGCGGCAACTCCGGCGGCGGTCTGTTCGATTACCAGGGCAACCTGATCGGCATCAACACCCTGAAGTACCGCGGCAGCTATTACTCCAGCGGCAGCTATGAGGGCCTGGGCTTTGCCATCCCCGTGGAGACGGCCTATCCCATCGCCCAGCAGCTGATCGAGCATGGCAAGGTCATTCGCCCGCAGATCGGCGTGGTCGTGCGGGATCAGGAGGGTCCGGACGAGCCCATGAACGACTATGCGCCCGCCAGCGTGTGCATCTACAGCGTCAACGAGGGCAGCCCCGCCGAGGCGGCCGGTCTGAAGCAGTATGACTTTATCACCGCCGTCAATGGCCAGCGCGTGACCTCCCGCCGGGAGCTGACTACCCTGCTGGACACCTTCAAGCCCGGCGACACCGTGACGCTGACCATCGTGCGCTACAACAATGCCGCGATCATGAACAACTCCTACGACTATAACAGCTTCTATAACAGCCCCTTCGGCTATGGCTTCGGCTTCCCCTTCGGCGGCTATTACAGCTATGGCAACGGCAATAACGGCAATGGCAGCAGCGCCAACGCTGCCGATGGCACGCTGACCGTCGGCGGCGGCTATACCACCTTCGATGTGGAAGTGACGCTGGAGGAAAAGGAATAATTCCAAATTCCATGATAGGGCCCCGGTTCAGGCGAACCGGGGCCCTTTTGCGCCGGAATTTGTCTGTTATTTGCCAATGGCCTTTTCCGCTTGTCCGTTCTTCCGGGATGGCGTATAATATCACTGTACGGAAGGAGTGTAAAAGCATATGACGCATACGATGCTCACGCGGTCTCTGTCGGCACTGCTGGCGCTGCTGATGCTCTTTGCGGCGGCCCCGGCCCTCGGCGAGGAAGGGGTGCAGCTGTCTGACGGCGCGTATACGCCGGACGGCTTCAGCTTTTCGGGGGGCAGCGGCAAGGTGACCATCAGCTGCCCACGGGTGGTTGTGGCGGATGGCGAGGCCACGGCCACGCTGGTGTTTTCCAGCCCAAACTATCCCAGGGTGGCGGTGGACGGCGTGGAATACGCCGCGGCCCATGAGGGCGATACATCGATATTTGAGGTCCCGGCCCTGATCAATGCGGATATGACCGTCGTGGGCACCACCACGGCCATGTCCCAGCCCCACGACGTGACATATGTCGTCCACATTTCCATCGGGGAAACCGTTTCCGCCCCGGAAGCGGCGGAGGAAGCGGAGGCGGTCCCGTCTGTCAATATCGTCCTCGAGGGGCGGGACAGGGCGCTGCCGGGGCTGATCTGGCAATCCGAAATGCCGCTGAAATACGCCCACGAATTCGCGGTGGACTATTATGAGGGCGGCTATAAGCTGCTGACCATCGGGGACGGCAACCGCTATCTCGTGGTGCCGGAGGGCGGAGAGGTTCCTTCGGGGCTGGACGGCGGCATCCGCGTGCTGCGCCAGCCGCTGAAGACCGTGTACCTGGCGGCGACGGCGGCCATGGCGCTGTTTGACGCGCTGAACGCGCTGGATGTGATCCGGCTGTCCGGCACCCGGCAGGAGGGCTGGTACATTGAAAACGCCGTCGCCGCCATGGCGCGGGGCGACATGCTGTACGCGGGCAAGTACAGTGAGCCGGATTACGAGCTGCTGCTGAGCGAGGGCTGCGAGCTGGCCATCGAATCCACCATGATCCTGCATACCCCCAAGGTGCAGGAGATGATCGAGCAGCTGGGCATCCCGGTGTTCATCGAACATTCCAGCTATGAGACCCACCCGCTGGGCCGCACGGAGTGGGTGAAGCTCTACGCCGCCATGCTGAACCTGGAGGGGGAGGGGGAGGCCTTCTTCGATGAACAGGCGGCGGTGATCGACGATCTCAGCGATTTCCCCAACACCGAAAAGACGGTGGCCTTCTTCTATGTCAGCAGCGACGGCAGCGTGGTGGTGCGCGGCCCGAAGGACTATGTGGCGGGCATGATCGAAATTGCCGGCGGGCGCTATGTGATCGGCGAGGCGCTGGCCGCCGACAGCGCCCGTTCCTCTCTGTCCATCAGCATGGAGGACTTCTATGCCGCCGCCGTGGACGCGGATTATTTGATCTACAACGCCTCCATTGACGCGCCGCTGAACAGCGTGGCGGAGCTTGTGGGCAAGAGCAGCCTGTTCAGCGACTTCAAGGCGGTGCGCCAGGGCAACGTATGGAGTACCGACAAATATCTGTACCAGGCCACCGACGTGGTGGGCAGCCTGATCACCGATCTGAACCGTATGCTGCAGGGCGAAACGGAGGGCATGACGTTCATCCACCGGCTGGATTGATTCGCCCTGATCGCCAAAACGCCAAAAATTTTCACAATTCGCCCTTGCCGGGATTCCCGATTTGATGTATAATAATAGGCGGCGCATCCTTGCCACGATTAACCGATCGTGGCCGAAGTCCATAAGGAGGTGAAAAGAACATGAACCAGTATGAAGTCATGTACGTTATCGATCCCACGCTGGAGGACAGCGCCAGGATCGAGCTGATCAACCGTTTTTCCGATTTGGTGAAGAAGAATGGCGGTGAAGTGGATCGCGTTGACGAGTGGGGCAAGCGCCGCCTGGCCTACGCCATCCAGTACAAGACCGAGGGCTACTATGTGCTGATGTACATCAAGGCCCCCGCCGAGCTGCCCCGCGAAATCGAGCGCAATATGCAGATTTCCGATAGCGTGCTGCGCTATCTGACTGTGCGCTACGAGGGCGAGCTGCCCGCCAAGCGCGAGCCGCTGAAGCCCTACGTGCCCCGCGAGGCCGCGCCTGCCGCTGAGGCTCCCGCTGCCGTCGAGGCGCCCGTCGCCGAAGCGCCCGCCGAGCCCGTTGTGGACGACGAAAAGCCCGAGTCGGAAGCCGAATAACAGCGTCCCACAAAGGATGGTGTGAAGTATGAACAAGGTCATTTTGATCGGCAATCTTGCGAACGATCCCGAAGCCCGCACCACGCAGTCCGGAATTTCCCAATCGACATTTCGCATTGCTGTGCAGCGCCGCTTTGCCAACGCGCAGGGCGTGCGCGAGGCGGACTTTATCCCCGTTGTCGCATGGCGTCAAACCGCTGATTTCTGCAACCGCTACCTGGCCAAGGGCCGCAAGGTTGCGGTGGAGGGCAGCATGCAGGTCCGTTCCTATGATGCGCAGGACGGCTCCAAGCGCTATGTGACGGAGGTAATTGCCGACAACATCGAGGCTCTGGGCAGCCGGGACGAAGGTCAGGCCCGTCCCCGTGACAACGGCCCCACTCCGCCGCCCGCCGCGCCCGCAGGTCCCGCGATGAATGACTTCACAGAGGTAGACGACGACGAGCTGCCCTTCTGATCTGATGCTTCAGGTCGGAACCGAATTCTTCTTTGGGAGCGCCCCGCTGCGCCCCCTTATATCCGAAAAGGAGGAACAAACACATGTCTGAGGATAGAGGCGAACGCATTCGCCGTCCCCGCGGCCGCAAGCCGCGCAGGAAGGTCTGTGCATTCTGCGTGGATAAGATCCAGCACATCGATTACAAGGATGTCGCCAGGCTCCGCCGCTTCACCAGCGAGCGCGGCAAGATTCTGCCCCGCCGCATGACCGGCACCTGCGCGAAGCATCAGCGTCAGCTCTCCACGGCCATCAAGCGCGCGCGTACCATCGCCCTGATGCCGTATGTGTCTGACTGATCGATCGCACATTATTGAACGCCCTCCCCGCCCGGGGAGGGCGTTCAATAATGTTTGTTTTGAGCGGCATAACACCATAGCGGTTGATTGATTGGGGGAAAGATGCTATAATCAATATGGGTTTTTGGCTTGTGCTGTGTGGCTACGATTCAAAACGGGGGAATCTCAAATATGCAAAGCAAAGTGAGCGATTCCGTGCAGACGCGACGCACCCGCCGCTTATACGCGCTTGCGCTGTGCGTCATAGGGCTGCTGATCAATGTGGCCGGCACGAAGCTGGCGATTGCCATGAACTGGCCGCTGTTCCTGGATAACATTGGAAGCGCGCTGGCCGCCGCCCTGGGCGGCTATATCCCAGGCATCATCGTCGGCTTTTTCACCAACCTGGTGACGGGCATCGGAGATTATACCACCACCTACTATGGCTCGCTGACGGTGCTGATCGCCGTCTGCTCCGCATGGTATGCAGACAGGGGCTTCTACAGCTTCAAAAAGCCCTGGCGGCTGCTGGCCGTCATCGCCACCTTCGCGCTGGTGGGCGGGGGGCTGGGATCGGTGCTGACGTGGATGCTGTATGGCTTCGATTTTGGCACGGGCATCTCCGCGCCGCTGGCCCACAGCATTTACAACGCCGGCCATATGAGCCAGTTCTGGTCCCAGTTCTGCGCGGATATGCTGATCGACGCGGCGGACAAGACGGTCACGGTGCTGATCGTGGCGCTGGTGCTGCATCTCATGCCCCTGAATCTCAAGAACTGCTTCTATTTCAGCGGCTGGCAGCAGGCGCCCCTGTCCAAGAAGGCGCTGGCCGCGGCGGACCACACCCACACCAAGCTGCTTTCCCTGAGGGTGAAGATCATCGTGCTGGTGGCGGCGGCCATGATCATCATCGCCGGCGTGGTGACGGCCATCAGCTTTGTCCACTTCCGCACGGCGGCCATTGATGAGCAAATCGGCCTGGCCCATGGCGTGGTCAGCGTGGTGGAGCAGTCCATGGACGCCGACCGGGTGGACGAATACCTGGAAAAGGGCTTCGATGCGGAGGGCTATGCCGCTATCGACCGGCGGCTGACGGAGCTGGCCGCAAGCTCGGAAAACATACAGTATGTCTATGTCTACAGGATCCTGGAGGACGGTTGTCACGTGGTGTTCGACGCGGATACCGAGGAGACGCCCAGCTCAGAGCCGGGGGAGGTCATCACCTTCGACGAGGCCTTTATGAAGTACCTGCCCACGCTGCTGGCGGGCGAGGAGATCGAACCCATCATTTCCAACGAAAAGTATGGCTGGTTGCTGACGGTTTACAAGCCCATTTATGACAGCCAGGGCGCGTGCCAGTGCTACGCCGGCGTGGATATCGATATGAGCCACATCACCACCAGCGGCTATCAGTTCCTGGCCCGGGTCATATCGCTGTTCTTCGGCTTCTTCGTACTGCTGTTGACCGCCGCGATCTGGCTTGCGGAGTACAATATCATACTGCCCATCAACAGCATGGCCATCGCCACAGGCCGCTTCGCCTATGACAGCGAAACCGCCCGCGCGGACACGGTGGAAAGCATCCGCAAGCTGGACATTCACACCGGCGATGAGATTGAGAACCTGTATCATTCGGTGACCAAAACCACGCAGGAGATGGTGGCCACCATCGAAAACGTGGAATATCAGAACCTGATCATCAGCCGCCTGCAAAACGGTCTGATCCTGGTGCTGGCCGACATGGTGGAGAGCCGCGACCAGTGTACCGGCGACCACGTGCGCAAGACGGCGGCCTATACCGATATTATCATGCGCCAGCTGAAAAAGGACGGCATCTATGCCGATCAGCTCACCGAGGAATTCATGCAGGACGTGGTCAACTCCGCGCCGCTGCACGACGTGGGCAAGATCCAGGTTTCCGATGCCATACTGAACAAGCCCGGCAAGCTGACCGACGCGGAATTCGAGGAGATGAAAAAGCACACCACCGCCGGCGCGGAGATCATCTCCCGGGCCATCGACACGGTTTCCGAAGCGGATTCCGCCTATCTGGAGGAGGCCAAGAACCTGGCCCACTATCACCATGAAAAGTGGAACGGTTCCGGTTATCCCTGCGGGCTCAAGGGCGAGGAAATCCCGCTGTCCGCCCGCATCATGGCCGTGGCGGATGTGTTCGACGCCTTGGTCTCCAAGCGCAGCTACAAGGACGGTTTCCCCTTCGAAAAGGCCATGGCCATCATCCAGGAGGGGGCCGGCAGCCACTTTGACCCGCAGATCGCCGCCGCCTTCATGCGCGCCTCGGACGAGGTG
>JAFUCP010000151.1 GCA_017459565.1 Clostridia bacterium | reverse complement strand
TTAACAGCCGAATGCTCTGCCATTGAGCTACTAAGGCATGTCGCCTGTCCAGTCGACAAGAGATATTATACCAAAGAAAGCGCGCCATGTCAAGCATTTTTAGACCAATTTGAAGATTTTTCTGTATTTTCTGAACTTGACCGGGGTGACTCGCTTAAAGCGTGCCAATTTGTAGCGGCGGCGATCACGCAACCGGCGGGGACAGCGCGGACAGGACCAGGTTCGAATCATACGCCCTTGGGACGCGGTACGGGCAGGCGGCTCGAAAGCTGGTTCAACACATCGTTGGCGTAGCGTTCCTCACAGGCCAGGTCATAGTCGGGGCGTGCGCCGTCCCGGTATTCCCGCAGAGCATCGCAAATCAATCCATGATACGCCTCCGGGAGATTTTTGAGGGCCCACTCCCCACCCTCCTGCTTGGACAGGATGAGTCGTTCGCGCCAATAGGCCAGCGCCCGGGCCAGGTTCAACGCGCAATACATTGGGTTTTCCGCGATCTCCTCCCGCGCGCTGGCGATATCGCTCCATATCGAGTTCCAATAATCCTGCGCTGGCACGGGGTCAAACACCGTTTCAACCGGCAGGCCCCACAGACAGCGTCCCCTTTCGCGGAGAACCGTGAAGTGTGCCGCCAGGTCGACGTCCGTGCCGTTCATCTTCAAAACATAATCCTCGGGGTCGCGTCGGTACCAATCCAGATGCATGGCGGAAAAGTGCAGTTCAAAGGGCATCGGATCGTGAAAGGGCCGGCAAGCCAGCCTCAGTACGACGCTCATTTCGATGCCCTTCCCCGGTGCAGCGGCGTGAAGAGCCGTCACCGCGTCCATGAAGGCACGCTTATCAGCCACCAACACGGGCTTTTCGACCACCACGATCAGGTCAAGGTCGCTCTTTTGAGGATTGTAGCATCCCATGACGGCAGACCCGTGCAGGTAGACGCCGACCAAGTTGTCCTTCAGAATGGCTTTGGATTGATCGACGAACGCCGTCAGCAGGCGTTCCGCCGGTTCTCCCAGTGGATGCATATCGATCCTCCTCTCCGGAAAAGGCAACCAAGTGCCCCCTGCCGAACGGCAGGGGGCCTTTGATTGGGTAAAAATCCGATCGATCGGATTCAGCTTACGCTCAGTCCTGCGCGGCCAACCGCTCGTAGGAAGCGAGGCGATCCTCGGCGTCCTTCTGAGCCTCGGCGAACAGCTCCGGCGCGATATCCGGGAACTGGCGCAGCAGGGAAGCATAGCGGTTCTCGCCCTTGATGAAATCCTGATAGGATCCCTTCGGGGGCTTGGAATCCAGGGTGAACTTCTTTTCGGCAGTGGGATTGTAGCGATAGGTCTGCCAGTAACCGGCCTCGACCGCGCGGGCAATCTCCAGCTGCGCCTGGTTCATCTTGATGCCATGGTTGATGCAGGGCGCATAGGCGATGATCAGGGACGGGCCGTGATAGGCTTCGGCCTCAGTCATGGCCTTGAGTACCTGAGCGGGATCGCTCATGGCAACCTGCGCCACATACACATAGCCATAGGACATGGCCATCATGCCCAGGTCCTTCTTCTTGGTGCGCTTGCCGGCAGCCGCGAACTTCGCGACGGCGGCGTGCGGGGAGGACTTGGAAGCCTGTCCGCCAGTATTGGAGTAAACTTCGGTATCCAGAACGAGGACGTTCACATCCTGGCCCTGAGCCAGCACGTGATCCAGTCCGCCGTAGCCGATGTCATAGGCCCAGCCGTCGCCGCCGAAGATCCAGAAGGACTTCTTGGTCAGCAGGTCGGCGTCCTCGTAGATCGCCTTGCACAGCGGGTCGGCGTCGCAACCGCAGTCCTTGCAGCCCTCGACGCAGGCCAGGACCTTCTTGCCGGCAGCCTTGGAGCCCTCGGCGTCGTCCTTGTTCTTCAGCCACTCCTTGGCGGCCTCCTGGTACTCGGCCCAGTCGGGGCACTTCTCGGCCAGCGCGGCGATGTTCTCGGCCAGCTTCTCACGGCGCTGGGTGATGCCCAGGTTCATGCCGAAGCCGAACTCGGCGTTGTCCTCGAACAGGCTGTTCGCCCAAGCGGGGCCGTGGCCTTCCTCGTTCACGGTGTAGGGGCAGGTTGGGGCGGAGCCGCCATAGATGGAAGAGCAGCCCGTGGCGTTGGCGATGATCATCCTGTCGCCGAACAGCTGGGTGACCAGCTTGACATAGGGGGTCTCGCCGCAGCCCGCGCAAGCGCCGGAGAACTCGAACAGCGGCTTCTTGAACTGGCTGTCCTTGACGGTCTTGACATTCAGCTGGCCCTTGTACTCAGGCAGCGTCTGGGCGAACTCCCAGTTGGCTTCCTGGGCATCCTGGGTGTGCAGGGGCTTCATCTCCAAGGCAACCTTCTTGCCGCCCTTGTTGACGGGGCAAACCGTGGTGCAGTTTTCGCAGCCGGTGCAATCCAGCACGGAGACCTGCATACGGTACTTCAGGCCCTTGAAGGCCGGGCCCTTGGCGTCGGTGGTCTCAAAGCCGGCGGGCGCCTTGGCCGCCTCTTCCTCGGTCAGCAGATAGGGACGGATGCAGGCATGGGGGCACACGATGGCACAGGTGCCGCACTGGATGCAGGCGTCGATGTTCCACTGAGGAACCGTCACGGCGATGCCGCGCTTCTCATACTTGGTGGTGCCGGTGGGCACGCGGCCGGCAGCGTCGATCATGGACACGGGCAGCTTATCGCCGGCCTGGGCCAGGATCGGCTGGATGAAGGTCTTGAAGTAGGGATCGTCTGTCACCTGCACGGCCACGGCGCCCTCGGTGGCGTCGGCCCACGCGGCGGGCACGGGAATCTCCACCAGGCCGGAGATGGCGATGTCGATGGCATCCCAGTTCTTCTTGACGACCTCGTCGCCCTTCTTGCCATAGGTTTTCTTGGCATAGGCCTTCATGTACTCATCCGCCTTGTCATAGGGGATGATATCGGCCAGCTTAAAGAACGCAGCCTGCATGATGGTGTTGATGCGGCCGCCCATGCCGACTTCCTTGGCCAGCTTGATGGCGTCGATGGTGTAGAATTTGGCGTGCTTCTTCGCCAGCAGCTGCTTCATGGAAGCGGGCAGCTCCTTCTCCATCTCCTCGGCCGTCCAGGGGCTGTTGAGCAGGAAGGTGCCGCCGTCCTTCAGCGCGGAGACCATGTCGTACTTGGTGACATAGGCCGGGTTGTGGCAGGCGATGAAGTCGGCGCTGTCGATCAGGTAGGTGGACTGAATCGGGTTGTCGCCGAAGCGCAGGTGGCTGATGGTGATACCGCCGGACTTCTTGGAGTCATAGGCGAAATAGGCCTGCGCATACTTGTCGGTGTGGTCGCCGATGATCTTGATGGAGTTCTTGTTGGCGCCGACGGTGCCGTCGGAGCCCAGGCCGTAGAACATGCAGCTCACAGTGCCCTTGGGGGCGACGTCCAGGGTCTCGCCCAGCTCCAGGGAGGTGTGGGTCACATCGTCGTTGATGCCCACGGTGAAGTGGTTCTTCGGCTCGTCCTTGGCCAGGTTGTCGAAGATGGCCTTGACCATGGTGGGGTTGAATTCCTTGGAGCCCAGACCGTAGCGGCCGCCCACCACCTTGATGCCGGTGCAGCCCGCCTCAAGCAGCGCGGAACAGACATCCAGATAGAGAGGCTCGCCCAGGGAGCCGGATTCCTTGGTGCGGTCCATGACGGCGATCTTCTTGCAGGAAGCGGGGATCGCGGCCAGGAAGTGCTTGATGGAGAAGGGACGATACAGATGCACCTTGATCAGGCCGACCTTCTCGCCCTTGCCGCACAGGTAGTTCACGGTCTCTTCAATGGCATCGCAGCCGGAGCCCATGCAGATGATGACGCGCTCGGCATCCGCCGCGCCGACATAGTCGAACAGCTTGTAGCTGCGGCCCGTCAGCTTGGCGACCTTGGCCATGACCTCCTCCACGATGGCGGGGGTGGCGTCATAGTACTTGTTGGCAGCCTCGCGGCCCTGGAAGTAGATATCCGGGTTCTGAGCGGTGCCGCGCTGATGCGGATGCTCGGGGTTCAGGCCGCCCTCGCGGAAGGCCTTCACCTTGTCCCAGTTTACCAGGCCCTTGATCTCGGCATAGCCGTCCGCGGGATCGATGGCATCGATCTTCTGGATCTCATGGCTGGTGCGGAAGCCGTCGAAGAAGTGCAGGAAGGGCACGCTGGCTTCGATGGCGGACAGATGGGCCACCAGCGCCATATCGGTGGCTTCCTGGACGGAGTTGGACGCCAGCATGGCAAAGCCGGTCTGACGGCAGGCCATGACGTCGGAATGATCGCCGAAGATGTTCAGGGCATGATACGCCAGCGCGCGGGCAGAGACATGGAACACGCTCGGCATCAGCTCGCCGGAGATCTTGTACATATTCGGGATCATCAGCAGCAGGCCCTGGGAGGCGGTGAACGTGGTGGTCATCGCACCAGCGGCCAGAGAGCCATGCACGGCGCCCGCCGCACCGGCCTCAGACTGCATTTCCGCCACGCGCACCTTCTGACCATACAGGTTCAGGCGGCCATGGGCGGCCCACTCATCGGCCACTTCGGCCATGGGGGAAGACGGGGTGATCGGATAGATAGCGGCCACATCGCTGAATGCATAGGCGACATGGCTGACGGCGGTGTTGCCGTCAACGGTAAGTTTGATGCTCAACGGAAAAAAACCTCCTTTTAGTTATCTGTTGAGTATGAGCCTAAACCATCAATATATATTATATGTAATTGACCTTGCAAAGTCAAGACAAACCGTGTAAGCTGCGAAAAAAACGGGGCGCGTATTCCCTGTACCGGCAAAAGCGCCGCCTTCCTGTATGGGGAAGGTATCGGGCGCAGCGAGGCGGATGAGGTCGTCTACCGCTAACATCCCGTATATCGACCTCATCCGTCATTTGCTCCGCAGGCTTCGCAAATGCCTCCGGGGCCGGTCGGCCGTTCTCACTGAAAACTCTCTACAGGAGAGTTTTCCGGGCGTTCGGACCCTTCCCCATGGGGGAAGGCTTTTGGATGCGCGGCGCCCGCTTTCTTTGCCTTCCCCTGTGTAGCGGCAATTTCTCCGTCCTGCCAATGATTGTCGACGCCATCCTTCGGATGCGCCGACCCGGAAAACGTTCCGTTTTCCTGATCATGTACAATTCCAAAAAATCAGGGAGCCGCCTCTTTTCAGGCAGCTCCCTGTTGCATGATATGGCTCAGTCGCCCAGAATCTTGGTGACATCGCCGGAACCCACGGTGCGGCCGCCTTCGCGGATAGCGAAGCGCAGACCTTCCTCGCAGGCGATGGGGGTGATCAGCGTGATCTCCATGTCGATGTTGTCGCCAGGCATCACCATCTCAACGCCCTCGGGCAGCTT
>JAFUCP010000150.1 GCA_017459565.1 Clostridia bacterium | reverse complement strand
CGGGCAGCAGCGCCCCGCCAATCCCCGGTACGCGCGGCAGGGCGACGGGCAGCAGCCGGACGGGCAGCAGCGCCCCGCCAATCCCCGGTACGTGCGACAGGGCGACGGGCAGCAGCCGGACGGCCAGCAGCGCCCCGCCAATCCCCGGTATGCGCAGCAGCCGGACGCGAACCCCGTGGAGACGCCCCGCCAGGAACGCACGGCGGCGCAGGCGCGCCCGGAGGGCTATTACAACGCCGAGTACAAGACCTCCAATCCCGCCGTGCCGGAGATGCTGGCGGCGGGGGAATGTGGCGACGGCGCGGGCGTGCTGGAAATGCAGCCGGACGGCTATGGCTTTCTGCGGGCGGAGAACTGCCTGCCCGGGCCCAACGACGTGTACATTTCCAACGCGCAGATCCGCCGCTTCTCCCTGCGCAACGGCGACCATGTGGCGGGCAAGACCCGGGCGCAGCGGGAGGGCGACCGATACAGCGCCATGCTGTACATCACCAAAATCAACGGCGAAGCGCCGGAAAAGATCGCCGACCGGCCCCGCTTTGAGGACCTGGTGCCCATCTATCCCGACGAGCGCCTCCGGCTGGAGCCCCCGGAGGGCAACGGCGATCTGTCCCTGCGGCTGATCGACATGCTGGCGCCCATCGGCAAGGGCCAGCGCGGCATGATCGTCTCCCAGCCCAAGGCGGGCAAGACCACGCTCTTGAAGAAGGTGGCCAACGCCATCACGGACCAGTATCCCGACGTCCATCTCATCGTGCTGCTCATCGACGAGCGGCCCGAGGAGGTCACGGACATGCAGCGCTCCATCCACGGCGAGGTCATCTATTCCACCTTTGACGAGGAGCCGGAGCATCACACCCGGGTATCGGAGATGGTGCTGGACCGGGCGCAGCGGCTGGTGGAGATGGGCAAGGACGTGGTGGTGCTGCTGGATTCCATCACCCGCCTGGCCCGGGCCTACAACCTGACCATCACCCCCACCGGGCGCTCGCTGTCCGGCGGCCTGGACCCGGGGGCGCTGTTTCGGCCCAAGCGCTTCTTCGGCGCGGCCCGCAACATTGAAAACGGCGGCAGTCTGACCATCATCGCCACTGCCCTGGTGGAAACCGGCAGCCGCATGGACGATATCATCTTCGAGGAATTCAAGGGCACCGGCAACATGGAGCTGCACCTGGACCGCAAGCTGTCCGACCGGCGCGTGTTCCCCGCCATTGATCTGCTGAAATCCGGCACCCGCCGGGAGGAGCTGTTGCTCAGCGAGGACGAGATGAACGGCGAATTGCAGGTGCGCAGGATGCTGAACGGCCGACAGCAGGAGATGTATGAGCAGCTCATCAGCCTGTTGACCAAGACCAATACCAACGCGGATTTCTTTTCCCGACTCAAGGGCTGGCTGGCCGTGTATGAAAAGGAAGGGTATTCGCTGGGAAGGTGAAATGTCGGCGTGGATACGCCAAAATGAAAAAGACCGCTGACAAAGCCCGCAAACGCAAAAATCCCTGCCGATCAAGCATTGGCGGGGATTTTGCCTGCCGCGTTGGCATCGCCTGCAAAATGCGGTCATTTACGGCCGGGTAAACTTCCTTTTTTGCAGGTTTGCCGCCTTGCCTTGCAGGCTTCTCAACGGCCTGTGTTTTCGACCTATTCGATCAGCATGGCGTCTCCGAAGGAGAAGAAGCGGTATTCCATGTCCACGGCGGTTTTGTACGCTTCCAGGATGCGCTCCCGGTCATAGAGGGCGGAGACGAGCATCAGAAGCGTGGAGCCGGGGAGGTGGAAGTTGGTGATCAGCGCGTCCACCAGCTGCCACCTGTAGCCGGGCTTGATGAAGATGCTGGTATCGCCCCGCATGGGCTCAAGCCGTCCGTCCCGCGCGGCGGATTCCAGCGTGCGCACGCTGGTGGTGCCCACGGCGATCACGCGGCCGCCCCGCTGCCGGGCGGCGTTGACGCGGTCGGCGGCGCTTTGGCTGACCTCGAAGTATTCCGAGTGCATCTGATGCTCCTCGATGTTTTCGACCTTCACCGGGCGGAAGGTGCCCAATCCCACATGCAGCAGCACGGGCACGATATCCACGCCCTTATCCCGGATCCTGTCCAGCAGCGCGGGCGTGAAGTGCAGGCCCGCGGTGGGCGCGGCGGCGCTGCCGTCCTGTTTGGCATAGACGGTCTGGTAGCGGTTCCGGTCCGCCAGCTTTTCATGGATGTAGGGGGGCAGGGGCATCTCTCCCAGGGCGTCCAGCGCCGCCTCGAAGCTGCCCTCGCAGGCAAATTCCACAATGCGCCCGCCCACATCGGTGGTATCCACGACGCGGCCTGTGAGCCGCCCGTCCCCGAAGCGCATTTCCGCGCCGCGGCGCAGCTTCTTGCCCGGGCGCACCAGCGTCTCCCAGCGCTTGGGGCCCAGCTGCTTCAAAAGCAGCACCTCCACCGCGCCGCCGGTGGGCCGCTCCCCGTACAGCCGGGCCGGGATGACCTTCGTCTCGTTGACCACCAGGCAGTCGCCGGGATTCAGATATTCGATGATATCGTAGAAGTGCCGATGCTCGATTTCGCCGCTGTCGCGGTGCAGCACCATCAGGCGGCTGTGGTCCCGGGGCTCCACCGGCGTCTGGGCGATGCGTGCCTCGGGCAGGTCATACATAAAATCAGATAGCTTCATCTGTCGCTCCTCGATTTTGCCGCATGGGGACGGCCCTTTCAGCGCCAGAAGGCGTCGAAAGAGCCGTCCCCATGACGCGCTTGGTCACAGCGCGGCCTTGATCTTTGCGATCAGCGCCTCATACTCCGCGTCGGTGCGCGTCACCAGGCCGGGGTTCATGGCAAAGACGCCGCCCCACTCATATTCGTCCCTGTACTTGGGCACCAGATGGAAGTGCAGGTGGACGCCCTTGTCGTTGTATGCGCCGTAATTGATGCGGTCGGGATGGAAGGCGTCCTTCAGCGCCCGGGAGACGTGGGCCACGTCGGCGAAGAAGGCGTTGCGCTCATCCTCCGACAGGTCGGTGATATCGCTCACGTGTTCCTTGTTGGCCAGAATTACGCGGCCCGGGTGGCTCTGCTCCTTGAACAGGTACAGCCGGGTCTGGGTGAGGTCGCAGATGTAGATGCCGAATTTGGCCAGGGCCTCGCCGTGGGCGCAGTACGCGCAGTTGGGATCGATGATGCTCATGTGTATGCCTCACTTTCCGTTATGATAATCAGATAAAGAATCAAATGTCCATTCGCGTCTGGGCGCTGTCCGCCGGGGCGGCGGGCCGGCTGGGCATCCTCAGGCCCATGTGGTCATAGGCGGCCTGGGTGCAGACGCGGCCCCGGGGCGTGCGCATGATAAAGCCCAGCTGGAGCAGATACGGCTCGTATACGTCCTCGATGGTGCTGGCGTCCTCGCCGGTGGAGGCGGCCAGGGTGTCCAGGCCCACCGGCCCGCCGCCGAACTTCTCCATCATGGTGTCGAGCATGGTGCGGTCCACGTGGTCCAGGCCCAGCTCGTCCACCTCCAGCATGGTCAGCGCCTCCCGGGCGATATCCACGGTGATGGCCCCGTCGCCCTTCACCTGGGCGAAGTCCCGCACGCGGCGGATCAGCCGGTTGGCAATTCGCGGGGTGCCGCGGCTGCGGCTGGCGATTTCCAGCGCGCCGTCGTGGTCGCAGTCGATTTTGAGAATCTGCGCCGAGCGCCGCACGATCACGGCCAGCTGCTCCGGCGCGTACAGCTCCAGGCGGAAGGTGATGCCGAAGCGGTCCCGCAGGGGGCTGGTGAGCATCCCGGCGCGGGTGGTGGCCCCGATCAGCGTGAATTTGGGCAGATCCAGCCGGATGGAGCGCGCCGAGGGCCCCTTGCCGATCATGATATCCAGCGCGTAGTCCTCCATGGCGGGGTACAGCACCTCCTCCACCTGGTGGCTGAGGCGGTGGATTTCGTCGATGAACAGTACGTCGCCCGCGTTCAGGTTGGTGAGGATCGATGCCAGATCCCCGGCGCGCTCGATGGCGGGTCCGCTGGTGACGCGGATGTTGTGGCCCATCTCCGCCGCGATGATGCCGGCCAGCGTGGTCTTGCCCAGGCCGGGCGGGCCGTAGAGCAGTATGTGGTCCAGCGGCTCATGGCGGGCAATGGCGGCCTGCATGTAGACGGTCAGGCTCTGCTTCAGCTTGTCCTGCCCGAAGTATTCCGCCAGCGAATGGGGGCGCAGCGAAAGCTCCGCGTCGTCCTCCTCCTCCCGGTAGCCGGTGGTGATGATCCTTTCCTCGTCGTTCATGTAAGCTACTCCCCTTAATGTTTTCGGATTTACCCACGCCTGCGGATCACGCCGTCGGCCAGCTCCCTGAGCGCCTTGACGCGGGTGGCCCAGCAGGACGCGAAATACACGATCAGCGAGACCCCGGCGCACAGCGCGAGGCGAATGAACACCCGACCGGTCCCCATGGCGGGGGGCAGCAGGCGGTTCATGGCCACGCATGTGCCCGCGCACAGCAGTGCGGAGGCGGCGATTTTCACAAATTCCGGCAGGATGCGCTTAAGGCCCATCCGGCTGAAGCGCCTTTTGAGCAGGATCAGCAGCGTGGTCATGCCGGTATAGCCGGCGATGGAGGTGGCCAGCGCCAGGCCGTTTGCCCCCATGAACACCCTCAAAATCAGGTTCAGCACCACGTTGGTCGCCACCACCAGGCAGGAGACGCGGAAGGGCGTCTTTGTGTCCTGGATGGCGTGGAACACGCGGCTCAAAAAGTCCCTGAGCCCGAAGGCGGGCACGCCCACGACGTAGCACACCAGTATCCCCGCCGTCACCTGGGCGGAGTGCATGTCGAAACGGCCGCGCATGTAGGCGAATTTGATCACGTCCAGACTCATCACCGCGGCGATGGCCACGATGGGCAGCGCCACCAGCGAAATCACCAGTATGCTGCGGCGCAGCACCTCCAGCATCCCCTTTTTGTCCTTTGCCGCGGCCATGCGGCTCATTCGGGAGAACATCACCGTGGTCAGCGGCACCATCAGCACGCCCAGCAGGAAGGTGATCAGCCGGTAGGCGTAGCTCATGGCGGAAATGTCGCCGGGGTTCAGGCCTGAAGCCAGCGCGTGGTCAATCATGTGGTTCAGCTCGCTGACGCCCATGGAGAGCATCGCCGGGCCCGCCAGCACAAGCAGCCTGTGGAAGCGCTTGTCCCTGAAATCCAGCGTGGGACTGTATCGGAACCAGCCCGCCAGGAAGGGAATGAGGATTAAAAATTGCAGGATGTTCGCGGCGAACACGCCCCAGCCCACGGCGATGATGCCATAGCGCCGGGAGAACAGTATGGCCGCCAGCATCACGCACAGGTTCAGCGGGAAGCCTGTCAGCTGTGCGGCGACGTACTTCTCCGCCGCGTTCAGCAGGCTGGAGAGGCTGATGGAGGTGATGTTGAATACCAGCGACAGGAGCATGATGCGCACCAGCTGCACCGTCAAATCGGCCTTTTCCGGGTCAAAGCCCACATAAACCACCCGCACCAGCAGCCTTGAGAGCACAAAGAACAGTGCCGAGATTGCCAGCGCCGCCAGCGCGAACAGGTTCAGCGTGTTGCTGGCGAAGTGGTTGGCACGCGCCAGGCTGCGCTGGTCCCGCTCCTGCACGTACAGCGGAATCAGCGTGGCCGATATGCAGGAGTTGAACAGCAGCACCGGCAGATAAAACAGACTGTAGGCCGAAACATAGGCGTCGTTGGCAATGCCCGTGCCGAAATAGCTGGCCAATATCATGTCCCGCGCAAAGCCGAATACCTTGCTCAGGACGATCACCGCGGTGACGAGCATCGTGGTCTTGAAAACGCGTTGCGTGCGTGCCAAGGCAGAAACCTCCGAATCGCATGTTGGGGCAGAGGACCGCACCCCCTGCGCATATCTCTTCCAATATAGTATAGCATGGCCGGGTTAAGAACAGTGGGTGAAGGGGGAATGAATGGGCCGGGATGGGAAATGAAACGGACTGTCAAAAGGTGTACCTTTTGACAGTCCCGATTATTCAGCCAATATTTACTTTGTAACGATTATTATATACTGTTCTTGCCTGTATTGCAACCATTTTTTGCCAGTTATGTAATTTTACATTTTGAAATTAACGTTTTTCGGGAAACGACAAGAGGCAGAGGACAAATATCAAAAGGTACACCTTTTGATAAAGGCCCGTGTTCTGCCGATGTTTGCAAATAACGGGAGGGATGGAACATGAGGAAGGCTTGTTTGACTTTGTTGGCTGTTTTGACGGCGTGTGCGCTGCTGATATGCGGCGCGCTGGCGGAAGCGCCCGTCGAATGGCCGGAAGCTGGACAGGACGCTTTTGCGGAATCAATTGAAGAGACAGTGCCCGAAGTGGATGAATTTGACCTTGGCGGGGACGAAATCGGCGACGCTCAGGCAGAGGACGGTTACGCTGATTTTGTCTGGGAGACCGCGGGCGAGGATATCGCTTTGACGCCGCCGGATGCGCCGATGGAATCCTCTGATTCGGATTTTGTGATTGAAAACGGCGTGCTGAAAAAATACCTCGGTCCCAATGGGGCGGACGTGGTAATACCGGACGGCGTAACGCGAATTGAAAAAGGGGCTTTTGATTGGCACGGATGGTATAACAGCATAGTCGTTCCGGCCAGCGTGACGACCATCGATGACGCTGTCTTTAATATGGAAATATACGACCTGTATCTCCCCGCCACGGCGACGAATGTTGGCAGCAATTTTTGGGGCATGGGTGGCGACGAGGATCGATGGTCAGTCCTCCATACGCCATGCCGTTCAGCCGCGCATTATCAGGTCTGTAAGGTTAATAAAGAAAGACCACGCCCTGATTTGGAGCATGACTTCGATGAAAACGGCGTATGCAGGCGCTGCGGAGAGGGAGAATTAAGCAATATCCCGGGCTTTAAGATCAGCGGAGGCGTGTTATATGACTATACCGGAAACGGCGGCGATGTGGTCATTCCGAAAGGCGTATTCTTTATTATTGATGGATTTAGTTATCGCAATGATATAACAGGTGTCGTCATTCCCGATACGGTGCAGGGCATATTGAATTATGCTTTCAGCGATTGTAACGGCCTTAAGGAGGTTACGATCCCGAACAGCGTAACCTGGCTTGGAGAGGATGTCTTTGCTGATTGTCTGAATTTGAAACAGGTTACGCTTCAGGATGGCTTTGCCGTCGCACTCGAGAATTGTCTCTTTGAAAACTGCGACAGCTTGGAGAATATCTACATTCCGGCGAGCGTGACCTCCATTGAAGAACATGTTTTTCCGCATTGGGAAAACGGAGTCTATACCCCCCTGGCGGTGACGATCACCACCCCCTGTGGCAGCTATGCGCAAAAGTGGGCCAATGAGAACGGATTCGCAACCAGCATATCAGGCCATACCCCCGTCGCCGACGCGGGCTACGCTCCCAGCTGCACGGTGAACGGACTCACCGACGGCTCCCACTGCGCGGTGTGCGGACAGGTGCTGGTCGCCCAGCAGCCCATCCCCACCGTCGCCCACACTCCCGTCGCCGACGCGGGCTACGCTCCCAGCTGCACCGTGAACGGCCTGACCGAAGGCTCCCACTGTGCCGTCTGCGGACAGGTGATCACCCCTCAGCAGCCCATCGCGGCCCCCGGCCACACCCCGGTTTACGACGCGGGCTACGCTCCCGCCTATGGCGTGAATGGCCTGACCGACGGCAGTCACTGCGCGGTGTGCGGAACGGTGCTGGTTCCCCAGCAGGTGATTCCCGCGCTGACGTATCAGGAGGTCGCCCTGCCCAACGCAAAGAGCAACGGCACGATTACCGTTCCCGTGGGCGAGCAGCGCCTGCTGGCGCCCGCCTTCGCCTATGCCCAGAGCTTGACGGTCAGCGGCTACAATTCCTCCAAACCCGCCGTGGCCAGCGTGGACGCAAGCGGCCTGGTCACCGCCGCCGCCGAGGGCAAGGCGAAGATCACCGTCACCACGGCCAACAAGAAAAAGGCGACCATCACCGTCAAGGTGGTGGACCCCTACAAGCCCACCGGCATCGGCATTGCCCAGGGCAAGGCCATCACCCTCACGGTGGGACAGCCCGTGCAGCTGTACGCGGCGCTGGCTCCTGAAACCGCCCAGGCCACGCTGACCTGGACGAGTAATAAGGCGGCTGTGGCCAATGTGGATGCCAACGGCTGGGTGGTGCCCCTGGGCGAGGGCAAGGCGAAGATCACCGTCACGACCCACAACAAGAAGAAGGCGACCATCGCCGTCACCGTGGTGGACCCCAACAAGCCGCTGGGCATCAGCATTTCCCAGGGCAAAGCCATCACGCTGAAGGTGGGCGAGGGCGTACAGCTGTGGCCGGTGATGAACCCGGCGACGGCTCAGAGCGCGCTGACCTGGAAGAGCGGCAAAGCCGCCGTGGCCACGGTGGACGCAAACGGCTATGTCGCGGCGCTGAAGAAGGGCAAGGCGAAGATCACCGTCACGACCTACAACAAGAAGAAGGCCGTCATCACCGTGAACGTGGTGGAATGACGGGACACGGCCGAACGGAAGCAATGACCCGGGGGCGGAGCATGGGCTTCGCCCCTGTTTTTTTCCTTCACGCTCCGTCCGCCGCAAACACATGTTTTTCATGCGTAGACATATTTAACGCGCGTTTTCCCGTTTCCTCACATTGATGCACTATAATAAAGCGCGGCGGGGGTTGTCCCACGCCAGGCAATCAAGAAGCGGAAGGACTGTATGAAATGAAGCGCGTTTACAACTTCGCCCCCGGCCCCTCCACCATGCCCCAGGAGGTATTGGAGCAGGCCGCGCGGGAAATGCTGAGCTATGGCGATACCGGCATGAACGTCATGGAGATGAGCCACCGCTCCAAGCAGTATCAGGCCATCTTCGACGAGACCGAGGCCACCCTGCGGGATCTGATGCACATTTCCCAGGACTACGCCGTGCTGTTTTTGCAGGGCGGCGCCACCGGCCAGTTCGCGGCCATCCCGATGAACCTGATGACCGGCAGCGGCAGCGCCGATTACGTGGACAGCGGCAATTTCGCCCACGGCGCGCTGGTGGAGGCCGGAAAATACGGAAGGGTAAACGTGGTCGCCTCCTCCAAGGCGGACAATTACGCCTATATTCCCGAGCTTGATCCCGCGAAATTCGATCCCAACGCGGATTATTTCTACATCACCACCAACAACACCATCTACGGCACGCGCTATGCCAGCCTGCCCGAGACGGGAAAGGTGCCGCTGGTGGCGGACATGTCCTCCAACATACTCAGCGAGGTTTACGATGTCAACCGCTTCGGCGTGATCTATGCCGGCGCGCAGAAGAACGTGGGCCCCGCGGGGCTGACCATCGTAATCGCGCGGCGGGATTTGCTGGGCAGGGCCATGCCGACCACGCCCAAGATCATGGACTGGAAGATCATGGACGAGAAGGGCAGTATGCTCAACACTCCGCCCACCTATGCCATCTACATGGCGGGCCTTTGCATGAAATGGCTGAAAAAGCAGGGCGGCGTGGAGGCCATCGAGAAGGTGAACATCGAAAAGGCGAAGCTGCTCTACGACGCGCTGGACGACAGCGATTTCTATCGCCCCACCGCCCGGCCCGACAGCCGCAGCCGCATGAACGTGACCTTCACCACCCCCAGCCCGGAGCTGGACGCCGAGTTCGTCAAGGCCGCCGCGGCCCACGACATGGTGAACCTCAAGGGCCACCGCGTGGTGGGCGGCATCCGCGCCAGCATCTACAACGCCATGCCCGTGGAGGGCGTGAAGGCGCTGGTGGAATTCATGAAGAAATTTGAAACGGAGCATCGTTAAAATGTATAACATCAAAAAGCTGAATTCCATCTCCCCGGTGTATCACGGCATACTTTCGGGCGAGGATTACAACGTCACCTCCGAGGAGGAGCATCCCGACGCCATACTGGTGCGCAGCGCCGATATGCACGATATGCCCATCAACGACAACCTGCTGTGCGTGGCCCGTGCCGGCGCGGGCGTGAACAACATCCCGCTGGAGAAGATGGCGGAGCATGGCGTGGTGGTGTTCAATTCCCCGGGCGCCAACGCCAACGCCGTCAAGGAGCTGGTGCTGGCGGGCCTGCTGTTGGCCTCCCGCAAGATCGCCGACGGCATCGAATGGTGCAAGGGCCTCAAGCCGGGAGAGCAGACCGTGGAAAAGCAGGTGGAGGCCGGCAAGAAGCAGTTCATCGGCCCGGAGCTTGAGGGAAAGACCCTGGGCGTCATCG
>JAFUCP010000149.1 GCA_017459565.1 Clostridia bacterium | reverse complement strand
CGTCCGGGGGGACGAGGCTGACCCCGGCGCACATGGCCCGGGCCGCGTTCCGAACGGAGGGCTGCTCGATGGCGGAGACGACGGCGTGGCCGCCCCGGGCCGCCAGCATCGCCTGGTTGTTGGCCTCCGTGCCGCCGGAGGTGAATATGATCTCCCCGGCCTCGGCGTTGAGCAGCGCCGCCACCTGGCGCCGCGCCTGGCGCAGCGCCCGCCTGGCCTCGCCCGCCGCGGCGTAGGCGGCGGAGGGATTCAGCCACTGCAAACGCATACAGCGCCCCATGGCCTCGATCACCCGCGCGTCCGGCGGCGTCGTGGCCGCGTGGTCCAGATAAATCATGGCAGGTTCCCCCCTTGGGATGATGTGGATATATTATACAGGATGAAGCGGTAGAAGTAAATTCGCGCCCCGCAAAAACAGGGGGGCGCGCAGAGGGGGCAATGATGCAGGTGCGGATTCCGATCGGCAATCATAGCGAGGGGGGATGAGGTCGTTTCGCACATACGAAAGTAAATAATTGCGCATTGGTGGTCAAAGCCCGAAAAAGCCGCGTTGCGGAAAGCAAGAGAGTAAATAAGCCATTATCACATTCTGTTTTCAAATACGATTTGATATTCAGCTACTTATTAATTTCCGGCTTGTCAGTTCTCATCAGAATATAATCAATGCTGACGCCATAGAAATCTGCAAGCAACAACAATGCGTCGGTGGTGGGAATCCGTGCGCCGTTTTCAAACTTTGAAATTAGTCCCTGGTCAATCCCTGTTTTCATTTGCAGTGAAATTTGGGTCAACCCATGCTCTTTTCGTAGTTTGCGAAGATTATTCTGCATATATATCACCATATCAATATTGCCAGCTATTTCATTGACAAATATGACAAATTGACATATACTCAAACGAGACAAATCATGAATGGGGGTATTTGTATGATGAAGAAAAGCTTGGCTTTTTCTGTTGCATTAATTGTATGTGGACTGATTCAAATTAATGTAAGAAGAAGGCCACGATAACCGTGAACGTGGTGGAATGACGCGCTGATATGCGCCGCCCTGATCGTTGCCCCCTGCGGCGAGCGACCGATGAAAACAAGAATTGTCCAATCTTCCCCTTTTCGTCAAATCCTGCCGAAAGGGGGGATTTTTTATGTGCATATTCTTCAAAACCGAATAACCCAAAACACGCGCAAAAGGACCGCAAACGCGCTTGAAGCCCGCGGGGGCTATGCTATAATGTTTATTTGGCCGTGGATGGCCGTCGCGCCCCGCCGCCGATTCCTATGAAAGGTCCTGAAGCACATGCAATCCCTGTTGTCCACCGCCTTTGCCCTGTTCGCGGGGCTGATCATGACCCGCGTGTTTAAAAAGCTGAATCTGAAATTCCCGGACGTGACGGCGTTTCTGATCGCCGGCGTGCTGGTGGGCCCCTATGTGCTGGGGGCGCTGAAAATTCCCGGCCTGGGCTTTGCCTCCATGGAGGCGCTGGACGCGGTGAGCGCCTTTTCCAGCGTGGCCCTGGGCTTTATCGCCTTTGATATCGGCAATGAGTTCCGGCTGGCCCAGCTGAAAAAGACGGGCAAGACCGCCACGATCATCGGCATCGTGCAGGCGCTGACGGCCACGCTGCTGGTGGACGCCGCGCTTATCGGCCTGCACTTTGTGCTGGGGGCGGACGTGCTGCCGCTGCCCGTGGCCGTGACGCTGGGCGCCATCGCCTCCGCCACCGCCCCGGCCGCCACGCTGATGGTGGTCCGCCAGTACAAGGCCAAGGGCCCGCTCACCGATCTGCTGCTGCCCATCGTCGCCCTGGACGACGCCGTGGGCCTGGTGGTGTTCGCGGTGTCCTTCGGCGTGGCCCAGGCCATGGAGGGCGGCACGATGAACGTGGTTTCCGTCATCGTGAACCCCATGGTGGAGATCGTCGGATCGCTGCTGCTGGGCGCGGCCATGGGCGCGCTTTTGACGCTGCTGGAAAAGCTGTTCTTCTCCAACAAGAACCGCCTGTCGCTTACCATCGCCTTCGTGGTGATGACCATTGCGCTGGCCTCGCTGGAGGTGCCCCTGGGCGGCGGCGTGAAGCTGTCCTTCTCCTCGCTGCTGGTGTGCATGATGCTGGGCACCATGTTCTGCAACCTCAGCGAGTATTCCGTGGATATCATGAACCGCTCCGAGCAGTGGACGGCCCCGCTGTACGCGGTGTTCTTCGTGCTTTCCGGCGCGGAGCTGGATTTGAATGTGTTCCGCTATCCGGCCATACTGCTCATCGGCGCGGTCTACATCCTGGTGCGCTGCGCGGGCAAGTACATCGGCGCGCGGGTCAGCAGCAGCTGGATGGGCTGCGATGAAAAGGTGCGCAGGTACCTGGGCGTCACGCTGTTCCCCCAGGCGGGCGTGGCGCTGGGCATGGTGGTCACGGCCCAGGCCCTGGGCGCGGAGATGGGCGGTATGATCCGCAATATCATCCTGTTCAGCGTGCTGGTGTATGAGCTGGTGGGCCCGATGCTGACCAAGCAGTCCCTGATGGCCGCCGGCGAGGTGCAGACCAAGCCCAGCGACCAGCAGCACCGCGCGCGCTTTGAGAAAAAGCCCGCGGCGCAGGCCTGAACACCGGCCTTCGGGCCATATCCGCAATAACCGTCGACAAAGGGCGCGGTTTGTGTTATCATGAATACGGCGGGCGCGTGACGCTCCGCCGTATTCTTGGCTACAGGAGGGAAAAGCCGTGTCCGTAAAGCCCATCTGTGTCGGCGTCGTCGGCTCCGGCATCATCAGCAGCATTTACCTGAAAAACATGAGCGGCCGCTTTGAGATTCTGAAGGTGAAGGGCCTCTGCTCCGCCCACCCGGAAAACGCGCGCCGCCGGGCGGATGAGTTCGGTATTCATGCCTATGCGTCCCTTGAGGACATGCTCTCGGACGCGGAAATCGACCTGGTGGTGAATCTCACGCCCGCCCCGGCCCACGAGCAGGTCATCCGCGCCGCCCTGGAGGCGGGCAAGCATGTGTATACCGAAAAGACCATGACCACCGGCCACGAAAGCGCCCGGGCGCTGTGCGAGCTGGCGGCGCGCAGGGGGCTGTGGCTGGGCTCCGCGCCGGATACCTTCCTGGGCGCGGCGCTGCAAACCGCCCGGCGGGCCATCGACGACGGCCTGATCGGCGAGGTGACCTCCTTCGCCTTTGCCGCCAACCGGGATAACAGCTTCCTGACCAGCTTCTTCCGCTTTCTGAACCTGCCCTTCGGCGGCGTGGCCTATGATTATTCCGTGTACTATCTCACCGCGCTGTGCAGCCTGCTGGGGCCGGTGGCCCGGGTCGCGGCGGCGGTGCGCGCCCCCTATCCCACCCACGAGGACATCGATCCCAACTCGCCTACCTACAAAAAGCCCATCTCCACGCCCAACGAGAGCGAGATCAGCGCCGTGCTGACGCTGGCCAGCGGCGTCAGCGGCACGGCCCACGTCAACGCCGACAGCGTGATCGCCGATCAGAGCTTTTTCGCCATCTACGGCACCGGGGGCATCCTCTACCTGCCCGACCCCAACGGCTTCGGCGGCGAGGTGCGCCTGCAGCCCAACTGGGCCTTCGACCAGCCCGCCGCGCCGGCCAGGGCCCTGGAGTGCCCCTTCGGCTACGCGGACAACAGCCGCGGCGTCGGCCCGGCGGAGCTGGCCTGGTCCATCCGCGCCGGTCGGCCCGCCCGCGCCGGCGCGGACATGGCCTGCCATGTGCTGGAGGTCATCGACGCCATCATCCAAAGCGGCTCGACGGGCGGCTTTGTGAGCGTCGATTCCCGCTTTGAGCGCCCCGCGCCGCTGAACGCGCCCGCGGACGGGGAGGAGAGCAGCCTGAAGTAGTTCGACAGCCGGAATAACCGGGATAAGGAAGGGCCCGCTCAAGACGATCCAAAGGGGTTGTCTTGAGCGGGCCCTTGTCAGGCCGCGCCGCCTTATCCGAAAAGCTCCGCGGCCTTTTGCATCCGCTGCGCCACCTGCACGCCGAAGGGGCAGCGGCTTTCGCAGCCCTTGCAGCCGATGCACTCGTCGGCGCGGTGGGCCAGGCTGTTGTAGTGCTGGCGCACGGATTCCGGCACCTGGGGCTGCATGACGGCCAGGTCGTACAGCTTGTTCACCATGGCGATATCGATATCCGCGGGACAGGGCTTGCAATGGCCGCAATAGGCGCACTCCCCGCCGCCGAAGGTGTGCCTGGGCGCGCCGGCCAGCACGCTGGCGTAGTCCCTTTCCGCGTCGCCGCAGGTTTCGTAGGCCACGGCGGCGTCCACCTGGTCCGGGGTGTCATAGCCGCACAGCACGGAGGCCACGGCGGGCTTGGTCAGACAGTAATGGATGCACTGCGCCGGCGTCAGCGCCACGCCGAAGGGGGAGCTTGCCGCGTCGAACAGCCGCCCGCCGGCGAAGGGCTTCATGCAGGTGATGCCCACGTCGTTCTGCTCGCACAGCTTGTACATCTCCACCCGGACGGGATCGACGCCCGCGAGGGAATCGTCGTAGCTGTCGGCGAAGTAGTTTTCCAGGTTGTCGGTGGGGGGCATGAGGTCGTAGGCGGGGTTGACGCTGAAAAGGATCATTTCGATAAAGCCTGCCCGGGCCGCCTTCCTGGCGATGATGGGGTTGTGGGTGGACAGCCCGATATGGCGGATGACGCCCGCCTCGTGCAGCCGGTGGACGTATTCGATGAACGGGCCGTTCATGCGCGCGTCCCAATCGCTCTCCTGGTCCACGTAGTGGATCATGCCCAGGTCGATGTAGCCGCCGCCGATGCGCCTGAGCAGATCCTCGAAGGCGGGCTTGACCTTGTCCATGTCCCGCGTGCGCACGTACTGCCCGTTTTGCCATGTGGAGCCGATGTGCCCCTGCACGAACCATTCGTCGCGGCAGGGCGCGATGGCTTCTCCGATGATATCCCTGGACTTGGGATCGGGCATCCAGCAATCGATGATGTTGACGCCCTTTTCGTGGGCGTAGCGGATCAGCCGGACGGAATCCTCCTTGGGGTGGCGCTCCAGCCACTCCCCGCCAAAGCCCACCTCGCTGACCATGAGATCGGTCTTTCCCAGCCTTCTGTATCGCATATCCTGTTCCTCCCCGCGTGTTTTTTATCATTATAACACGCGCGCCTTTCCCTGTCCACCGCCCAAAAGCCCTTGCTTTTCCGGCGTCGATGCACTATAATAACAGAGTAAACCAACACAAACTTTCCGAAGGGGGCGCGCGGCATGGATAAGTGGGATGCGCGGTTCATGGAGCTGGCGGGGGTCATCGCCCGGTGGGCCAGCTGTTACAAGGCCAATCGGAAGATCGGCGCGGTGATCGTGAAGAACAAGCGCATTGTGACCACGGGCTACAACGGCGCGCCCGCGGGCATCAAGACCTGCGTGGAACGGGGCGAGTGCCTGCGGGAGAAGCTGGGCATCGCCTCGGGCACCCACCACGAAATCTGCTATGCCGTCCACGCGGAGCAGAACGCCATCATACAGGCCGCGCGGCTGGGCAGCAGCATCGACGGCGCGACATTGTACTGCACCCACCAGCCCTGCGTGCTGTGCGCGAAGATGATCGTCAATTCGGGCATCAGGCGCGTGGTGTACCGGGAGGGCTATCCCGACGAGTTTTCCCTGCAAATGCTCCGGGAGGGCGGCGTGGCGCTGGAGCGCTTCGAGCCGGAAGGCGAAGAACCATAGAGCGATGAGGAGCGACGACACATGAATACAAAGCGCATCGAAAAGGTCATTGAAAACATGCACGCCTGCGGGCTGAAGCAGATCATCGTCAGCAATACCGCGTCGGTGTACTATCTCACCGGCGTGTGGTGCGAGCCCTTTGAGCGGATGCTGGCACTGCACGTGAAGGACAGCGGGGAGATGACGCTGTACGCCAACAAAATGTTCGCGCTGCAGGGGCTGACGGACGTGCCCATGGTGGAATATGAGGATACGGACGACTGCGTCGGCGTGCTGGCGCCCGACATGCTGCCGGGCACGCTGGGCATCGACAAGACCTGGCCCAGCCACTTCACCATCCGCCTGATGGAAAAGCGGCCGGATGTACGGCCCGTGGTGGGCAGCAGGCCCCTGGACGAGGCGCGGCTGATCAAGGACGGGGAGGAGCTGGAGCTGATGCGCATCAGCTCCAGGATGAATGTGGAGGTCTGCACCCGCATCGGCGAGGCGCTGTATGAGGGCTGCACCGAAAAGGAGATCCAGTCGCTGTACAACCGGATCGCCCTGGAGCTGGGCTCCGCCGGGCCGTCCTTCACGCCGCTGATCTGCTTCGGCCCCAACGGCGCGGAGCCCCACCACGACAGCGACGGCACCCGGCTGAAGCAGGGCGACACCGTCATCATGGACGTGGGCCTGCTCTGGAAGCACTATTGCAGCGACATGACCCGCACCGTGCATTTCGGCGAGGTCACGGACGAGCAGAAGCGGGTGCATGAGATCGTCACCGCCGCGAACCGCGCCGGCATCGCCGCCTGCCGCCCGGGGATGCTGATGAAGGACATCGACCGCGCCGCCCGAAGGGTGATCGAGGACGCGGGCTACGGCCCGTACTTCACCCACCGCACCGGCCACGGCATCGGCCTGGACGAGCATGAGTTCCCGGACTGCTCCTCCGTCAGCGAGGTCGTCGCCCGCCCGGGCATGATCTTCTCCATCGAGCCCGGCATCTACCTGCCCGGCAAATTCGGCGTGCGGGTGGAGGACCTGGTGGCCATCACCGAGGACGGCTGCGAGGTTTTGACCTGGTAAAGCAAGACAAAGCCAAAAGGATTTGCCGGAAGAAGCGTCCGGCAAATCCTTTTTTGACGCGCGGCCCGTCACAGCGCCGCGCGCCTCTCCAGCAGCCGCTTTCCCAGCCTTGCGCAGGGCCTTTCCACCAGATATGTGACCAGCGCGGCGGCCAGCAGCGCGGCCAGGAAGCACAGCAGCGTGTAGTGCAGCTG
>JAFUCP010000148.1 GCA_017459565.1 Clostridia bacterium | reverse complement strand
CGTGCTGCACTTCTATTCCGATAACTATGCCGCCGACGCCACGGCGCAGGTGGCGGCGATGGGCGGCGCTGCGGGCTTCGACGGCTTCGCGGAGCAAAACCGTGACGTGATCCAGCTCATCATGGACACCGTCGATATGCAGGACAGCGAGATCTACCAGAGCGGCAAGTACGGCGACGTGCTGGCGAGCGACTATGGCTACGCGATGGAGCCCGACAAGGAGCCCGACATCACCGGCGAGATCAAGCCCGCCTATCAGGTGGCCGACGCGCTGCTGCTGCAATACTACGAGGAACCTGACGCCATAAAGGCTGCCTTCGGCTACGAATTGACGAAAGCGGATTGGGCCGAGCTGGGCGCGTTCATGACCACCTGCCTTGAGATGAAGCACGGCGCGCCGCTGGTGGCCGCCAACATCACCAATCCCCTTCTGCGGGAGCTGGAGAGCGAGCTCAAGAACGAGGACCGCAAGTTCACCTTCTTCTGCGCCCACGATTGCACCGTGCTGGGCACCCTGTCCGCCCTGGGCGCGGAGGACTTCGCCCTGCCGGAGAGCATCGAGACCAAGACGCCCATCGGCGTGAAGCTGGTGTTCGAGCGCCGGCGCGACCAGGAGGGCCAGGCCTGGTATCGCGTCAGCCTGGTCTACCGCAGCACCGAGCAGATCCGAAGCGGCGAGATGCTGACCCTAAATGACCCGCCCCTGCGCTACGATCTGCGCTTCGAGGGCGTGGAGACCAACGCCGACGGGCTGATCGCCGAGGCCGACCTGTACGCCCTGTTCGACCGCGCCATCGGCACGCTGGGCGAATTGGAGAACGCCTACGCGCTTCAGGACGCGGCGTAGAGCACAGCGTCAACTAAACAGCGCCGGACCGCTTTCGCGGTCCGGCGCTGTTCGTTTGGGGGCATGACTTCCTTCCTCATTCCCCTCACTTCTCGAATGTCTTTGCGACCTTCTCCAGCAGCTCCCGGATGGGCAGGTGCTGGGGACAGACCTTCTCGCACTTGCCGCACTTGACGCAGTCGGACGCCTTGCCGTGCTTATCGCCGGTGATGACGTTGTTGTAGTAAAAGCCGGTGTTCCAGTTGTGGAACGCCTCGTGGGCGTTCAGCGAGGAGAACATATCCGGGATGCGGATGCCCTTGGGACACTCGTTTTCCTCCACGCAGTAGCGGCAGGAGGTGCAGGGGATCAGGTTCAGGCTGTGGAAGATGTCGTTGACCTTTTTGACCGCCGCCATTTCTTCCTCATTCAGCGGCTTGAAGTCCGCCATGGCGCTCAGATTGTCGGTCATTTGCGCCATGTCGCTCATGCCGGAGAGCACCACCGCCATTTGCGGGAAGCTCGCCGCGAAGCGAATGGCGTAGCTGGCGTTGCTGCCGCCGTTCAGCTCCCGCAATATCCTGTCCGCCTCGGCGGGCAGGTTCACCAGGCTGCCGCCCTTCACCGGCTCCATGACGATGACGGGCTTGCCGTGCCTCTCGCACACCTCATAGACCTTCTTCGACTCCACCGAGGCGTCCTCGTAGTCCGCATAGTTGAACTGGATCTGAACGACCTCGATCTCCGGGTGCTCGGTGAGGATCATATCCAGCACCTCGGCCTTGTCGTGGAAGGAGATGCCGAAGTGGCGGATCAGCCCTTCTTCCTTGAAGGCACAGGCAGTCTCATAGGCCTTGCAGCGCTTGAACTTTTGATAGTTGTTGCGGTCCTGGGCGTGCATCAGGTAAAAATCAAAGTAATCCACGCCGCACCAAGCAAGCTGCTGCTCAAAGAAGGGGCGAATGTCCTCCTGCCGCTTGAAGTAGGGCGCGGTCAGCTTGTCCGTCAGCAGGAACCGGCTGCGGTCGTAGCGCTTCGCCACGCAGTCGCGGATGGCCGTTTCGGACCGGCCGCCGATGTAGCCGTGGGCGGTGTCGAAGTAATTGAGCCCGGAGGCGATGAAGGCATCCGCCATCCGGCAAAACTCGTCGTAGTCCACCTCGCCGCCCTTCATGGGCAGGCGCATACAGCCGAAGCCGAAATTGCCGTGAATCTCGGGAAAATGCCTGTTTGGTATCACGTTTATAACCTCCCATTACATTCCAAGTCCGCTCAGCCAATCCGAAACCGCCTTCGCCGTGGCATCCGCGTCGTTCTGCGCCGTCGCGCCGCGCACCGCCAGACCCTGCAAAACCGTGGCGTCCGGCAGGGTGTTCACGATGTCCCGCTGGCTGTGGGACTGGCCGCTGCCCTCATGGGTGTTGAAGGGGATGACCGTCTTATCGCCAAAATCGTGATTCTCCATGAAGGTGTAGACAATGTTTGGAATCTCGCCCCACCAGATCGGATAACCGATGAAGACGGTGTCGTACTGCTCCCAGTTTTCCACATCGCCCACGTATGCCGGGCGCGCGCCTTCCCGCTGTTCGGCGGTGGCGACCTCAAGGCACGCATCGTAGGACTGGGGATAGTCCACCACGGGCACGATCTCGAAAAGCTCCGCGCCGGTCTGCCCCGCGATCGCCTCGGCCAGCTTCGCGGTATTGCCCTTATCGACCACGCCCACGTTGTAATTTTCCCCCGCGTGGGAGAAATAGGCCACCAGCGTTCCCTCGGCAAGGGAAGTGCCCATCAGCATCAGAGCCGTCAGCAAAACAACGATCCTTTTCATACTTCGATCTCATCTCCTCGTCAGTAGGTCGATGCCCGGGAGCTGGTGAACCGCCAGATACCCTGCTCCTTCCGCAGGGTGAAATCCCCCCGCAAGCGCCATGTGCTTCTGCGAGCGCCATACACGGCGGCGGACACGCGGCTTTTGCCGATCATCGTCGCCCGGTCGCCGTCTATTTTGACCTCAATGCCGTCGTGATCGGCGGAATAGTAGTTGAACGTCCCGTCCAGCAGCCCCTTCAGAAAAACCTCCGCGGGCTGCTTCACGCCGGTCATGTGCAAGAGACAATAATCCTTCGCCATCAGGCTCCGCAGCCCGTCCGCGTCCTTTGCAATCATGTACCGCCAGTATTTCCGGTACATCTCCCGGATGATCTCTCGCTCGTCCATCGTTACATCAGTCCGTTCGCGGACAGCCACTTCTGGACAGCGCCCCTGGCATTGGCCGCCTGACTGCCGGTGATGGACAGGCCCTTCTTCACCTCTGCGCCGGGGCAGGCGCGCTTGATAGCGCGTTCGCTGCCTCCCATGCCGCTTCCCTCGTTGGTACACAGGGGCAGGATTATCTTGCCGGTGAAGTCGAAGGCCTCCAGGAACGTGAACACCGCCATGGGCACCGTGCCCCAGTAGTTGGGATAGGCCAGCACCACGGTGTCATACCCGTCGATGGATTCCGGCAGGGCGACCAGTTCCGGCCGCGCTCCCGCCCGCAGGTCCTTCTTGGCCTCCTCGATGCAGGTCATGTAGACCGGGGAATAGGGCTCCTTCATCTCGATCTTGAAGCTGTCCGCGTCGATCAGCTCCTTCATCAGGTTGCAGACGATCTGGGTGTTGCCCACCTTCACATAGCGCATCGCGCCGCCAAAGTAGTTCTCATCCGCGCGGGAGAAGTATGCGATCAGTGTCTTAGTCATGGTTTTGTCCTCCAAATCTGTTCTTGATGGTATCATTATATGCCAAAGGTATTGCAAAGTCCAATTCAAATGCTGTATAATTGATTTGATTTTTAAATAGCCGGAGGCCGCCATGACCACAAAACAGATCGACTATTGCATCGAACTGGCCCATACGCAGAATTTCAGCCGGGCGGCGGAGAATATGTTCGTCAGCCAGCCCACCTTCTCCTACCAGATCAAATTGCTGGAGGAGGAGATTGGCTTCGCCGTATTTGAACGCAGCGGCAAGGGCGCGGCGCTGACCCCGGCCGGGGCGCAGTTTGTCTCCACGCTGGCGGGCCTGCGCGAGGATTTGAAGCGCGCCATCGAGCAGGGCCAGAATTTCAGCGCGAAGTACACAGACAGCATCTCCATCAGCCTGATGGTGTTCCAGGCGGTCTATTTCCTGCCGGAGGCCATGCGGCTGTTCGGAAAGACCCACCCGGAGGTGCAGATCACGCCCGTCTTTCAGTATGAAAACGGCGTGGAGGCTTTCCTGCGAAATGAAGTGGATATCCTGTTCGCCCTGAAGGAGCAGACGAGGCACATTCCCGGCATTTCCGTGTACGACCTGTTTGAGAGCCGCGTCTATCTGATCGCGGAGAAAAGCGACCCCTTCGCGGCGAAAAACCTGATCCGCGAGGAGGACCTCTACGGGCGCACGCTGATGGTGGGCGGCGGCTCGCCCCCGGCGCTCCGCGTCGTGCAGCACCGCCTGATCGCCTCCGGCAGGATCCGGTATTTCAACAGTCCGGACCACGACACGACCCGCGTCAACGTCGCCGCCGGGAAGGGCATCTGCCTCGCCCCCGGCTTCCTGAACGACCACAGCGGCCAGTTTGCCTGGATACCCTTCGACTGTCAGGAGCGCTTTTCCTGTGTTCTGTGCGCCCACAGGGAGGATCGAAGGGCAAGCCTCGCGTCCTTTTTGAAGGTGTTGAAAAGGCTGTACGATGAAGCGGTCGCCTTCCCGCTGTGAGTAATCGCGCAAGGCACGCTTCCGCGCCTGTACGCTTGAGCGGCCGCCGAACAATTCCCGCACCGATTCTGCGACGCCTTTTCCGGCATCTGTCTGTTGCAGGTTCCTCGATTTACCTTAAAGCATATCCCATATTATGCTTATTGGGTATTCGTATCAAGCGTTCCTCTCCGTCTGGCCGGCCATATGGCGTTTGCCGGTCGCCGAAGGTTCCGCTGCCCGTCTTCCGTCTCATCCTCCCCCAACTCGTCTAAAATCCTGTCCTGCTGTTCAAGCCGCCAAAGCACCGCGCGCTCCACGGCGCTGGTGCGCGTGGCCATAAAGGTATCGACGCCGACATGGGCATAGTACGGTGTACGCAGCTCGCACTCCGCCAGCTTGCGCAGCAGTTTGTCGCACCGAAGATGCCTGTGCCCTTGCAGGACCATGCGCTGCACCAGCTGGAAGCTCACCCCCATTTTCCGGGCGGCCTGTCGCAGCGTCATGCCCTCCAGGCTCACCAGCTGAACGCTGCGGCGCTGCCGCTCGTCCTTCAGCCTCGCCAGGGCCCGGCGCACCTCGTCTTGCAGCTCCCGACGGAGCAGGCCCTCGTCCGCATCGGGCAGGCTGTCGTCCGCCACGGCGTCAAGCTTCGTCTCATCGGAATCCAGCGTCATGGGCGCGTCCAGCGGAACCGGCCTCATCGGCAGACGGCCTCTCCTGATCCCCAGCGCGGCAAAGATTTCACGCTTGATATAAAAGGCGGAATAGGTCGACCAGCTGCTCTCCTGCGCGTCGAAGCCCTCCCGCGCGCGCAGGATGCCCAACAGCGCCGCCTGCGTCAGATCCTCCAGGTCCATATCGCCCCGCCCTTCCACGGCCCAGGCATATCTGCGCGCCCAATATCGCGCCCAGCGCAGATCATTTTCATCCATGTCATCTTCCTCCTTGACCCGTTCTGATTCTCCCTTCGAACGTTATATCGAACGTCTGTTCGAATTATAGCAGTCCATTTATACGAACGCAATAGAACACGACGTTAATTTTCTACTTTTGTATTTTATATATTCTTCATTTGTGTTATCATGTGTCGGGAGGTGGGACCCATGGAAGCGAGCAACGCCATCGGCGAAAGCATCCGCAGGCTCAGGAAGGCGCGGGGGCTGACCCTCAAGGACATGTCCCAGCGCACGGGCTACAGCTATCAGGCCGTCGCCGCCTATGAAAAGGGCAGCCGACGGGTGGGCGTGGAGCAGGCGCTGCGGCTTGCCCAGGCGCTGCAATGCCCGATACAGGAAATTTGGGGCGGAGCGGCGGACGAGGCCCTCCCCGCGGCGGGAGAAATCAGCCTGTACGATTTGCCCGAAAGGGTTGCCGCCGCGCCCTGCGTGGACATCCGCGACCCCATGGCCTATGTCTGCTCCCCCATGGAGGCCGACGCCTGCGACGCCCTCGCCCGGAAGAGCCGTTCCCGGCAATCGCTTCAGGCGGCAAGGCACATGGACCGTCTCGCTTCAAGCTACGCCTCGGTCCTCGGTCTGCTGGACGACTGCCTGGGCGATGGCGCGGGGTTGGTGGCGCTGCGCATGCTTTCGGCCTATTCCCGGCTGAACGGGGCCGGGCGCGAGCGGGCGATGGAGCTGTTGGAGGACCTGGCGGAGATTCCGCGCTTTGAAAAGCAGACATATTAACTGCCCTTCCCCCTGCGGCGCATGGCAATTGGCGAAACTCCGCCCCTGCGATACCTTCCCGGAAGGATGCCACGCGGGAAGTGCGATGATTGAGAATATTAACGCCTGTCATTGAAAATTAACCCGAATCCACTATTGAACTTGTCGATGGGCTGGTATAATGTCGAACAATCAAATTGTGACAATCAAATAAGCGGAAAGGGTGAGGCAATTGGCAATCATTCGAGAAGGTTTGACTTTTGACGATGTGCTGCTCGTTCCCCAGCGCAGCAGCGTACTCCCCCGGGAAGTGGATCTCTCCGTTCAGCTGACCGAGCGCATCAGGCTGAATATTCCAATGCTCAGCGCCGCGATGGACACCGTAACCGACTACAATATGGCGATAGCGATGGCCCGCGAAGGCGGTCTGGGCATTATTCATAAGAATATGTCCATCGAAGAGCAGGCCAGCCAGGTGGACAAGGTGAAGCGCTCTGAAAACGGCGTCATCACCGATCCCTTCTTCCTCTCCCCCGAACACAAGGTCTCCGATGCCGAAGCACTGATGCGCAAGTACCGCATTTCCGGCGTGCCCATCACCGAAAACGGACGCCTGGTGGGCATCCTCACCAACCGCGATCTGCGGTTTGAAACCGATTTTGACCAGCCCATCCGCAATGTCATGACCCACGAAAACCTGGTCACCGCGCCCGTGGGCACCAATCTGGAGCAGGCCAAGGCGATCCTCGCCAGGCACCGCATTGAAAAGCTGCCCATCGTGGACGAAAACTACATGCTGCGCGGCCTGATCACCATTAAGGACATTCAGAAGAGCGCCAAATATCCCAACTCCGCCCGGGACAGCCGGGGCCGCCTGCTGTGCGGCGCGGCGGTGGGCGTCACCGCCGATACGCTGGACCGCGTGGCCGCGCTGGTGGCCGCGGGCGTGGACGTAATCGGCCTGGACACCGCCCACGGCCATTCCGAGGGCGTCCTCAGGGCCGTGGAGAGGATTCGCGCCGCCTACCCGGACCTGGAGATCATCGCGGGCAACGTGGCCACCGGCCCCGCCACCGAGGACCTCATCAAGGCCGGCGCGGACGTGATCAAGGTGGGCATCGGCCCCGGCTCCATCTGCACCACTCGCGTGGTCGCGGGCATCGGCGTGCCTCAGATCACCGCCATCATGGACTGCGCCGAGGTGGCCGACAGGTTCGGCAAGACCATCATCGCCGACGGCGGCATCAAGTATTCCGGCGATATTCCCAAGGCCATCGCCGCGGGCGCGACGGCGGTCATGATGGGCAGCCTGTTCGCCGGCACCGAGGAGAGCCCCGGCGCCACGGAAATCTATCAGGGCCGCAGCTACAAGGTCTATCGCGGCATGGGTTCCCTGGCCGCCATGGCCGAGGGCAGCAAGGACCGCTACTTCCAGGAGGGCCAGAAGAAGCTGGTGCCCGAGGGCGTGGAGGGCCGCGTGCCCTTCAAGGGACCCCTGGCCGACACCGTATTCCAGCTCATCGGCGGTTTGCGCTCCTCCATGGGCTATTGCGGCACCGAAAACATTCAGGCTCTGCGCCAGCGCGGCGAATTCATCCGCATCACCAGCGCGGGCCTGGTGGAGAGCCATCCCCACGATATCAACATCACCAAGGAAGCCCCGAACTACTCGCTGCACGTGTAAACGCCCGGTCTGAATTACCTGCCGGTCGCCTGAATGGCGCCCGGCAGGCTTTATTTTGGACTGCCGCAGGGCCGTCAAAGCCGCATTTTCTGCTTGCGCAGATGCAGCGTTTCATGTATAATAATTATGACACTGATGTAAATTTCTGGAACAGCCGCCGTATCGTTCCAGAACGCTCAGTACCATCGCAACGGAGGGAAGAATATGAAGAGATTTGGATTGAGTTTGCTTTGCGTGCTGCTGGCGCTCATGCTGCTGACAGCCGCCGCGGAGCCTGCACTTCAGGCCGCGGAGACATTTGACGCGCAGCAGAGCGCAGACGGCGAAGGCGCGGCGCAGGTTGACATGGACGTGCCCGAGCTGGAGGAGTTCCAGATCGGCGAAGAGGCGGTCCCCGCGGGCGAGGAGGTGCCCGAGTTCATTTACGGAGACGCGGAATGGGATATGCCCGCGGCGGACGAGCTGCCGGAGCCGCCCATGGCCCAGCCCCTGCCGCTGTACCAGTCTCCCGACCCCGGCGTGATCGTGCTGTACCGGCTGTACGACGGCGTCGCCAACCGGGTACCGCTGCCCGAAGGCGCGCTGACCAGCTATCACATCGACGCCGCGCCCGGCGCAACCTTTGAAATCATCGACCCCAAAAAGAAGTATTCCTACGATAGAAGCGCCATCTTCGTCTCGGATGACGGCACCGTGTATCCCCAGGACAGCGATTCTTATGAAAACAACGTCTCGGACGTCGTCGTGCGCGTCCACGAGGGCGAAGCCCAGCGCGATGTGCGCTTCCACATCATCAATTACGGCTTCGTATACGCCAGCGCGGTCCTGGACCGCTATCTCGCCACGGAGATCAACAGCTCCATGACGGAGCTGGAGAAGCTCATCCAGGTCACCCGAATCGCGGGCCGGGACTTTGACTACAGCACCGGCTGCAGCGACTGGGGCAACTTCATCCTCTACGGCGCGGGCGACTGCTGGGCCAGCACCAGCTTCATACTGGAGGCCTGCGCCCGCCTGGGCATCAGCGCCACGGGCCGGGACGCCCGGGGCGACTCCGGCGCGGGCTCGGGCCACGTCAACGTGCTCGCCACGCTGCCCCAGGGCAACTATATCTGCGACGCCGGCTACAATGGCTACAAGCCCCGCTACTGGTATGTGCGCAAGGAGGACGGCACTGAGTCCTATTCCCCCTCCTATCCCTCCTCGGGAAGCTCCACCCCAAGCACGGCGGCCCCGAACGTCATAACCGCGGAGTTTGACGCCGTGCGGGCGGATGTGGGCCAGGAGGCGAGCTTCTCCGTCGTCACCGATCCCCAGGCCAAGAGCCTTTACATGTACGATGCCGCCGGCACGCTGCTGGCCCAGTGGAACAATACCGCCGTCGTGGACGGAACCTCGCTGTGCTGGAAGCCGAAATACACCTTCAGCGCCGAGGGCGTCTATGAACTCACCTTCAAGGCTTCGGCGGACGGCAACAGCACGGGCGCATCCGTCACGCTGAGCGTCGAGGCGCGCACGCCGAAATACGATGTGCGCTCCGTGAACTTTGGCAGCGAACCGGTGGCGGTCGGCACGTCGGTCCTGCTGACGATGGAGACCGGCCCGGATGCGCTGTCCGTGGCCGCCATCGACGAGAGCGGCAAGATGGTCTATCGCTGGCTCGGCGAATACGAAAACCTGTACAGCGAGGCATATACCCCGATGAACCCCAACGGCGGCTTCTTCCAGTACGGCGGCAACGGGAAATACGTCATCAATTACGGCGACAAGCGCGTCTGGCACGTTCCCTTTGAAATCTGGACGACGGGAGACAGGCGGCTGACCTTCTGCGCCACCACCGATGACAACTCAAGGCTCGACGCGGAGGCTTACCTTGCTTCGGACAGCAAGCTGACCGTGGATCTTCATGTCGCGCCGATATACATCAAATCCGTCGAGGTTGTCGACAACCCCGGCCTCGGTGAGCCGGTTTACTTCCGGGTCATTACCCCCAATTGCAACGGGCAGCTGGCCATGTACGATGAAAGCGGAACCCAGCTGGATACATGGGCCTGGAATGATAACCGTCCCGGCATCGGCTATGTTTGCTCCCAAGCATTTGGAAGCAGCAATCCGTACACGACCTGGACGGTGAGCTACACCCCCGACGGCTATGGCAGAAGGACCTTCAGCTTCCGCTGCAAGCCCCAAACCAACGACTATGACGAGAAGGCGGGCATCCCCTATAGCGATCCCGCATCCGTGACCGTCGACATTCCCGATCACGTCCACGCGGTCTGCTGGAGCGGCTATGTGGCCCCCACCTGTACGACCCCGGGCTATACCGAAGGCGAATACTGCTCCATCTGCGGGGTCTCCCTCCAAGGCAGAAAGGCCATCCCGCCCACCGGGCACACGCCCGCCTTCCTGCCCGCCGTCGCTGCCAGCTGTGCCCATGCCGGCAACAGCGAGGGCAGCTATTGCGCCACCTGCGGCGCGGTGGTCGTGCCCTGGGACACCTATCCCGTCCTTCCCCATACCCCCGTCGCCGATCCCGGCTATGCGCCCAGCTGCACCGTGAACGGCCTGACCGACGGCAGCCACTGCGCCGTGTGCGGTCAGGTGATCACGCCCCAGCAGGTCCTGTACGCCCCGGGCCACAACCCCGTGTATGTGCCCGAGGAAGCGCCGCACTATCAGGTGGCCGGCCACACCGAGGGCAGCTATTGCAGCGTGTGCGGCACGGTGCTGGAGGCCTGTGAACCCATTCCCGCGCTGATCGCGCCCGAGGTCGCGCTGCCCAAGGTAAAGAACAACGGCACCGTCACCGTCTCCGTGGGCGAACAGCGGCTGCTGATTCCCACCTTCGCGTATGACCTGGGCTGGGAAGTCAGCGGCTACAAGTCCTCAAAGACCGCCGTGGCCAATGTGAGCGCGGACGGCCTGGTCACCGCCACCGCCGAGGGCAAGGCAAAGATCACCGTCACCACCGATAACAAAAAGGTCAAGGCCACCATCACCATCCAGGTGGTCGATCCCTACAAGCCCACGGGCGTGGGCATCATCCAGGGAAAATCCATCACCCTCACCGTGGGACAGCCCGTGCAGCTGTACGCGGCGCTGGCCCCCGAGACGGCCCGGGCGACGCTGACCTGGAAGAGCAGCAAGACGAAGGTTGCCACGGTGGACGCGGGCGGCATCGTAACGCCCCTGGCCGAGGGCAAGGCGAAGATCACCGTCACGACCCACAACAAGAAGAAGGCGACCATCGCCGTAACGGTGGTGGACCCCTACAAGCCGCTGGGCATCGGCATTTCGCAGGGCAAGGCCATCACGCTGAAGGTGGGCGAGGGCGTACAGCTGTGGCCGGTGATGAACCCGGCGACGGCCCGGAGCGCGCTGACCTGGAAGAGCGGCAAGGCCGCCGTGGCTGCGGTGGACGCAAACGGCTATGTCGTGGCGCTGAAGAAGGGCAAGGCGAAGATCACCGTCACGACCTACAACAAGAAGAAGGCCACCATCACCGTGAACGTGGTGGAATGAGCCCGCAGCCGCAGCCAGGCCGTTGAAAAAGCCGCATAAAGTGCGTTTACCCGGCGGTAAACGACTGCATTTTGCGGACGACGCCAACGCCGCAGGCGAAAACCCCTGCCAACGTTCCTTGATTGGCAGGGGTTTTTCGTTTGCGGGCTTTGTCAGCAATCTGAGGGGCCGCTTTCCGACGGGAAGCAGCCCCTCGTTTATATAATCAAAAAACGTTTCCTGGGGCTTGACAAATCCCGGCTTCGGATGTATTATAACATATGTTATAATACATAGGAGGTCATGCCATGTCACCCAGGGCAAGAATCACGCGGGAGATGATACTCGACGCCGCGCTATCGGTCATTGAGCGCGAGGGGCACGAGGCGCTCACGGTCCGCCGCCTGGCGACGGAACTGGATTGCTCCACCCAGCCGATCGTCTACCACTTCGGCAGCGTCGCGCAGATCGTGGAGGAGGTCTACCGCCGCGCGGACGCCTTCCACACGGCGTATCTGACGGACGGCCTTGAGGACGAAGAGGAGCCGCTGCTGGCGCTGGGGCTGCGCTACATCCGCTTCGGCGCGGAAAAGAGCGGGCTGTTCCGGTTTCTGTTTCAGTCCGGGCGCTTTTCGCGGCGCACGCCGGAGGAGCTGACGGCGGACGCGGAGGTCGCGCCGCTGATCGGCATTGTGCGCGCGTCCTCGGGGCTTTCACCCCAAGAGGCCGGGGATATATTCCGGGGGCTGTTCGTGGCGGTCCACGGCTATGCCAGCCTGCTGGCCAACAACGCCATGCGCTGGGACCCGGAGGCCGCCGCGGGGCTGTTGAAGGCGCTGTACGAGGGATTGACGAAGCAGGGAGGACAGGAAAAATGAAGAAGCTGTATGAAAAAAACGAAGTGCTGTTTGCCGTACTCTGGATCGTGGTCTATTGCCTGCTGACCATTCCCATACGGGGCAAGCTGGGCGACGACAGCCCGTGGATGCTGGCGGCGCTGGCCGCCATCGCCGCGGGGACGACGGTGCTGATCCGCCGCTGGCGGCTTACGTTCTTCTACGGCCTGGAAGGCTGGCCGAAGAACGCCCGCCGGTTTTTGTACTTCGCGCCCATGTTTGTGCTGGCCACCGGCAACCTGTGGGGCGGGGTCCGCTCAGGCGGCTTCGACCTGCGCCAGCTCTGCGCCGTGGCTTCCATGGCGCTGGTCGGCTATGTGGAAGAAGTGATTTTCCGGGGCTTTTTGTTCAAGGCGCTGCTGAGAAAGAACGGCCCGAAGCCCGCCATCGTCATATCCGCCGTCAGCTTCGGCATCGGCCACATCGTCAATATGCTGGCGGGACAGGCCAGTCTCGAAACCGTGATGCAAGTGGTCTTCGCCGTCGCCTGGGGCTTCCTGTTCACCTTCGCCTTCTACAAGAGCGGCAGCCTGTGGCCCTGCATCGCGGTCCACGCGCTGGTGGACGTCCTCTCCCGCTTCTCAACCGACAGCGTAACTGCGGGCTGGGTGTATATCGGCGCGGTCATCGTCACGGCCCTCGTCTACTGCCCCTGGCTGAACCGGCTGGAAACCCCGGAAAAGAACAGCCTCCGGGCGGCTTGATCGCCGGGCGCGGACGTGCTACAATAGAGGCGCAATCCCCACAGGAACAGGAGGGCGCCGACATGAGCGTTTCAACCCCCATTGTGGCCGGCCCGTCCGGGAGGCCTTCGATATGACGACCCGCAGACAGGTATTGGACATAGCTCTCTCGCTGCCCGGCGCGGTTTCGGACATGCCCTTTGATGAGGACTTCGATTCCACGGTGCTGCGCCACGGGCCCGGCGGCAGGTGGTTTGGGCTGCTGATGAAAGCCCCCAGGGAGAAGGTGGGGCTGGAGGGACCCGGAACTGCGGAGATATTGAACCTCAAATGCGACCCCATGGTCAGCTATGGCCTGCGCCAGATCCACCCGGACATACTCCCGGCCTGGCACATGAACAAGCAGCTGTGGATCAGCGTGCGGCTGGAGGGGAACGTGCCCGAGGACACGCTGCGCGCGCTGATTGAAATGAGCTACGCGCTGACAGAGAAAAAGCGCACGCAAAAGCAGCGGCGCGATTAAT
>JAFUCP010000023.1 GCA_017459565.1 Clostridia bacterium | reverse complement strand
TCCTCCCGCATCACCTGCTCCCGAAGCAGTATGTAGGACGCGTACATCTCATCCTCCGGATCGTCGATGTTCACAGGCGGCTCGGGGAGCTCCTCGAGGCCGAACCGCTTCATCTGGCGGCTTCGGGGCGTGTCAGAGCAATGGCTGAGCAGGTATTGCAAAAGCCATCGGTCCTTTTCAGGGTCCAGCAGGAAATCCCTCCGCGTATAGGGGCCGCTTTCCCACCGGTCCCAGTTTTCCCTTCTGTATATTTTGATACCCATGACAGATCCCTCACGCCACATTATACTATTCGCGTTCTAAAATCTATATATAAGCGGGATGGATTTGCTGTTACCGCTAAGCTGAGCGAAGGGAGGCGTAGCAGCGCTACGTTGACCGAAGCGAAGCAACGCGGTTGCAGCAAAAACACCCGAAGAGATATAGATTTTAGAAGAAGAATAGTATTATTCAACACAATACCCAGGCCCGTCCATGACGGGGAATGCAGTTCCATCGCCACTTTTGCTTCAGGCGCTTCAAATCGCTCTTTGCAGCGCATCGCTCATCGACCTTTCCGCCTGCCGAACAGACGGGCGAAAAATCCTCTTGGATTTGATTCTTTACCGGGCTCCGGCTTCATAGGTTCTGCTTTTGGCTCTGACGTCTCTGGCTTCGCCTCCGCCTTTGCTGGCTCCTCTGGCTCGATCACCGTCATCTGGTTCATGGAAAGATTCTTCACATTGAGCGCATAGCCGGGATAGTCTTCGCTCTCGTGTACCGGCTCCGGCGGCTGTCCCTCCGGGGCCTTCCAGTAGCAGTTCAGCAGAAACAGCTCGCCAGGCGCGCAACGATTCCCGCACACCAGCAGGCGCGCATCCCGGGTGACGCCAATGGCCTCGTCGCGCACGCTGTTTCGCATCATGCCGCCGGACTTGCTGCTGACGGATTCCGGCGCGCCCCGGCTCGTCCTCCTCTTGCCCGCGATGAACTCGACGTCATTGCCGAGCTGGATACTGCCGCCCCTCAAAGCGCCCGGGCCGACCCGCCCGGCGGCGCCATCCTGCAAGTTCACCCGATACAGCGCGGTATCCACGGCGATGGGCCAGCGGACGTGCCGGATCTCCTCGCCCGGTATGGCGGAGGGATCGCCGCTGTCCGTCCACGCCTCCGGCAGGATGCCGCCTTCTCTGTCATGCATGCACCAGTTGTATATTCGATTGGCCGGCCCGACGACCTCCCGCATAAGGGTGGTCTCCACCAGGCAGTACAGCTCCCCGTCCACCAGTATGGCCGCGTGGACCACGCCCTCCGGCAGCGGAATCTCCCGCGCCTGCCCGCCGGACAGAGGCCGGATGGAGAGCCTGAAGGCAATCGGGGTATAGGGCCTGTCCATGGGCATGACCGGGATCGGCTCGCCGTGGCGCGGGTCGGAGATCAGCGTAAGGGCCAGGTCCCCTGCCGTGACCTCGGTATCGTAGGCCAGCGAGATAAAGCCCTTACAGGGGCCGTCTACCCGGCCCGCCGCCACCGCGTGGGCAAAGGTCGGCACGGCCCTGCCGGCAAAGCGCCAGCCCAATTCCATGCACAGCCGTCCGAGGCGCTTTTCCCACAGGTCGTCGCGGTAACAGCAGTACCGGGCCTTCTCATATTCCATCAGTGCGGCCTTGATTTGTCCCCCGTCCAGCATGGTCGCGGCCTTTCGGGCGCTTTCCTCCGCGCTCTGCATCTGCTCGTAGGCCTGGATCAGCTCTTCGGTGGTGTGCATCTTTTCCAGGATCATCGGCGCCTTGAAGCTGAAATCCCGCACCGCCAGCAGCGTGACTTTGTGCTCATACTTCCACAGGCTGCGATATTTGTCGTGGGAGATGGGATACGGCGCGTCCAGGATGATGCCCCGCTCCGCGTCCACGGAGATTTGGCCCCCGCCGTAGCTGCTGACGGGCTTATCATCCCGCCTCAGCTCCACATACGAAGCGTCCCCACGCCGGGCGACAGTAGCGGCATAGCCGCTGGGCAAGGCGTATTCAACGGCCTCATCCTTGGCCTTGCACCGCGTGCACGCCCCGGTCTGCACGTTCCATTCGTATTCTCCCACCCGCACGATGTCCTCGTTCTCCGGGTCGGCCCAAAGGCCCTGGAGCCCTTCATAGCCCACGGCCCCGACCCCAAAATACTTCATGTAGGCGCCTGTGCTGCTGTCCCACACGTGCACACCCTTTGCCCGGTTCCAGTCATCGCTTTCGTGGCAGGGCTCCTTGGCGAGAAAGCGCTCCCGCTCCATGGGCGTGCTGAACTGCCGACCCTTCAGCCGGGGCTGCATGTTCATGTTGATGGCAAAGGCATACTTCCCGCCGCGGCTCATGCAGACCTTCCCGACGTGGGAAAAAGGTCGTCGGTTGGGATAGAGCGGGGGCGGATCAAAGGTCATGAGCGTCTTGCCGGTGTCGACGTCCACCAGCATCAGTTTCATGGACTCCGGGTTCTCCGGAGGCAGCTTTTCGACCTTCTGGTCCGAGGAGACGCCCAGCAGCAGCTTCCCGTCGAACAGGTACCCCGCCGTCGCCTTGAATTCCCGGATCATCGGCTCCGGCGGCCGGGTCAGCTGCGCCTTGAGCACCTCATAGTTATAGCCCAGCTCGCTGTCGTCCAGCACGCGCTCGACATTGGCGTCAAACACGGGTTCGGTCAACTCCGTCCAGGCGTTTCGGATGTCCCCGTTTTCCAGGTTGATCAGGCATTTCAGCTTGAAATGCATCCGCTGCTGCCGCTCCTTATCCGCCGGTTCGCCCATGCGGCGACACAGCAGCTGCTCGTTGTAATCCGCAATGTGTCCGCGCGCCTGCTGAAGCATGGCCAGCGCATCCTGCCGCCTGCCCAGGTCCAGGAAGGAAAGCGCGCGGTTGTTGAGTGCCGCCGCAGCCTGCTCCTCCCCGTTCAGATCGGGCCGGGGATAGGGCGCACGCTGCGTCTGGCGATAGCACTGGATCAGCAGGGCCTCCAGGTTGTCAAACCCCTCCACGCGCCCGTTGACGCAGCGCGCAAGCTCCGGCCGCAGGGCCTCCGGCACCGCGACGCGGCACTGGTCCATCCATGCCTCTGCCTGCCCTGCCGCTTGGGCACCGGACTGCCACAGGCGCTTTCCCGCGAACATCTCGATCACCGTCAGCGCCCAGGCGTACACGTCCATCCAGGCCGCGGCCTCAGCGCCCTCGGCCTGCTCCTTCGGGCAGTAGGCCAGGGTGTAGCCGCTGGAAACCGGCTTTTTGCCGTCGGTCAGCTGGCTCTGGGCCTTCGCCAAGCCGAAGTCCGCCACCTTGGCTTCCCATTCTTTGGTCAGCAGGATGTTCCCGGGCTTCACGTCCTGGTGGATGAGACCGTTTTCGTGGGAATACTTCAATCCTCGCGCCGTCTGGATGGCGATGTCCAGGATGCGGGCCTGCACCTTATCTTCCGTACCCTCGTAAAGCCTGCTGGACTGGATCGCATCCTTCAGGCTGCCGCCGTCCATCCACTCGGAGAAGATGGTGGGCACGCCGCCAATATCGCGGACATAGTAGCAGCTGACGATGTTCGTATGCAGCCCCAGGTCGATCCAGTGCTCGCATTCGGCGATGAAGTCCGCCTTGCGCCGCTCGCTGCCCTCGGCGAAGAACCGGGGCTGGGGCCGCTTCATGGCCAGGTCCGCATTCCAGCCCAGGTGAAACACCCGCCATACGCTGCCCATGCCGCCATGAATGGCGTCGTCCTCCACACGGTAGGTCTCGAGGATTTCGTCGCCCTTATGGATCTCCTCATTGGAGATCGCCTCCGGACGCACCCCTTCCGCCAGGCGGCTCTGGGCATCGTCCTGATAGGCCTTGAAGATCGAATCGCTCTCGTACACGCTGCCCTTCGACAGGGTATTGCTGAAACTCAGTTCCTCCATTTGATCGCCTCCCTTGCGCGTCACCATCCGTATACCATGCCCTCATAATGGCCGCTGCGCTTCACGGCATTGATAAACTCATCCATGACCCTTTCGCACTGCTGCATGTCGGGCGCCTCCACCAGGATCCGCACGCTGGGCAGCAGGCCTGAAAAGCGAAACGATATCCGCCCCTTCCCGTCCAGCGTCTCCCGGATCTGATGGGTGGCGCGCCGAATGTCCTCGTCGGCCTTGAACGTGTCGATGCTGTCGATCTGGATATGCCGGCTCAGCTGCACGCAGTTCCAGTAGCTCCTGGCGACGTGGCGGTAGCAGAAGAGCCTGACGTCGCTCTCCTGCAGCTCCACCGACAGCGCCGAGGCGTCCCAATTGCGCCTGAGATGGTCGATGGGCTCGCGGACGCCGCATTGAAACAGCACGCAGGAGGCGACATAGCCCAGCCGCCCGCAGTCCTCACCGCAGTACAGCGCCACCCGCTGCCGATCCTCCAGCCGCGCGGCCACCTCCACCACCAAGCGCTCCAGTATGAAGAAGGGAAGCACCCCGTAGGGCCTGATGGGATAATAGAGGATTTCACCCCTGAAATCCTGCTCCCAAACGTCGCCGGGAAGGCTGTCCAGCGCCACGATGACATCGGGGTTCGTCTGCAAAGTCTCAAACGGGTCCGGGCCTCGCCCGACGATGAGGCCGGGATGAATCTCGCTCACCCGCCCATCTTCATCGCATTCCTCGCCCGGGGCCAGTGTCGATAACAGCTTTTGCACGGCAGGCAGCTCCACGATGCGGATATCGGACGGCTCCGAGTAGTGAAGAATGCAGAGCGCCGAGCGGTCGATCTCGTACCAGGCGTTGCCGGCCGATTCTGATTTGAGCAGGGCGATCACGCAGGCGACGCCCTCGCGCTTCAGCAGGTCTGTCGCCGCCGCCTGTTCATCTTCCGTGAAGTCCTCTGCCTCCATCAGCGAGACGCAGACACACGGGCCGTCCGCGCTCAGCTCCTTCCAATGAAAACCCTTCTGCCAGCCCTTGCAGAGATTCATGGAGATGCCCCGCGCCTGGCATTCGGCATTCAAAAACCCAAACTGCCGCATCAAGCTGATCCAGTCTGTCTCCAGTTCCCTGGGTATGGACATGTAGACATTCAATACGCTTCGCTTCAATGCATCCATAAGAATCAACTCCACAGCGCGCCGTGATACAGCAGTATTGTCAAAGGCATTCCGGCGCCTCGATGCCGTCGTACCACAGGTATTCACAGTAGCGCACGTCGCCCATGTTCAGATCCGGGAAAAGGCGCTGAAATGCCGCGGTGTACTTCCTGCGCTCCATCGACGTAAGGACCCGGCTCCACGCATAAGCATCTGTTGCGCACAGCCCGGGCATGTCACGATCATACAACCAGTAATCGAAGTAGCGTCTTTCGCCGCTGTTGGCGAGGGAACAGGCCATGTGGCCCACCGCGTAATCCAGCGCGCCGGGGTGTTCCGCTTCAAACCGGTCATAGGCCTCGCGGCTGTGGATGCCCACCCGGTCGGCGGCGATCCTGAGCACCTTCTGCTTTCGATAACAGGACATGGCGCACGCTCCTCAGTGCTCAAAGGAATAGGGGTTGAAGCCGTTTACGGCCATCACGAACCATGCCGTGGGCGCGATGTGCGGCGCGGTGCCATACTCCCAGGCAGAGCCGTCGAACAACCCAAAACCCGTGGAAAGGTTCTCCACCGTGGCCGCGGGAAACAGGCCGCTGTCCAGTTGGATGCCCTCCAGCGCCTCCAGAGCGTCGAGCGCCTTCCCGTCCTCTCCCCGAAGCCGGTACATCAGCGCCGTGTAGGCCGTGCCCTCCGCCCACCAGCCGCCGTTGGCATTGGAGGCGCAGAAGGGATAGCCACCCTCCGGCGCGCGCATGGCGACCACGGCATCAAGCGACGCCTCGTAAGGTGCAAATTCATCCCCCAGCGCCATGCAGGCCCACACCTGCGCGTCAAGCACCAGGTTGTCCGTGCTGGGCGTCATGCCGTCGTCCAGCGTGCCGGTATAGAAGATGTGCCTGTCGCCGTCATACATGGCGCGAATGAACGCCAGCGCGCTGTCCGCGGCCTCTGCATAGCGCGCCTCGCCAGTGCGCGCGTACAGCTGCCGGAAGGCCGCCCAGGCGTCGATGTTGTGCTCGATGGATTTGTAGGTGAAGGGATAGGTGGTCTCCGCGCCGCCCTCCGGCCAGCCGTCGTAGCCCGCCGTGAAGCCATTCCCGTCGTCGGAGCATTCATCGATCACCCAGTCCATCAGGCTTCTGGCCGTATTCAGGTAGGTGTCACTGCTGTAAAGCGCGTCGTATTGCAGAAGCGCCAGCGCCACATAGGAGGTGTTTCCGACATTGCTGCCGGTCTGGTAGCGGTCCTCGTACCACTGGCCGCTCTCTGGGTCGTACCAGCCCGGCAACCGCGCCGAACCGTCCCAGCC
>JAFUCP010000147.1 GCA_017459565.1 Clostridia bacterium | reverse complement strand
TTTGGAATTGTACATGATTAGGAAAACGAAACGTTTTCCGGGTCGGCGACATCCGAAGGATGGCGTCGACAATCATTTTCGCAAAATCCCTTTCAAACCATGGACGATGTGGAAGAGATATGGTAGAATATAACTGCCGACGCTGCGCGGCGTACATCAAAATCCCGGAGGGCGCGCCATGGAATTCTTGAACGCCTATACCTACGGCTTTTGCGAAAAGCGGGGCTTTACAAAAAAGACGGCCTGGAAGCAATCCCTGAAGCTGATGGCCGAATCCACGGGCTGCAACGCCGTCATACTGCCGGTGTGCGCCTGGCAGGAGCATACCTATTCCACCGCCATGGATTCCGACCATCCCGACGTGATGGACGAGGCGGACGTGCGGGCCGTGTGCGAATTTGCCCGCGGCCTGGGGCTGAAGCTGATTTTGAAGGCCATGGTCAACTGCCGGGACGGCTACTGGCGGGCCTACATCCGCTTTTTTGACGCGCCCGTGCCCACGGAGCCGGGATGGGAGGCGTGGTTTGACGCCTGGACGGCCCACGTCTGCCGGGTGGCGCGAATGGCGGAGCAGAACCGGGCGGATATGCTCTGCGTGGGCTGTGAAATGGTGGGCACGGACCACCGGGAGGCGGACTGGCGGCGGCTGATCGGCGAGGTCCGGCAGCTCTACCGCGGCCCGATTTCCTATAACTGCGACAAGTACCAGGAGGACCGCGTCGCGTGGTGGGACGCGGTGGATGTCATTTCCTCCTCCGGCTACTATCCCATCGGCGATCTTGCGCGGCAGTTCGAACGGATCAGGGCCGCGTCCGAGGCCGCCGGAAAGCCCTTCATGTTCATGGAATGTGGCTGTCCCTCCCGGGGCGGCAGCGAACACAGACCCAACGACTGGCGCTATGGCCGCGGCACGGATCCGGAGGCCCAGCGGGCGTGGTATGCGGCCTTTACGGAGCTGGTGGCCGCCTCGCCCTTCGTGCGGGGCGTAGGCTGGTGGGACTGGCCGGCCACGCGGCTGAACCCCGAATTTGCCGGGGCGGACGACAATGGCTATTGCACCTGGGGCAAGCCGGCCAATCAGGTGCTGGCCGGTTTTTCCCGGCGGTGCGGGGCGGATCGATAAAACATCGGCCCGGGGCGGGAAAAGGACGCGGCGCGGGCGAACCTTCAATCATTGAAGCGGACTGAGGAAGGAGCATCATCGGTATGCGGCGATTGTTGAACGACGGTTGGGAATTTCTCAAGCTGCCGGCGGACAGCGGCCCGGAGGGCTGGCGCGGCGCGGACGAACGGGCCTGGCAAGGCGTGGCCATTCCCCACGACTGGCTGATCGGACAGGCGGCGAACCTCTATGAGGACGGCGACGGCTGGTACCGGCGGACGCTAAACGTGCCGGAGGATTTCGGGGACAGCGCGTGGCTTTTGCGCTTTGACGGCGTGTATATGGACTGCGACGTGCTGCTCAACGGACAGCTGCTGACCCGGCACCGCTATGGCTATACCGCCTTTGATGTGGATCTGTCGGGGGCGCTGCGCCCCGGCGGCAACCTGCTGATGGTGTGGGTGCGCCACCGCGCGCCGAATTCCCGCTGGTATTCCGGCGCGGGCATCTTCCGGGATGTGACGCTGTCCGTGCTGCCCAGGCGGCACATCGCCCCGGACGGGCTGTATGTGTATTGTGCCCCGGCGGAGGACGGCGCCTGGCGGGTGACGGTGGACGTGGAGCGGCAGGGCGAGGGCGACGGCGGCGAGCTGCGCCTGACGCTGGCGGACGCGGAGGGCCGCGCCGTGGCCGACGCGACGCTGCGCGACGGTCAGGGCCCGCTCACCGCTGAGCTGACGGTGCCCGCGCCCCGGCTGTGGAGCTGCGCTTCGCCTTATCTGTATGAGCTGGCCTGCGATTTCAACGGCCATCGGACCGTTCAGCGCGTCGGCCTGCGCCACACGGAGTTTGACGCGGACCGGGGCTTTTTCCTGAACGGCGAGCATTTGAAGCTGCACGGCGTGTGCCTGCACCACGATCTTGGGGCGCTGGGCTCAGCCTTCAACGCCGCGGCCTTCCGCAGACAGCTTGAGCTGATGAAGCGCATGGGCGTCAACGCGTTGCGCACATCCCACAATCCGCCCGCGGCGCGGGCGCTGGACATATGCGACGAGGAAGGCGTGCTGGTGATCGACGAGGCCTTCGATATGTGGCTGCTGCCCAAGACGCCCTATGACTACGCCCGGTTCTTTGCCGACTGCTGGGAGGCGGACGTGGCCTCGTGGGTGCGGCGCGACCGCAGCCATCCCTGCGTGATCATGTGGTCCGTGGGCAATGAGATCCTGGACGCCCATGTCTCCCCGGATGCCCCGGCGCTGACGGCGGCGCTCAGGGACTGCGTGGAGCGCTATGATCCCTGCCGCAACGCCCGCGCCACCATGGGCAGCAATTACATGCCCTGGGAGGGGGCGCAGCGCTGCGCCGAGGAATTGAAGCTGATCGGGTATAATTACGCTGAAAAGTACTACGAGGCCCATCACCGGGCGCACCCAGACTGGGTGATCTACGGCAGCGAGACCTCCTCGGTGCTGTTCAGCCGCGGCGTCTATCACTTTCCCGCCTCGGCCAAGATCCTCTCCGAGGAGGATATGCAATGCTCCGCGCTGGTCAACAGCATCACCTCCTGGGGCGCGCAGGACATGCGCAGCTGCATCGTGGACGATCTGAACAACCCCTTCACCCTGGGACAGTTTTTGTGGAGCGGCATCGATTACATCGGCGAGCCCACGCCCTATCACACCCGCAGCTGCTATTTCGGCATGGTGGATACCGCCGGCTTTGAAAAGGACGTCTACTTCCTGATCAAGTCGCTCTGGAACCCGGAGCCGATGGTCCATATCGGCGTGACCTGGGACTGGAACCCGGGCCAGATGATCGATGTGCCGGTCTATGCCAACGGCGCGCGCTGCGAGCTGTTTTTGAACGGGCGCTCTCTGGGCAGCCGCGAGCTGGACGGCCTCGTGGCCGAAAACAGCGTGGGCTGGTGGCGCCTGCCCTTTGAGCCGGGTATGCTGGAGGCTGTCAGCTATGACGCGAACGGCGGCGTGCTGGCCAGGGCCGCGCGGTATACCCCCGGCGACAGCGTTCGTCTTGCGCTGCGCGCGGACAGGACGACGCTGTCCGCGGACGGCGAGGACGTGGCCTTTGTGACCGTGTTCGCGCTGGACGCCGCGGGCCATCCCGTGGAAAACGCCGTGGACCGCGTGCGTGTCTCGGTGGAGGGTCCGGCGCGGCTGCTGGGCCTGGACAACGGCGACAGCACCGATGCCGACGGCTACCGGGTGTCCTGCCGGCGGCTGTTTGCCGGCAAGCTGCTGGCGATGGTCGGCGCCACGGACGCGCCCGGCGAGGCCGTGGTGCGCGCGTCGGCCCCGGGGCTTGAGGACGCCGAAATCAGGCTGCGCTGCGCGCGCGCCGATGCCCGCCCGGGACACGGCTTCGCGTCCGTGCCGCTGACGGACGCCACCGATTCCGAAGGCGGCGTCGGAGTGCGCAAGCTCACCATCACCGCGACGGAGGGCGCGTCGCTGACGCCCGAGCGCCCGCAGGCCCGCTTCCGCGTGACGCCCTCGCCCGCCTGTGCCGCGCCGCAGCCCATCGCCTATCGCATCGTCAACGCCCTGGGCATCGAAACCCCTTGCGCCGTGGCCACCCCCGTGGAGGGCGGCGTGCTGGTGACGGGGAAGGGGGACGGCGAGGTCTACCTTAGGGCCGTGTGCAACAATGGCGCGGAACACGCCCGGGTCATCTCCCAGCTGGAAATGCGGCTGAGCGGCTTCGGCGGGGCGGCGCTGGACCCCTACAGCTTTGTGTCCGCCGGGCTGTACGACCTGTCCGAGGGGGAGATCACCCCCGGCAACGACAAGGGCATCTCCTTTGCCCGGGACGGCTGGAGCATGGCGGGCTTCTCCAACGTGGATTTCGGCCCGGTGGGCACCGATGAAATCGAGCTGCCGGTGTTCGCCATGGACGACACACAGTACGAAATTTCGCTGTATGAGGGCAATCCCCGGAGCGGTGGGCGGCTGATTGCCAGGCTGCCCTATCAGAAGCCCCAGCGCTGGAACGTGTACCAGACCGAGCGCTGGAGGCTGCCGGAGCGACTGACGGGGGTAAAGACGCTTTGCTTCGCCATGGACCGCAAGATCCACCTCAAGGGCTTTGTCTTTGCCCGCCAGAGCCGGGCGTGGCTGCCGCTTTGCGCCGGGGATGCCGACGCCATCTATGGCGACAGCTTCCAGCGCTCCGGCGGGGCGGTGAAGGGCATCGGCAACAATGTTTCGCTGCTGTTTGGGAATATGGATTTCGGGGAGGGCGGGCCGGTAAAGCTGACCCTCACGGGCCATACGCCGCTGGCGGTGAACCCCGTGCAGCTGCGCTTTGAGAGCGCAGGCGGCGCGACCTCGGTGGCGGAATGTCTGTTTAAGGGCGAAGCGGAGAGCGGCGCGCAGCGCTTTGAGCTTGAGGCGCCCGCGGGCGTCTGCACCGTGACGTTTGTGTTTTTGCCCGGATGCCGGTTCGATTTTGAAGGCTTCCGGTTTGAACAGGGCTGACAGATTGAATACGACAAACGGTTCCAAAGGAGGAAGCATATGGATTTGTTCGATGCCATTGACAAGCGCACCAGCTACAGGGGCGCCTATGAAGCCGCACCCGTGCCCCGGGAACACCTGAACGCCATCATGGCCGCGGGCTGTGCCGCGCCTTCGGGCTGCAACAAGCAGACGACATCTTTTATCGCTGTGGACGATCCGGCGCTGCTCAGCGAGCTGAAGGCCATGGTCGACCCGCCCATCGGGGCCACCGCGCCCGCCTGGATTCTCGTGCTGACGCGGCCCATCGTGGCCTACCGCGACCGCGTGTTCAATGTGCAGGACTACAGCGCGGCCATCGAAAACATGCTGCTGGCGGCGGTGGGCCTGGGCTATGCCAGCTGCTGGTATGAGGGCCACATCACCGATGAGGACGATATCGGTGGCAAGCTGGCCCGGCGGCTGGGCGTGCCGGAGGAATACCGGGCGGTGTGCCTCATGCCCGTGGGCGTGCCCGCGGAGGCGGCCCGTCCGCCGCACAAGCGCCCGCTGGAGAGCCGGGCCTGGTTCAACGGCTTCGGCGGCGGGGAAGGGAAGGACGATTGACATGGGCTTTATCGATCGGGAATGTCTTGCCGGCGTACACCACATTGAGGACGCGCTGGGCGTGTGCTTTACCCTCATCGTGGGCCGCGAGCGGGCCCTGCTGGTGGACGCGGGCTACGGCGTGGAGGATGTGGCCGGCTTTGTGCGCACGATCACCGATCTGCCGGTGACGCTGTGGCTGACCCACGGCCACCACGACCACGCGCTGGGGGCCGTGCGCTTCGATTCGGCGCGGCTGTGCCCGGAGGACGCGGCGGTGTACGCGGAGTATACCGGCGAAAAATGGCGGCGGCGGGTGCTGCTGACGGCGCGAACGAAGGGCGTGGCCGTGGACGAGGCCGCGTTTTTGGCCATGCCCGCGCCCGCGCCGACGCTCATGGCCGGTCAGACGCTGGACCTCGGTGGCGTGACGGCGCGGGTGATCCCCTGCCCGGGCCATACGCCGGGGTCCGCGGCGGTCCTCGTACCTGAACGGAAGCTGCTTTTAACCGGGGATGACTGGAACCCCTGCACCTGGCTGTTCTTTCCCGAGGCCCTGGGCGCGCGGGCGTACCGCGAAAGCCTGCGGGCGCTGTTGGCGCTGCCCTTTGAGTGGGTGCTGTGCCCCCATCGGACCCGGCTTTACCCCAGGTCGACCCTGGATGCCTTTGCCGACGCGTTGACGGACGCGGCGCTTAACGCCGCCCCCCGCTGCGATACCGGCGATCCCTACGGCGTCAGGACCCGGCAGGCATCGCTGCCCGGGGACCAGGTGCTGGTGTTTGACGAAGAAAAATACGGAAAGGTCGTTTTGGAATGAGCGAGAAGATATACCGCGCGTGGCTGCCCTTTTTGGATGCGGATGTGCCGGAGACGTGCAAAACCCCCGCTGAAGCGGCGGAATATGAACTCGAAGCGGGCTGCGCGGCCCTGAAGCTGCCCGAGCCCCGGCTGGAGGCGGACCCGGCGATGGGCGAGGGCTACGTTGTCTCCGGGGGCGACGGCGGCACGGTGATAACCGGCGGCGAACCGGGCCTGCTCTACGGCGTCTATGCTTTTTTGATGGCCAAGGCTGCGGGCGAGGATGTGCCGGCGGGGCTCCAAAGGCCCTTTTACGGCCTGCGGATGCTGAACTGCTGGGACAACGCGGACGGCACCATCGAGCGCGGCTATTCCGGGCGTTCGCTGTGGTTCGAGGGCGGCCGGCTGGCCTGGGACGGCGCGCGCATCCGCCAGCTGGGAAGGCTGCTGGCGTCTGTGGGCGTCAACGTGCTGTGCGTGAACAACGTCAACGTCAGGGCGGAGGCCGAGCTGCTGATCGAGGATTATCTCGACGAGCTGGCAAGGCTGGCGGCGGCGTTCCGGCCCTTCGGCGTGCGGCTGATGGTTTCCATAGATTTCTCCCGCCCGCTGGCCCACGGCGTGGGCACGGCGGACCCGCTGGATGAGGGCGTGCGGCGCTGGTGGAAGCAGCGCGCCGACGCCGTCTGGAGGGCGGTTCCCGACCTGGCGGGCTTCCTGGTGAAGGCGGACAGCGAGCATCGCCCCGGCCCCTTCACCTATGGTCGCAGCCACGCCGACGGCGCGAACATGCTGGCCGAGGCCGTCGCGCCCCACGGCGGCGTGCTGGTGTGGCGGGCCTTTGTGTACAACTGCCAGCAGGATTGGCGGGACACGGCCACCGACCGACCCATGGCGGCCTACGACACCTATGCGCCGCTGGACGGCCAGTTTGCCGACAACGTGATTTTGCAGGTGAAGCACGGTCCCTTCGACTTCCAGGTGCGCGAGCCCGTTTCGCCCACGCTGTACGCCATGCCACGCACGCGCCTGGCGCTGGAATTGCAGCTGGCCCAGGAATACACCGGCCATCAGATCGACCTGTACGCCATGAACCCCATGTGGCGGGAGCTGGCGGAGGAGCTGCCCCCCGAAAAGGTCTGTGCCGTGGCCGCGGTCTCCAACCTCGGGCGCGACGCGAACTACACCGGTCATCCCTTTGCCGCGGCCAATCTGTACGGCTATGGCCGCTATGCCTGGCAGCCCCGGGTGTCGCCACGGGAGGTGCTGCGCCGCTGGGCGAGGCTGACCTACGCCCTGCCGGAGGGCCAGCAGGATGCGCTGGTTGAGATGCTGATGGGCAGCCGCGGCGTCTATGAAAAGTATATCGCCCCCCTGGGCCTGTGCTGGATGGTGTGCCCGGGCGTCCACTACGGCCCCAGCCCCTGCGGCTATGAGTACGACGCCTGGGGCACCTATCACAGGGCCAACCGCGACGCCGTGGGCATCGACCGCACGGCGAAGGGCACCGGCTACGCGGCCCAGTACCCGGCGCAAATCCGGGACAAATACGAATCCCTGGAGACCTGCCCGGACAACCTGAAGCTGTTCTTTCACCGGCTGCGCTATGATTACGTCATGGCGGACGGGCGCACCCTGATCCAGCGCATCTATGACGATCACTTCGAGGGCTGCGCGGAGGCGGAGGCCATGGCCCAAACGCTTCAAACGCTCAGCCTGCCCGCGGAGGACGGCGAAGAGGCCCGCCTGCGCATGGAAAAGCAGCTGGCCAACGCCCGGCAGTGGCGGGACGTGGTCAATACCTTCTTCCACCGCCTCAGCGGCGTGGACGACGCGCGGGGCAGAAAGATTTACGATTAGAAACGGCTTTACAAATCCGCCGGATTGTGGTATGATTACAGCAGGATAATTGAATATCGGGAAGTCCGCAGGTGCCCGGCGCCCGCTTCGGCAGGCGCATGGGACAATAGGGAACGGGGTGCGAATCCCCGACAGGACCGCTGCTGTGAGGCGGAGGGCCGCGCGAAAGGGTCATTGGCGCAAGCTGAGAAGACCGCGCGGCGCGATGATGCCGAGTCAGAAGACCTGCCTGCGGAGCAAGTATCGATTTCTTCGGCCTAAAGAAAGATATGTTCCTCAATGCGCTCGGCGCGAATGGCGCGTCCGGGCAGTGTTGTACAGCGTTTTACAGCGGGATATATCGGCAAACGGCCGGTATATCCTGTTTTTTTCCGGCGAAGGCCGGATGGGCGCAGCCGCCGACTGGTACCCGGCGGTTGCGCGTGAATGTGGTTCCCGGCGGCTGGCAGGGAGTGCCGTCCCCGAAAACCGGCAATCGATCGCGGCGCCCCCTGCCCGCGATGCCGGCTCCGGACGCGCCGGGAACCCAAAGACAGAGCCCGTCCCACAATCACCCTTTCGGGTCGTTGTGAGACGGGCCCTTTTCATATGCGGAAAAGAGAGGCTTATACTAAGACCTGATTAAAAGAGGACAAGATTGCCGGGAACTTTTTTGTGCTGGCAAGGCGAAGTCCCGCAGGCTTGCTGGTGGCAAGTCAAGGGGCTTCAACGCCGCCAGCGCGGAAAAGAACCGGCAGGATGTCCTG
>JAFUCP010000002.1 GCA_017459565.1 Clostridia bacterium | reverse complement strand
GGCCGAGACCATGCCCAAGAAGCTGGTGGCCCACACCGGCATGGACGCCATGACCCACGCCATCGAGGCCTATGTGTCCACCGCCAACAGCGATTACACCGACCCGCTGGCCATCCACGCCATCGAGATGATCATGAAGGATCTGGTGCCCAGCTACAACGGCGACATGACCGCCCGCGACCACATGCACGACGCCCAGTGCCTGGCCGGCATGGCCTTCTCCAACGCGCTGCTGGGCATCGTCCACTCCATGGCCCACAAGACCGGCGCTATCTTCGCCGACTACGGCGCGCACATCATCCACGGCGCGGCCAACGCCATGTACCTGCCGAAGGTCATCGCCTTCAACGCCAAGGACGCGACCGCGAAGAAGCGCTACGGCGTGATCGTGGACTACATGGGCATCGCGGACAAGGCCGATTCCGACGACGTGAAGGTGGAAAAGCTGATCGCCTTCCTGCGGGGCATGAACGACCAGCTGAACATTCCCCACTGCATCAAGCACTACGGCGCGGACAGCTATCCCTGCGAGCAGGGCTTCGTGCCGGAGGACGTGTTCCTTGAGCGGCTGCCGGAGATCGCGAAGAACGCCATCGCCGACGCCTGCACCGGCTCCAACCCCCGCCAGCCCTCCCAGGAGGAGATGGAGAAGCTGCTGAAGTGCTGCTATTACGACACCGAGGTGGACTTCTGACAGCCATGACCCATGCCCGGAGCGGCTTTGCCGCTCCGGGGCCCAAACAATAAAAGAAAGAGGAAAAAAACATGAAAAAGCTGGTATCCCTGCTGCTCGTCTGCCTGCTGGCCCTGTCCGCCTGCGCCCTCGCCGAGTCCGACCACTATCCCGTGACCATTTCCAGCTACAACTATGCCAAGGAGCCCGTGGAGGTTACCTTTGACCACAGGCCCGAAAAGGTCGTCTGCACCAACCAGACTCAGACCGAAATGCTGCTGTACCTGGGCCTGGACGACGTCATCGCGGGCATGGCCTATCTGGACGGCACCGTCCGCGAGGACCTGCTGCCCCAGTATGAAGCGCTGGCGGAGGCCGGCAAGGAGCTGACCGTGAAGGGCTATCCCTCCAAGGAGGTCGTGCTGGCGCTGGAGCCGGACTTCATCTTCGGCTGGCGCAGCGCCTTCGCCGAGGACAGCCTGGGCGACATCGCCGAGTGGAACGAGCGCGGCACCGGCACCATGATCCTGCGCTGCTCCAACAACACCGCCGACGTGCGCGATCTGGACGCCGTGCTGGCGGACTTCGCGGATATCGGCGCGATCTTCGATATCGAGGATGTCACCGACGCCTACATCGCGGACGCAAGGGCCATGATCGATGAGATCAACGCCAAGGTCGCCACGCTGGAAAAGCCCCTGACCGCCATCATCGTGGAGCCCTATGACGGCTCCTTCTACTGCTGGGGCAGCGACACGCTGACCGGCGCGCTGGTGGTATCCGCCGGCGCTGAGTACGCCCTGCCCGAGGGCGGCGACCTGTCCGTGGAGGATATCGTCAACCTGAACCCCGATGTGATCATCGTGGATTACATGGACGAGGAGGGCGTCTCCGCCGAGGAAAACATGGCCAACGCCATCGCCACCATCATGGACGAGGCCGCGCTGGCCGAGGTCGGCGCGGTCGCTAACGGCAAGGTCATGGCCGTGAACCTGACCGACGTGTACGGCGGCGGCATCCGCATGGTGCCCTCCGTGCGCGCCATGTTCGACTTCATGTACGGCGAATAAGCAAGCCGCGCACCGTCAACAGGGAACAGTCATCGCTGTTCCCTGTTGCGCTCTTACAAAGCATTTTTTGGAGGCCCTTGCATGAATTCCAACATCAAGCGGCGGCACGCCCTTCTGGGCCTAATGATCGTGGTATTCATCGGGCTGCTGGTGCTGTCCATACTGCTGGCGGTGACCATCGGCGCGGTGAAGATTCCCCTGGGCGACGTGTACCGCATCGTGCTTTACCAGTCGACCCACGTCAAAATCGGCGCTTTGGAGACGGGCATACAGATCGGCGATATCGACTTTCTCTCAAAGGGAACGATGTATGAAATCGTCTGGAACGTGCGTATGCCCCGGGTGATCATGGGCGCGATCATCGGCGTGCTGCTGGCCGCCTGCGGCGTGGTGATGCAGGCCACGGTGGAAAACCCGCTGGCAGACCCCTACATACTGGGCATTTCCTCCGGCGCGTCCCTGGGAGCCACCTTTGCCATCATGATCGGCGCTTCCACAATTTTCACCGGCTGGCTGGCGACCATGGGCGTGGCGTTCTGGGCCTTCGCGGGGGCCCTGGGGGCCATGTCGCTGGTGATGGCGCTGGCCCACCTGGGCGGCGGGCGCGTGACCTCCGCAAAGCTGGTGCTGGCCGGCTGCGTCATCGGCAGCCTGTGCAGCGCCTTCACCAACATGATGGTCTATCTGGGCAAGAACGCCGAAAACATGCGGGAGGTCTCCTATTGGCTGCTGGGCAGCATGGTCTCCGCCAAGTGGGAGCGGCTCACCCTGCCCGGCCTGTGCATGATCGCGGGGCTGCTGTTTTACCTGACCCAGACGCGCACGCTGAACACCATGCTGCTGGGCGACGAAACCGCCATCACCCTGGGGGTGAACCTGTCCCGGCGGCGGCGCGTTTATATGGTCGTCACTTCGTTTTTGTCCGCCATCGCGGTTTGTACCTGCGGCATCGTGGGCTTTGTGGGGCTGATGATCCCCCACATCATGCGCGGCTTCGTCGGCTCGGACCACCGCTTCCTGCTGCCCCTGACGGCCTGCGCCGGCGGCATATTCCTGATCTGGGCGGACGTGCTGGCCCGCGTCCTCATTCCCAACACGGAGATCCCCATCGGCGTCATCACATCCGCCATCGGCGCGCCGATCTTCGTATACATGATGATCCGCAAGTCCTATGGCTTCGGCGGACGATGAGACGGGAGGCGCGCGCATGAATCTTTCCACAAATAACGTATCCGTCACGCTGTCGGGCCGTCAAATTGTCAAGGATGTGTCCCTCCGGGTCATGGGGAACAGCTTCGTGGGCCTGCTGGGGCCCAACGGAAGCGGCAAGACCACGCTGCTCAAGGCCGTCTACCGCGTGCTGAAGCCCTCCGCGGGAATGGTCTGCCTCAACGACGCGGACATTCAGACGCTGAGCTATCGGGAAACGGCGCGCCGCATGGGCGTGATCAGCCAGTTTACGGTCATGAACTTCGATTTCACCGTGGAGGAGATCGTGCTGATGGGCCGCGCCCCCCACAAGACCGCCTTTTCCCGGGACACAGAGGAGGACTACCGCATCGCGGAGGAGGCGCTGCGCCGGGTGGACATGCTCAAATTCAGGGACCGCAGCTACAATACTCTCTCCGGCGGCGAAAAGCAGCGCATCCTTCTGGCGCGCACGCTGGCCCAGCAGGTGGAGCTGCTGATTCTGGACGAGCCCACCAACCACCTGGATATCAAATACCAGATCCAGATCATGGACGTGGTGAAGTCCCTGGGCGTGGGCGTGCTGGCCGCGCTGCACGATTTGAACCTGACGCTGTTGTACTGCGACTACGTGTACGTTCTCAAGGACGGCCGCATCGTCGCCCACGGCAGGACGGAGGAGGTCATTACCGAATCGCTGATCCGCCAGGTGTACGAGGTGGACTGCTCCGTAGAGCGCCATCCGAAGAACGGCAGGCTGCATGTGACCTTTTTTTCAAGGCTGTGAGGTGAAGGCATCATGAAGAAAATTGCGATACTGGCCTGTCTCAGGGCCAACGATGTGTGCGCGGGCTGCGGCTGTCTGAACGCCCTTTACGACAGGCGGAAATTCTTTGAGCGCTACGCCGGGCAGGAGGTTCGGCTGACGGCGTTCATGCGCTGCTCCCATTGCGTGCGCGAGGGCAACCCCATGAAGGACGAGGGCTTTGTGGAAAAGCTGGAGCGGCTGGCCTCGGAGGGCACTCAGGCGGTACACATCGGCGTGTGCGCCGGAAGGGACGCGGCCACCGCCTGCCCCGGCATGGCGAAGATGGCCCGGGCCTTTGAGGAAAAGGGCCTGGAAGTGATCTGGGGCACCCATTAGCAAGGCAAAAGGGCCCGCCCCACAACAGCCGTAAAGCTGTTGTGGGGCGGGTCCTTGTCGCGCTTACCGTCATTCGATGTCCAGGATATCCGCGAAACCGGTGACCTCAAAGACCTCCGACACCATTTCGTTCACATGAATAACCTTCATGCCGCCCTGCTTGCTCATCAGCTTCTGGGCGGACAGCAGCACGCGCAGGCCCGCCGAGGAGATATAGTCCAGCTTGGCAAAGTCCATGATCAGCTGCTGCACGCCGTCCAGGCCCGTGCGGACCTCCTTTTCCAGCTCCGGCGCGGTGGTGGTGTCGAGGCGGCCCTCCAGCGCGAGGGTCAGTGTGCTGCCGTCCTTGATCTTGTTGATGGTCATAGAAATATCCTCCTTTTATCTGCTTGGATCGGTTTGTGTCAGAATTTCTTGGAGATTACCAGCTCAATCCTGTCGCCCTTGACGCCCACGATCACATCGTCCGCCAGGTTTGCGACGATGGATTTTTGCAGGTCCTCAAAGGCGCCCTCCAGGTCGCCGTCGTCCCGGTTCTCGTTCAGGTCGCTCTTGTACTGCCGCAGCGTCCAAATGGGCGTGATATCATATGTACCCGGCGTATTGATGCCCTGGGGCACCACGCCGTATTTGGATACCTCGGCGCTGTATTCGCCCATGGTCCTGCCGATGCTGCTCAGCGTGCCGGTGAGCATATCGCCCAGCATCCTCATAAAGCCCCTGGGCGCGGCGTTTTTGCCGGTGCTGGACACGGTGAGCAGCTCATTGCGCTTGCCCGCGTTCATATCCGCCGTGGCCTGCAGGTGAATTTCGCAGGCGCCGCTTTCGTCGCTGACGAACCACAGCTGGCCATAAAAATCGTCCACCATGGTCTTGACCATGCCCAGCGTCTCCTCCACCAGCAATCCGAGCCTGAGCGTGTCACGCTTGCTCAGCCTGGCCTGCCCGGCAAAATCCTCTGTCGCGTACTGGGCCGCCGCCATGCGCTGCGCATCGCTGTTGACCATGAACTTGTCGGATACCATCGTTATCGCCTCCAAATCAATCGTTATATGGTCTTCTTGATCGTCAAGACATTGAAGCCGTCCCTGCGCTCGTATTCGATCGCGTCCATCGTCTTCTTCACCAGGAATATGCCCAGCCCGCCGATCTCCCGCTCCTCCGCGGAGAGGGATACGTCCGGGTCCGCCTTCTCAAGCGGGTTGTAGGGCACGCCGCTGTCCACAAACGTAATCGCCGCCACGCGCGCAGCCTCGTCAAAGTCAAAGCGCACGGTGGCACTGCCGGTGCCGGGGGCGTAGGCATAGCTGGCGATGTTGTTGAACAACTCGTCAATCGCCATGTCGATCTGCATCTGCGCCTTCATGCCGCAATCCAGCGCCTCCAGCTGTTCATCGATAAACGCCGTCACAGCAGGGATATTCTCAATCCTGGCTTCTGTCGTCATTTCCTTCACGGTCATTCCTCCCTTCACAGGGGCCAAACCAGGTAAAGCCCAGCATGGTGATATCGTCAAACTGATCCGCGTCGCCCACAAAGTCCTGAATATCCTGCCGCACCGCGGGCAGCACCTGCTCCATCGGCTGCCGCTTTGTGGCGTTCAGCACGCGAATCAGGCGCTCGCCGCCGTACTGCTCCACGTTTTCGTCAATCGCCTCCGGCACGCCGTCCGTATAGACGAACAGCTTGTCGCCGGGATTGAAATCGAGGGTGTACTCCTTGAAGCGGACCTCCTCCATCGCCGCCAGGGCCAGGCCGTGCCTGTCCTTGAACAGCGCGTAATCCTCCCGGGCGCGCATCAGCGCCGGATATTCGTGGCCGGCGTTGGCGCAGATCATATGCCCGGTCTTCAGATCGATGATGCCCAGCCACACCGTCACGAACATCTCCGCGTCGTTGCCTTCGCACAGCGTGTTGTTCGCGCGGTAGAGAATTTCCGCGGGAGAATTGCCCGATTGCGCCATGTTGCGGATGGCCGTCTTGCCCCGCATCATGAACAGCGCCGCGGGGATGCCCTTGCCGGACACGTCCGCGATCACCAGCGCCAGCCGGTCCTGATCGACGAAGAAGAAGTCATAGAAATCGCCGCCGACCTCCTTCGCCGGGTCCATGGTGGCGTAAAGCTCAAAATCGCTTCTGGGAAAGCGGAAGTTCTTCGGAAGCGCCGAATCCTGGATGGTGCGGGCGAATTCCAGTTCCTCCTCAATGCGCTTTTCCGCCGCGGCAATATAGCCCTTCAGCGCGTCCACGGTCTGGTTGATATCGTCGGACAGGGAGGCGAATTCCGAGGAGCTGCGCACGGCGACCACCTCGTTCAGATCCCCCCGGGTGATCTTTCCCAATGACCCGTTGACCAGATCGAGGTTGTACACCACGATCTTCTGCACCAGCATGGAAATCAGCGAATAGATGACCGTAATCAACAGTATGTCCGCCAGGGCCGCCTCGTAAGCATGTTCGTCGCGGTTGGCGTAAACCTCGCTGGTGGGCAGCGCCGTGAGCAGCAAATAGCCCTTGCCCACGCTGTCCAGCCGAAACATCACGCGCTCATCGAACAGCTTTTCCACATAAAAGCCGTCCTCGGATGGATTGGCCGTTATGCTGGAGACAGGCATGGAGAGGGTCTTGCCGCCGTGGTCCCCCACCCAGACCATGCCGCCGCTCTGCACCAGGTCGAGGGTGCCGCCGGAGCCCAGGTGGAATACGTCCAGCATCTGGGTGTATGTCTCCACGTTGGGCTTCTCGTTCATCTCCAGCATGTCCCGGCAGATCTCCCCTACCTCCTCCGACGTGCGCAGCATGGTATTCTTCGCTTCCTGCCTGGCGGATTCGGTCTGGATCATGAAGGAGAATATGAAGTTGAGCGTCAGCACGCCCATCGACACGCCGAACAGCCACATGTGGAACTTCCGGGAGATGGGAATGTCCTCGTCCCGCAGCCGACGGAAGGGATTTCTCAATTCACCGCTCAGCGCCTGCAGCGCGATGGAGCAGCCCGCAAGGCCCACGGCGGTAAAGCCGATCATTGGCCCGGAGCAGACGCGCACCACATAGAAGGCCATGCTCATATCGCTGCGGTGGGTGATCAGCACGACGTACATATGAAAGACTTCCATGACCGCGCCCAGGAACAGTGCCAGCAGCGCGGAAGGCTTTTTTTGCTTGAACACCACGTTCTTGAGCAGCGCGGCCAAAAAGCCCGCCAGGCATGTGGAGACGCTGCACGCAATGCGGGTATAGGAGCCAACGCCCCAGTAGGTACCCGCGATATACCGCTCCACGCCGCCGATCAGCCCGGCCAGCACGCCGGAAAGCGGACTGAAAAACAGCCCCGCCGCCAGCGGGCCGATATCCCGGACGTTCATCATCATGTTGCCGTAGTCCACTCCGTAATGGGTGGACAGCACGGAAAACAGCCCGTAGAGCACGCCCACGGCAATCTTCAGGCCCAGCTTGAGCTGACGTTGCTTCAGCCACCACCAGATCAGCGCCGTCAGGCCCACATACAGCGCCGACAGCGCCGACATTTTCAACAGCATGACAACCATGCGGCCACTTCCTCACGATCTGCCTGCCCACAGGGGCACACAGCTATTGTAACATATTTATGTGCTTCCGTTCAAGCCTGAATTGGGCTTTGCGGATGAAATAACGCGCTCCTCTTCAGGCCGCGGGCTCCAGCGCCGCCGGCTGCGCCTTGACGACATTTTCGCCGTAGATGGTTTCGAACTCATTGCGCATGGAAACCGTCTCAAAGCCCAGCGCCGCGCACTCGGCGGCGAAGGCCTCCGCCTCGCCGGTATCGCCGTAATCGCGCTCGGTATCGTCGCAAAGCAGCATGTAGGCCCGCCCGCCGTGCTGCAGGGCATACTGGGCCATGGCGAAATCGCCGGAGCTGTTGCCGAACACCAGCAGGGGATATGCGCCGATCTCATCCACGATGCTGACCACCTTGTTCATCTTCAGGTTCTTGAAGGACATGTTCCCCTCCAGAAGCACCTGGTCGTCCGGGGCGTAGGTATAGCTGCGGCCGGCCTTGTCGCCCTGGCCCGTGGCGGTCAGCGAGAAGGTGGTGCCGATGACGCGATAGGGCGGGATCCACGCGCCCAGCACATCCGCTGTCATCTCCCGCAGGAAGGAGCGCTCCGTGCCGCTGCATATAAAGACCACAAAGTCGCGCTCCGCCAGGTAGCGCACCAGCTCCACCATGGGCAGGAAGAAGCGCTGGCCATAGGTCAGGCCCTCGAAGCCCGGCACGCTCCGGGACATGAAATCGCGCACATAGGCCCGGTATTCCTCCACCGTGAAGCCCTTGAAGGATTCCGCCGCCATCTGCGCGGTGGACCGGGGAGATTCCGGCTCCGGCTCGCCGTTCAAAAGCGCCTCCTCCAGCGCCTGGGCGAAGGCCCGGTCCTCCTCGTTGGGGCTTTCGCAGGTCTCGTCGTGCAGCAGCCTGTACATCAGCATACACTGGTCCACATACGTGGGATAGCGCTCTCCGCAGAGGGTGCCGTCCGAATCAAACAGCGCGATGCGCCCCTCCGGCGGCACATAGTCCGGCGAGGTCTCGTCGGTCACGGATTCCACAAACGCCACGATGGAGGCCATAGCCGGGGAATTATCCCTCCAGAGGGGAATCGTTCCCGTCGCACCCTCGGCGGCGCAGGCCGCGGCGCACAGCGCGACAACGGCCAGCAGCATTGCCAGATACTTCACCGTCAAACCCTTCATCCTTCATTCCTCCATTTTTTCAGCGCCTCCGGGGCGCGGGTCGGTCTCAAAAGCGCATCGCCCGCCACACAGCCTCGCGGCGATGCTTCAGGGGTGCTCCAGCCCGCGTCAATCGTTCCGGGCGCGCTTTTTGTGCTTCTTCTCTGCGTACATCAGCGAATCGGCCTGCCGGACGTAGTCGTCCAGGGATATTCTGTCGCCGGGGTTCGTCAGCACATAGCCGGCGCTGATGCCCGGCGCGTCCGGCATGTTCAGCGCTTCGGCCTCCCCGGGCAGGCGCGCGGCAATTGCCGCCAGCAGCTCCTCTGCGTCCGCCTCGCCCTTTGCGGGCACAAGCACGATGAACTCATCGCCCCCGTATCGCACCGGGATCGCGTCCTGGGGGACGCTGTGGCGGATGGCGTTGGAGACGCACTGGATCGCCCGGTCCCCCACCGTGTGGCCGAAGGTATCGTTGAGGTATTTCAACCGGTCCATATCGATAAAGATGATGGCCAGCCTTTCATTCAGGCCGCACAGCCTGCGATACAGCGGATAGGCCAGGTCATGATAGCCAAGCCGGTTGTAGAGACCCGTGAGGTGGTCCTTCATCGAGATGCCCGACAGCACGTGGTTGATATAGGACAGGTTTCTCTGGGCAAAGAAATTCCGCAGCGCCACGGCGAGGGTATTGACGATGGCGGAAACAGCCTTGATGCGCACCATTTCGATGCAGTCCCATATGGCGAGATAGCCCACGGTATGCTCCATAAAGTGCAGCGGCACAAACAGGTGGTTTTCGCCGGGGCCGCTGTAATCCCCGGGGCAGAGCCGGCTGCCCACGCCGCGGCGCTCGAAGCAAAGCTCCTCCCCGCGCCGCCAGGTAAAGATGCGCTTCATGCGCCCGGAATAGCCCTCCACCGCCATGCCGTCCCCGGCATCGCGCATCCGCCCCGTGTGATCGCTGAATTCAATGACGCCGCCGCAGTCAAACAGCGCGTCGTCCAGCACGAGGCTCGCGCCCTTGCAGTTCAGCACGGACAGACAGCGCACCAGCGCCTCGCATATCTCCTCGATGGTCTTGCAGGCCGGCAGCTGGTATTGCAGGGCGCTCAGCCGGTAGTTGAAATCGGTGATGCTGGAGGTATGGCTGATGTATTCCGTGACATGCCGCCTGAGGTCCTCCTCATCGGACATGGTATGGCCGGTGGTCTCGCGCAAAATCAGCTCCGTGGGCGTGTAGATCCTTCGGGGCACGCTCTCCCCCGCCCAGATCTTGCGCATGGCGTCCATGCAGGCGTCGCCCATGTTCCAGCAAAGCTGGTCCACGGAGGTGATCGACGGGGAGAGGTAAGAAGCCACGTCGATGTTGTCAAAGCCCGTCACCATGACGTCGTCCGGCACCCTGTAGCCCGCCAGCTCCGCCGCGTGGCAGACGCCCAGGGCGATGTGGTCGTTGGCGCAGATGATCGCCTGGGGCAGCTTCCCGCCGTGCCTGGCCAGCAGGTGCTGGAAGGCGTGGATGCCGCTTTCGATGATGAAGCTCTCGGTAAACAGGCGGTCACCTTCGCAGGGGAGGCCGTTTCCCCCGCAATAATCCAGAAGCGCGCGGGTGCGGGTCTGGTTTTCGTAATTGTCCGCCGGGCCCATGGCGAACCAGAAGTCCGAAAGGCGCATCGTGCGGTGCAGATAGCGGATGACCGACTGCATCGCGCTGTAATTGTCGATTCCCACGTAATAGAAGCCGTCGATATCGTTGGCCATGGAGATGACGGGCTTTCCCGCCTCGGCGGCGGCCCTCACGGCGTACAGTACGCCGCGGGTATAGGAATCGGAATCCGCGTCGAGGATGCTGTTGATATCCAGGAAGATCCCGTCATAATCGCCGTAGTCGGGCAATCGGAAGATGTTGTATTCGCCGCAATTGTGTTCCGGGGCAAAGTCGTAATACCCGTCGCTGCGAACGATGTAGAGGTTGACCGGCTCATCCATGCGCTGGATGGCGCGATAAAGTCCGAAGGTTCTCTCATAGGTGAACTTTCTCATGCAATCGTTCAGAATATACAATACCTTTTTCATTTTGTAACCTCTGACTTCCCTGTTTCACGGAAACGGTCTGCGGACAAAAACCCATGATATTATAGCACAGTAACACTACAAAAGACAAGAACAAAAGCCCTCCGAACCGCGCCCAAACCGCGCCTTGGAAGGCTTTTGTTGAGAAAATGCGCCTTTGTTGCTCATATAACGCTCCGCGGATTCACATTCGGCCCGGAGGCCGCGCCACAGCCCGGCCCCCGCCCCGGCAAAGCCGGCAGGCCGCGGGCCTGCATTTCAAACCTGCCCACGTCGATTCCCCACTGCTTCGCCGTCCTGACAAGCTCCTCCGGCTCCATACCGTCCACGTCGAGCGCATCCATCAGAGCCGTGCCGATGCCGCCGCCGTAAAAGGCGGCAAAGCACTCGTCCCTCAGCTTGCTGCGCAGGGCTTCATAATCGATCATATGTGCCTCCGTTCCTGCGGCCTGTGCGCGC